>QHZO01000084.1:0-10955 GCA_003224695.1 Acidobacteriota bacterium
TTACCCTGCTCCAAAAGGCGGGCAAAGGCGGCGATCCGCTGGTCGCAACGGGACTCGAAGCCATGGGAGAGATTGACCGCGCTCGGGGGAATTATGCCGATGCCGCGGGCCATTACAGCCAGGCGCTTAAGATCTGGGACAAAAATTTCGGACCCGATCATCCGCTCATCGCCCATGCGATGAACAACCTCGGCTCGCTGCTCGTCCAGGAAGGCAAAGCTGCGGACGCCGAACCGCTTTATCTGCACGCGCTCACCATGGTTGAAAAAACCATGGGCCCGGACCAGCCTTACTCGGCGCCGATTCTGAACAACCTCGGCGACCTTTACTACGACCAGCACCGTTACGCGGAGGCCGAAAAAGTCTATGCGCACTCGCTCGCGATTTCCCAGAAGTCCCTCGGCCCGGATGATCCGAATACGGCCAAAGTGATGAACAGCCTCGCGCTCGCCTACGACGCCGACTCGAAGCCCGGCGAAGCCGAGCCACTCTACCAGCAGTCGCTTCACATTTGGGAAAGGGCCTCAGGTCCCGAAAGCGCCGACGTGGCCACGAGCCTGAACAATCTCGCGTCGTTCTATTACTCCCAGGGGAGGTATGCGCAGGCCGAGCCGCTGTTCAAGCGTTCAGTCGCCATCGTTGAGAAGACCGAAGGCCCGGAACACCCCGACGTCGCCCACGCGCTGACCAATTACGCCGCGTTGCTGCGCAAAACCGGCCGCGCCGGAGAGGCCGACAAGATGGTGGCGCGGGCCAAAGAAATCCTCGCCAAACATTCGGGAGAAACTTCCCCCTAATTGTTGGCCAGGCTCGCGCGAACCCAGGGGCTTACAGCCGCTGGCTCTTTAATTTTTCGGCCGGTTTACGCCTTCTGGTCGAATCCGGTTGGCCACCCAGATCAGCAGAGCGGCCCAGACAAAGCTGCTAAGGGCCAAGACTGTGCTAGCCAATACTGCCCAGCGGCGCGGTTCAAACCGCGCGCTCCTCACAAAAACGATTTCTGGCAGGCCGAGCATTTGGAGGAGATAACCAGGCACTTGCGCGGGGCCCGGATGGCGATATGCAGCCTGGCCTATCAAGAGGGCGCTAATGCGTACCAAGCCGATGAGAGAGGCCAGGCGCCAAAGTGCGGCCCAGCCATGACGCCGCTCCGGCGCGCGAGCCGAAAGATGCAAAAGCCAGACCGCTATAGCCGCGGTGAGAAGGCAGAGCAGAAACAAAATCATATGAATCGGAGCGGCCGAGGCTACCGCGATTCCGCCCCCAGGCGGTTTTTCCAGCGGTGATAGACGAACCATGCGGCCAGGACCACGCCCACCGCAACGATGGCGGCGTCGAAGCGATGAAAGTATTCCCTTAGAACCACCCAGCGCGGCCCAAGCTTCATGCCAAAGTAGGCCAATGCCCAGCACCACGGCAAAGATCCGAGGAAGGTGTAAATATGGAAACGCGCCACGTTCATGCGCGAAATTCCCGCTGGAAGAGCGATGAAGGTCCGCACCACGGGCAGCAGGCGCGCCAGGAAGACGGCGCCTTCGCCGGAGCGGGCAAAGAAGCGGTCTGCGATGTCCAGGTCGCGATGGGACCCCGCGTTACAGCCCAAAGCGCCCGCCAGCGCCACGCCCGCCAAGCTGAAACGGCCTAGAGAAACCAGGTACCCGGAAAATGGCATGATGACTTCCGAGGGCAGCGGAATGCACGCGGACTCAATGGCCATCAGAAGGGCGATGCCAGCATAGCCGCCGGCCGAGATGACAGAAATGACGAATCGCCCGACGAGTTCGAGGATGGATGTGGACATTCCGGAGAGACGTTCGGAGACTGTAGCGGCGGTCTATGACCGCCGAAAAGATCAAGAATGAACACGGCGGTCCCCGGCCCCGCCGGGGTAAACTCCGACCGCCGCTACAGCGAATTGCTGTGCGGACATCGCTAGAAGGCCTCCGCCTCCTGCGCGATGGTGTAGCCGGGGAGCGAGACGCCGTCGCCGCCGCGGTCCACTTTGACGCGGCGCACATCGGCCTCCGCGCCGCCTACCTTGCGAAGCATGGCGTAGGAAGAAAAGGCTTCGGAGTAAATCTTCGTTACCAGCCAAGTGTCGCCGGTCTCGTTCAACTTCCAAAGCTGTCCCAACTGAATGGCGGAAACGGCCACGAGTTTCAACTCCTCAATTTAAGAATTCCTGCCGCGCCTCGCAGACTTTCGAACCACCTCCGCCACACCGGGAGAGGCGGTTGATCTAAATCTATCCTTGCCGGTCCTCGGGAGTCAATAGCAACTGTGGCGGCGGGCGGAGTTTACCCCGGGGGGCCGGGGACCGCCGAAGAAAGGATCGAAAATGAACGCGGCGGTCATAGACCGCCCAAAGATCGCAAATCAACCCGGCGTCATGGACCGCCGCGAGGCGGCCACGATCCAAGATTTTGGCGCTTTGCCTTTAACTCCCGCATCGTACAACCAATTTCCCTCCCCGGCAATCCATATGACTGTGAGGCAAACCAAGGATAAGGGACTGAATCTGAAGCCGATAAAGATGAGGCCATGTGAACGCCAAGGATGTATAATCGGGACGAACGCGCTGGGAGGGTCCACCCTATGAAACATCGAGCCACCACGTCTTTGGCGCTGAGTCTGCTTTTTCTCGCGTCAGCTCTTCCGGGTTGGGCCGGGGACCACAAAAAGAACGACCCCAATGAAATCGGCAACCGCCGGGTCGCCCACCGCAGCCTGATCTCCGAGGAAAAAGAGATTGCGGCCGGCAAGGAATACGCGTCGCAAATTGACAAGTCCGCGAAAATCATCACGGACCCGGTGGTCAACGAATACGTCAACCGCGTGGCGCAGAACCTGGCGCGGAATTCCGACCTGAAAGTGCCCCTCACGGTGAAGGTGATTGATTCTCCCGGCATCACCGCGATGGCGCTGCCAGGGGGATTCCTCTATGTAAACTCAGGCTTGATTCTCGAGGCCGATGAGGAGTCGCAGATCGCGGGCGTCATGGCTCACGAAATCGCCCACGTGGCGGCGCGCCACTGGGCTTCCACGATGACCAAGCAGGAAATCCTGCAATTCGCCATGATTCCCCTGATGTTTACCCCCATGACTTACGGCGTCTATTACGGCGTCATGGAAGCTTACATGAACGGCGTCCCGATGGCGTTTTTGAAGTTCAGCCGCGACGACGAGGCGGAAGCCGACTACCTGGGCCTGCAGTACCTCTACAAAGCCGGCTACGACCCCCAGACCTATATTTCGATTTGGGCCAAAGTCATCAACGACGAGCGGCGAGTGCCGGAGAGCGCGCCGAAGGTTTTTATGGATCATCCGCCTTCTCCCGACCGGATTGTCAAGCTCGCGCAGCAAATGAAAACCTTCCCCCAAAAGGGCGAGTACCTGGTTTCGACTTCGGAATTTGACGACGTGAAGTCGCGCTTGCAGATGGTGATGAGCAACCGCCGAAACTTGCAGAAAAAAGAAGGCTCGCCCACCTTGCGCAAGCGTCAGCAAACGGAAGACAGCACGACCACCACAACGCAAAGCGGCGACAAGACCAAGACCGAAGACGACAGTCCGTCAGATGGCGGGCCGCCTTTTTGTTTTTCGGCGGAAGCTGACGAGGGCCAACGCGGGAGGAAACGCCCGGACAACGCGAAGGCCTTAAAGGATTCTCCGATGAAAGCCCTCAGGCTCGCGGAGGAGGGGCGAGCGTGATGCCGAGCTTGCGCAGCGCTTCGGCGTAATATTTCTCGAAGAGAATATCCCATTCCTCGCTGCCCTCGGGGATGGTACGTTTCTGGGAAGCGATGTGTTGGCGGACGCCCTCTTCGATTTTTTCCTCTTCCATGAGCAGGTCCGTAAGCACCTTGACGATCCCCTGGCGGACGGTGTTGAGCTCCTCGAAAATTTCCACTTCATCGAGGTCTTCGATGGCGGCGGCGATTTGATGGGACAACTGAATTACTTTTTCCCGAGTCAGTCTCATAAGAAGTGTGGCGCGCCGGCTAGTGTCGTGGAACGGGAGAAAGTGCCACAGTCAATGGCCTGTCACTCTGAGCGCGGTGAAGGGTCTCTGCATTCCTTTTGTTTGGCATAATTCGGGGATGCTTCGCTTCGCTCAGCATGACAGCGCCCGGCTGGAGCGTGTCACCCAATGAGGTTACGCGACACTAGAGAACTACTTTCCGCTCCCGTACAAGCTGCCGTTTGACCTTCTTGAACATCTCCTCGTAGGAGGCCCCAACCTGTTTCATTTCGCCCTCGTGCTGCTGGAGGATTTTCCGCACCTCGTCGTTGATGCGGTCTTCAACGGAAAGTTCGTCTAGCATAACCTGCGTAATGACTTCCGTGACGTATTCAGGCTGCTCGAACTGAATCAGCCCCTCGGCGGACAAACGCTTCAGGAGCTGCTTCGCCAAGTAGGCAACGTATTCTCGGGGCAATTGCATCCGACTGAGGTCCGTCGCGTTGACGGGCTGAATCCCCTAGTGTATATTTGGAAATCTGGAAGTGTCAAGGATGCCGCGCCAGCCGCACAGGCTCGAAAGACGCGGCTGCGGTCCGAGGGCTCCGGCGGGCGGTTAGCTCAGTTGGTCAGAGCGTCTGCCTTACAAGCAGAAGGTCATCCGTTCGAGCCGGATACCGCCCACCAGTAAATTAGTGACAAGTGGTCAGTGGCGAGTGGCAAGCAAAAAGCCGTAGTAAGTTCGGTTTGTCACTTGCCACCGGCCACTTGCCACTTTGTTTCAAGGGGACGTAGCTCAGTTTGGTTAGAGCGCATGCCTGTCACGCATGAGGCCGCGGGTTCGAGCCCCGTCGTCCCCGCCAATTTTAAGTTGCCGAGCATCTGAAACGCCATCCCGGCTTCGGACATTCGAGGAGAAGCGTCTTGCCACATCTTCCGGTGACAACGAGCTTCCTTTGGTAGTAGACTGGCATCCGACGAGAGGTGAAAAATCTGTGAACCGCGAACCCGTGATATCGCGAATCGAAAAGCCATTCCTCGCTGCTTTAGTGACCGCGATGCTGGCCTTCGCCGCATCTGCCCCCATCATCGCCCGAGCGGAAACCAATCTGGAGCAAGTGCGCATGGACCGCGCCACGCGGGTTTTCCGCGAAATCATGGACGCCCCGGACCAGGACATCCCGAGCGATCTCTTGGGCCGCTCCGAGTGCGTCGTCGTCATTCCCTCCATGAAGAAAGCCGGATTCATCTTCGGGGGGCGCTACGGCAAGGGTGTAGTCTCCTGCCGGAAGGCGCAAGGGATGGGGCCCTGGGGACCGCCTTCCATGATCACGCTCGGGGGCGGCAGCTTCGGTTTGCAAATCGGCGCAGCGGCGGTGGACGTGGTCATGCTGGTGATGAATCCCTCGGGCATTGACCGGCTGCTCCAGGACAAGTTCACATTAGGCGGAGACGTTTCAGCGGCGGCCGGCCCGGTGGGCCGCTCGGCCTCGGCCGAAACCGACGCGCAGATGAACGCCAAAATTCTGACTTACTCCCGCAGCCAAGGCGTGTTTGCGGGCCTCGAGCTCAAGGGCGCCGTGCTGAAGCAAGACCGCGAGGGCAATGAGAATCTCTACAAACGGGCCATCGAGGCCCGGGAAATCCTTCTCGGCGGAAACGTGGAGCCGCCTGCCGTCGCACAGCCGTTTTTGGACGCGCTGACGAAAGCCTCCCCCAAACTGGCCCGGTGATTTTGCGCGAACCGCCCTGCCCGCGGAAACTCCGCCACACGGAGAGCCGCGCAGATTCGCGCGCAGCCATCTAATCTTAATTGACGCGGAGCGGAATTCGCGCCCTTCGAACGTGCGTTGTCCTCGCCCATCCTACCCCGCGAAAACCAGGCGAAAGTCGGCTTTTTCGGCGCCCGCCCCTCGAAAAAATTCGTGTTGGTAAGCGTTGACATTGGCCCGGAAAATCACGGAAGATAGAGTCATATGACATCACAAATTAGCGTGGTCCCGGGATTGGCGTCGAACGATCTCACCTGCCGACTGGTCGTTCGGCAAGAAGCAGCTCTGGTGGAAGTCATGAAATTCGTGGTGGCGGGCCTGGAAGTTGGCCAGCAAGTCGTGGCCCTAGCCGGACCGCGCTGCTTGAAGGAGATGGCGCGCGGCCTCAGTGAAAACGGTTTGCGACCCGACGCGCTGCTTCGCAACGGCCGGCTGGTTTTTCTGACGGCCCCGGAATGTCTCGCAAATTTTGTCAAGCCCTCGCCGGCTTTCGAGCGAACCGCGCTCCGGCCAAACGGCACCGTGATGCGGTGGGTCTCCGATTGGAGCTGGGCGTTCCGAAACGGCCTGAATTCCGAGGCGCTTCGCGCCTATCAAATGCTCGTGCATGATTACGTGCGAAATCTCACGTCGCTCTCCCTTTGCACGGTCCACCTGGAGAAAGCCGAGCGCGGCTCCATCCTCGCCATGCTGGCGGACCATCGGCGGGCCGCCAAGATTGTCAAAGCGGGCTTACCTCGCCACATGGCGGCGTAGTGGCGCAAGGCCTGGCGACACTACCATGTGGCCGCATCAAGCCACTCGGCCAAACTGTACGACTGCCCTTCCCCAGCGTTCTTGTCTTTTCCAAACTGTTTCCTTAGGATGGCGCGCGAAGCGCTGAGGCCCCATGCCGACAAGGTGGCTCGGGGGTAAATCGGTTGTCATCACAGGCGCGGGGCGCGGCATCGGCCGCGCCGCGGCGGAATTGTTCGCGGCGGAAGGCGCGCGGCTCCTAGTGAGCGACCTTGACGGAGAGGCGCTCGAAGACACGGTGGCCCAAATCCGGACCCGTGGCGGCGAAGCGCTCGCGCTCGAGGGCAGCGTGACGGACCGGGAGTTCGACGGCCGCTTGGCGAAGCGTGCCGAGGCCAGCTTTGGAGCGCTCGACGCGCTGGTAAATAACGCCGGCTTCACCTGGGACGGAACGCTCCACAAAATGACGGACGAGCAGTGGCAGGCGATGCTGGACGTCCATTTGACGGCTCCCTTCCGTTTGATTCGGGCGCTCGCTCCCCTGATGCGGGGCGCGGCGAAAGTCGAACTGGCGGAGACGGGCTTTGCGCGGCCGCGCAAAATCGTGAACGTCAGCTCCACATCCGCCACGCGGGGAAATTTCGGCCAGACCAACTATGCCGCGGCCAAAGCCGGGATTATCGGGCTCACGCGCACACTGGCTCGCGAGTGGGGACCTTTTAATATTCAGGTTAACTGCGCGGCTTTCGGGCTGATTGATACGCGCCTGACGCAGGCAAAGGAAGGCGGAGAAAAATTCGAGTTGCGCGCGGACCATCCCAAAGGCTCGCCAGCGCAAGAGCCTGCGGCGATCGAGCTCGGAATCCCTTCTGCGATTCGGGAGGCTGCGCTGAAGCTTATCCCCATGGGACGACCGGGCACGCCCGGCGAGGCCGCCGGAGTGATTCTCTTCCTGGCGTCGCCGCTTTCCGATTATGTGTCGGGTCAGGTCGTAGAAGTCACGGGCGGAGCCTGAGCCACTCGGCCGCGGTCCTCCACCGGATTATTCATGAACGCGCCACGGAAGGACGGAAGGGCTCCCTTTGTGGGACAGTCGCCGAGCAGCGTTACAGCGGCCAAGAGCCGGTTTTGCCGCTGCGAGTTATGGGTTGGTCGAGGGGTTCCCGAGGATGGGCGGAAACCCGCCGGAGGGTTGTCCCCCCATACCGCCCGTGCCGGAGGTGGAAGGATTGGTTATGCCTCCCGGACCCGTCATTCCCGGCATTCCTGACTGCCCGGACATCATCGCCGGAATGCCGAGAAATTCCCAATCATCGTAATACTTCTGTTTGTTCCAGATCCGGAAGGATTTCTTGTGGCTCGTGCTCGCGACACCGACGATAAACAGGCCTACCGTCCCATTCGAGAAAACCGACCCGGATTGTCCCGACGATTCTGAGGAGGACTGCCCAGTCCCCTGCGGGTTCTCGCCGCCTTCGCCCGGCCCGAGACTCGAAGGATTGGTTGGAGGCTGGCCGGTCGCTTGTCCGCCGCCAAGGTCGCCGGCCGCGGCCCCAGGCAAGCCAGATCCGGGCCCGCCGCCCGCCAAGCCGCCAGGCGTTCCCAAGCCCAGGCTGAATCCCGTGCCCGTTGCGCCGCCTGGACCACCCGGACCACCCATCTTGCCCCCAGGCCCCAGGGGAGACAGAGCTTTGAGAAGCCGGGAGTCCACAACCACTCCCGCCGCATTCGCGTGAATGAACCGCCACTTCCCTCTGCGCGTCATGGGGTCTGGATACGCATGGCGAAGGAATCGGAGGCCGTTCGTCTCTTTGAGCAGGTCATCAATTTTCATGGGATAGCGATTGAAGCGAGTATGGAAGGTGGCAATGGCTCGAGCGTATTCATTGCCGCGAAACAGCAACTCTTCTTCCCGGTCGCGTTGCCCCTCGGTACGGACGTTGGGGAGAACCGCCGCAAGAGAAATCAGCAACACCGTCACCGCAATCATCAAGACCAGCAGGATGTACCCCCGCTCGGGCAAGCGCCGGGGGGCCCTCGCCTCGACTTTACTGCGGCACGGGAAGTTGGATCGTCTGTTGTGTCTTTGAATCTTCAACTTCAATCACCGTCGGCGTAATTTTCAAAACCTTGTAGCGATCCGCGAACGTCTGGCCTTCGTGGACAACATAAATGTTATCCGCGTCATCCGTTATGGTGCCTTCGCGACCTCCCCCGGCTTTTTCCATATAGCCAAGGGCCTTGATGGGAGGCGCAGGAGGCGCCGCAGGGACGACAGGCTCTGCGGCCACCACCGGCGGCTTCGGCGGCAGCTTCGGCGCGGGATATTCGAACGGATTGCGATTGAAATGCGGCGCCGGACGCGATTCGAGCTCGCGCAAAAGCCCCAGCTTGACCACCGGATCAAATCGCGCCAGCTCCTCGCTCCGTTCCCGGTCCCGGTCCCGGTTGGCCACCTCACTCCGGGCCGGTTTCCGCGGGGGCGAAGCTTGGGCCCACACGCCCGTCCGGCGAGCGAGATAGGCAATGAGCAACACGCACATCACCGCCAACGCGCCGCTCGCCCATTTGTCGTAACGGCTCTTCGGTTTCGCGGGCTGGACGGGTGTTTTCATGGTTCCAGATACATTCCGGCGGACAGATTCATCGCCAGGCCTTCGCCTCCGCGCTCCTGCAAATTACAATTCTCGAGCACCACAAATTGCTTGCTGTCATCCAGGTCGTGGGTGAACTTCAGCAAGCCGTCGAAGGGGCCGGTTACGCGGATCTCGAGCGAGAGGCGACGCAAAGGCTCGCCGCGCCAGGGGTCCGATCTGTAGGATATGCCGGTCAATTCCACCCCCGAACGGTCCGTGAGCTCCCGCACTAGGCGCGCCGCGCGGTAATAGGCTTCGCGCCGCGGGGATATGTGCTCCTCGGTGAACGAAGCCAGCTCTTCAGAAGTCTTGGGCGCCGCGTTCTTGAACCGCTCGAGTCTCGCCACCACTTCCTTTTCCATCTGGATGCGCTCGCGGATTTCCACGCGGCGGCGCTCCTCGCTTGCCGCCAGCCGTCCTACGGGGCCGACCAAGGCCACGTAAAGGGCGCCGTCCATCGCCAGCAGGGCCAGGGCAACCCATTCGAACCAGCGCGCGACCTTCCGCACCTTTTCTCGCGGCATGTGTCTCCAACTCTAAATTCGCTTCTGCTTGCCCATGTAGCGGGCGTTGAGCACCATCGTGGCGCCCTCCCCGTTGTTCTCCTTCGTTGCCGGGTCTTCGCTTTGGATTTCCGCGTCCGAAAAATCCGGGGAGTCTTGCAAAGCTTTGAGAACGCTCTCGACCGCCGGCTGGCTTTTGCCAACCACCGCGATTCGAACGGAGGGCCCCGCCGCCTCGAAGGAAAGCCCCAGGCCCGTTATCCGAACGTCGGCGGGAATCAGGCGCGCGACCCGCTCCGCGACCTCGGGGAACGACACGGCTTTCCTCTCGATCAAGGTGTTGACCATCTGCGCCTTCAATGCGGTATCGCGAAACTGCGGCCGCTCGAGTTGATTTCGCAAGTCGTTCTCGTGTTTTTCAAGGACCTCCAAGTTGCTCTCCTGGAGCGCAACCTGGCTTCGGAGGCTGCGGTAGGTTCGGAAATCCGCCATGCCGCGCGAAATCAGCCAGGAAAGAGCGCCAACCGAAACCACAACCAGGAGAATCGCCCAGCGTACGCCGTAGCGCTCGCGAAGGCTGGGTCGAATGGCGAGATTGAGTTTGACCTGCATCGTAAGTTCAAGCGCGATTCGATAGCAGCCCGGACACCGGAGCGCCGAACTGCTGAAATGTCTCTTTTTCAGCTTCGGAGAGCGACGCGCCCCACCTTGCCAGCGGTTGGAGTGGCCGGACATCGGTTGCGAGCTCGTTCCCAAGTTCTGCTGCAAGCGACGGCGACACGGGCGGCCGCTCCGAGAGCCAGAGTCGCCGGACCTCGAGATGATGCCGGTCGCGAACGCTCACCGCCACGCGCCGGGCCTCCGCGCCCAACTCCGTACCTAAATCGAGGTGCGCGGGCCGGCTTCTCCACGAATACACTCTCTCCTCGCTCAGAACGACGATAGATACCCAACCGCCCGCGACGTGAACGATCATGTCGCCACCTTCCTCTTCGGATGCGACCATAGGCAAAAGCGCCATCGTCGAGGGTAGCAGCAGCGCGGGCGCGGCGCCGCTCGAGCCCAAAGCGGCGATGTAACCGGAAAGCACGGAGCTTCTGGCCGCAACCACCAGCAGCTCGACGCCTTTGGGTCCGCGTCCCACCTCTTGATACGAGATGAGGACCTCCTCGTCGGGATTCGCCAAGCGTTCGAGGACTCGCCAGCGGATGAGCGCATCGGCCTCCGCGCGGTTGTCGGGGAGGCTTTCGAAGCCGAGAACCACGGTGCGGACGGCGCCGTCGGGAACCAGCAGGCCCACACTCGCTCCGCCATGTCCCACCACGGCCGCAACCGCTTCCACCGCCTG
>QHZO01000084.1:11027-12721 GCA_003224695.1 Acidobacteriota bacterium
AAACCCCGGCTCGATTTCCATCACCGCGGCCGGCAAAGCAAAGCCGGCCGTCGTGATTTCACTCTTCCGACCGAACCAGGATTTGATCTTCGACCACTTCATGGTTCCAGCGATCCGAGGTAGGGGCGCGGCGCGCCCTGCCCCTAACCGTCATCGGGAATTACTCGACAAAGGTCACCTTGTTAATTTCCTTGAGCGTCGTCACGCCCAAGCGAACTTTTTCCAGCGCCGCCTCGCGCAGCGTGATCATCCCCTCTTGGCGCGCCAAATGCCGGATGTCGGGAGGCGGGCGCTTGGCGAGGATCATGTCCCGGATTTTGTCGGAGAGCGCCATCAGCTCGCCGAGGGCGGTCCTGCCTCGAAAACCCGTCTGGTTGCACACCGGGCATCCCGCGCCTTCGTAGAACACCACATCCTTCCAGGCGGCCGGGTCCAGACCCGATTCTTCGAATAGCTCGGGCGAGGGCTCGATGGGCCGCTTGCACCCCTCGCAAATCAGACGCACCAGCCGCTGCGCCATAATGCAATTGAGCGCGGAAACGAAATTGTATAGGTCAACGCCCATGCTCAGGAAGCGTCCGAGCACGTCCAGGACGTGGTTGGCGTGAACGGTGGTGAAAACCAGGTGGCCGGTCAGCGCCGATTGGATGGCGATTTGCGCCGTTTCCTCGTCGCGGATTTCACCCACCATGATTTTGTCTGGGTCGTGGCGCAGGATGGAACGCAGGCCGCGGGCAAAGGTCAGGCCCTTCTTCTCATTCACCGGGACCTGGGTGATGCCCCGAATCTGGTACTCGACTGGGTCCTCGATGGTGATGATTTTGTCCTCGTCGGTTTTGATTTCCGACAGCGCCGCATAAAGGGTGGTGGTCTTGCCGCTGCCCGTCGGCCCGGTGACCAGCACCATGCCGTAGGGCTCGCGAATAAAGCGGCGCAGGCGCTTGAGCTCGCGCGGCGACAGTCCCAGCACGTCGAGGCGCAGCTGACGAAACTTTTCGCTGAGCGACTCCTTGTCCAGGATTCTCAGCACGGCGTCTTCGCCGTGAATGGAAGGCATGATGGAAACGCGGAAATCAATGGGGCGGCCGCGGTAGCGGACACGGAAGCGGCCGTCCTGGGGGACGCGCCGCTCGGCGATGTCGAGCTCCGACATAACTTTGATGCGTGTGATGAGGTTCGACTGGAATTCCCGCGCCAGCGGCGTCATGGCTTCCTGCAACACACCGTCAATGCGATACTTCACGGCGACGGCGTTGTCGCGGCTTTCGATATGGATATCGCTCGCCCGCCTCTCGAGCCCGGCGAAGATGAGCGAGTCCACGAGCCGAATCATGGGGGACCCGTCCTTTTCCTCGACGAGGGCTTCGAGCGACAGGCCCTCGCCTCCCCCCTCCTCGTCACGGATCACGTCCAGACGGAACTCCTCGGTGGCCTCTTCGAGCACGCGTTGCGAGGGCTCGGTCTTCTTCAGGAACTCGCGCACCTGGCTGCGCGCCGCCACCTTGAAGACCAGCCGGCGCTCCAGCCGAACCTCCAACTCGTCGAGGCGGGCCAGGTCCGTCGGGTCGCCGATCGCCACGACCAGCTCGTGGTCTCGGGCCTCGAGCGGGAGGAATTCATAGTGCACCATCAGTTCCAGGGGGATCGAGCGCAGCAGCTCCGGATTCGGGCGGCAATCGCGCAAGTCCACGAAA
>QHZO01000342.1:0-6188 GCA_003224695.1 Acidobacteriota bacterium
CATTTCCTACAAGGTGCAGGATCCGGAGACGCGCGAATGGCTGGATAATGTGGACTCCTACAGCGACTACCAAAGATTTCAGGGCATCCAGACCCCCATGCACGTTGGGCATTTATTGAACGACGAACGCATTTCCGAGGTTTACCGGAACCAGGTGGTCTACGACAAACCGGTCCCGTCCGGTTTCTTCGAGCCGGGAAATCCCAAAGGAGTTTCCTACTAATCACGTCTTTTCGGTGGCACAGGCACTCTTGCGCACGCCCAGAGGCACGTGCTCATTGAATTACGCACCGGCAAGAGTGCCTGTGCCACCGCCCCATCTGCTATAATGGCCGGTCGGAGGCCTCGTGAAGGAATTCGGGCGTTTCGAAGGGACGACGATACTGAGCGTCCGCCGGGAGAATCGGCTGGCCATGGGCGGCGACGGCCAGGTAACGATGGGTGAAAGCGTCGTCAAGCAGAAGGCGCGCAAGATTCGCCGACTCTACAACGACAAGATTCTCGCCGGCTTTGCCGGCTCGACGGCCGACGCGTTGTCTCTTTTTTCGCGCTTCGAGCAGAAACTCGAGGAATTTCACGGCAACCTCGGCCGCGCCGTAGTAGAATTGGCCAAAGACTGGCGGACAGACCGGGCTCTGAGGCACTTGGAAGCGCTGCTGCTCGTGGCCGACGAAAAGAATACTGATCTCGTCAGTGGCAACGGCGACGTCATTGAGCCCGACGACGGCATTGTGGCCATCGGGTCAGGAGGGCCTTACGCACTGGCCGCCGCCCGCGCGCTCGCCAAGCACACCAGTTTGGCCGCCAAAGACATCGTTCGCGAGGCGATGCTGCTGGCGGGTGAGATTTGCATCTTCACCAATGAGCAGATTTTGGTTGAGGAACTCTGAAAAAGTCGAACGTCGAAGGTCAAAGGTCGAAAGCGGGCCTTTCGGACCTTCGACTTTCGACCTTCAACTTTCGACAAGGAATTCTCATGGTCTTCTACTTGCCTGAAACCCTTGAGACCGCGGGCGCGCTCGACGAGATGACCCCGCGGCAGATCGTCTCGGAACTCGACAAACACGTGATCGGCCAGCACGACGCCAAGCGCTCCGTGGCCATCGCCCTGCGCAATCGCATGCGCCGTCAGAAGCTTTCCCAGGAGCTGGCGTAAGAGATCCTCCCCAAGAACATCATCATGATCGGGCCCACGGGGGTGGGGAAAACCGAGATTGCGCGGCGCCTCGCGCGCCTGGCCAATTCGCCGTTCCTTAAAGTCGAAGCCTCCCGGTTCACCGAAGTGGGTTACGTGGGGCGCGACGTCGAGTCCATGGTGAGGGACCTGGTCGAGATTTCGATTGACATGGTGCGGGAGGAGAAACTGGAGGAGGTCTCCGAGAAGGCCGAGCAGAACGCCGAAGACCGGCTGCTCGACTTGCTTCTCCCCCCCCAGCCGACGCCCGCCCGCGGCGCGAGCGAGGATTCGCCCGCTTCGACCTAGGCTTTGCAGCGCACGCGCGAAAAACTACGCGCGCAAATCCGCGAAGGAAAACTCAACGAGCGTACGGTGGAAGTGGACGTCCGCGAGCGCAGCTTCCCCGCCTTCGAAATTGTCTCCTCCCAGGGGGTCGAGGAGATGGACATCAACATCAAGGACATGCTGCCGCCCGGCCTCTTCGGCCAGCGCTCGAAGAAGCGCCGCATGAAGGTCAACGAAGCCATGGAATACCTCATCCAGGAGGAGGAGAACAAGCTCATTGACATGGAACAGGTGACGCGCACGGCGGTCGAGCGCGCCGAACAGGCGGGTATCATTTTCATTGACGAGCTGGATAAAATCGCGGGACGCGAGCGCGGCCACGGCCCCGACGTCAGCCGCGAGGGCGTCCAGCGCGACATCCTGCCCATCGTCGAAGGCACCACGGTCAACACCCGGTACGGCATGGTGCGTACCGACCACGTCCTGTTCATTGCCGCCGGCGCCTTCCACGTTGCGAAGCCCGCCGACTTGATCCCGGAACTCCAGGGCCGTTTCCCCATCCGCGTCGAACTCCGCTCCCTCACCGTGGAGGACTTTATCCGCATTCTCCGCGAGCCCAAGAGCGCCTTGGTCAAGCAATACACGGCGCTGCTCGAGACGGAGCGCATCAAGCCCACGTTCAGCGACGATGCGCTCGAGGCGGTGGCGCAATTCGCGGCCCGCATCAACGAGCAGACGGAAAATATCGGCGCGCGCCGGCTGCACACCATCATGGAAAAGCTACTGGAAGAGATTTCCTTCGAGGGCCCCGACCTCAAGAAGAAAATTGTCCACATTGACGCGGCCTACGTCGAGAAACAGTTGGCGGAAATCGTCAAAGACCAGGACTTGAGCCGATACATCTTGTGACGCGCCGTTCCCGTGCCGCCACCCCAAGGGGAGCAAGGAGTTGGGAATCGGCAGTCGGTGCCGGTTGCCCACTCCCGATTCCCCACTCCCGATTCCCGGTTCCCGCTCTAGCACTGGTGGTCGCGATGTTGGCCGCCTGCGGCGTTCAGGGACCGCCACGGCCGCCGCGCGTCGAGCAGCCCGCGGCTGTGCATGATTTCGCCGTGATCCAGCGCGGGAGGAAGTTCGTCTTCACGTTCACCGTCCCGACGCTTGCCACCGACGGCGAACGCCTGACGAAACCGGTGGAACTGGAAATCTTTCGAACCATCACACCCGCCGGCGGAAAGCCTCCGGCTTCACCGCCGGCCGGTCAGCCCTGGAAAATCCTCGCCGAAAAAGACCTCGCCCCGCCGACCCAATCGGCTTCGGCCGCCGTGCCCATCGCGCTCAGCGATGCGGAACTGGCTCAATTCAAGAGCTCCGCGTGGACATTTTACTTGCGCGCCCTCACGCGAGGCTTTCGCCGCCATCCGGTGCTCAGCGATTGGTCGAATCCGGCGCGTCGAGTTCTTCAGAACGTCTCCGAGCCCCCGGAAGGAATTCAGGTCGAAACCACGGAGCGGGCGCTTATTCTCCGCTGGCCTTCGCCGAGCAAAAGCATTGCGGCCGGCGCTTCGGCCGCGCCCTCCGGGTATTCCGTCTATAAGAGTCTGACCGGCAAGCCGGGCACGTTCGAGCTTCTGGGCGATTCCACGAGCGCCACCTTCTCCGATTCTCACTTTCAATTCGACACGCCGTATTACTACTTCGTTCGGGCCGTATTCAAGATGACCTCCGCGATTGCCGAGTCGGACGATTCCCCGGTTGTGGAAATCACACCGCGCGACAACTTCCCGCTCCGCCCGCCGACGAACCTTTCAGCCGTATTCGCCGGCGGCGTCGTGGATTTGATCTGGACCCCCAATACCGAGACGGACCTTGCAGGCTACAACGTCGAGCGGCAAGAAGCGGGCGGGGGATTCGTTAAGCTCAACTCCCAACTCCTTCCTACGCCTATCTTCCGCGACAAGACGGTCAAACCCGGGGAAAGGTATGCCTATCGCGTTAACGCCGTGGACCGGGCAGGGAACGTCAGCGCGCCCTCGGAGGAAATCAACCTCGAAGCGCGCTGACCGAACGAACCGAGCCGGGGTGCTATAATAGCGGAGGACTCAGGCTTCGACGAAAACCCAAGAGCATCGGAGAGCGCAGTCGAAGCCTTGGCATTTAAACCATGAACCCTTTCGACGCGTAAGAGCCGGGGACAATTCGTGGAAGCTCGGGAGAATTCGAAGGCGCGGTGATTTTGCGAATCGGTATTCCGGAAATTCTGCTCGCAAGCGCCGGGTTGATCCTGGTCGTTGCGCTGGTCGTGTGGGCGGTCCGGCACACGCGGCGAAAGAGCCCCGAGGAATTGGAGCGCGCGCGGCGGTTGGAGGTTAATCGGCGCGGGCGCCTGGTAACGGGACAAGTTTTGGACTTCGTCGAGCCGCCGCCGGGGAAGGACCACCCCTGCTTGATCACGTACAACTACCAAGTCGCAGGCGTCGCTTACGAGTCTTCGCAAGATATCTCGGCGCTTCCGAACGTGGTGAAGGTTGCGCGCCGCGCCGCGGGCCAAAGTGTCAACCTCAAGTACGACCCCAAGCGGCCCACGAATTCCATTCTGGCGTGCGAGCAGTGGTCGTGCATCCCCGAACTCGGCGGCGCCAATAAAAAAGACGAGCCATTGCCCGCGGCCTCCGACGGGAAAGTAGGCCGGCCCTGATTCGCCGCTCGCCGCGGCGCCGGCCAGAAGTAGGGGCGATTCATGAATCGCCCATACTGTGGCCCCTGATTCACCGATGACGCACCAAGAGAGACTCGACGAGCTGCGCCGCCGACACGCCCAGGCCGAGCTCGGCGGCGGCGAGGAGCGGCGCGCCCGGCAAGCCTCCCAGGGCAAAATTTCCGCGCGCGAGCGGCTGGAGCTGCTCTTTGACGAAGGGACGTTCGAAGAGACCGACAAACTGGTGGTCCACCGCTCCCAAGAATTCGGGCTCGCGGAGCAGCGCGTGCCCGGCGACGGCGTTCTGACCGGCTATGGACGAATCAACGGACGCACGGCATACGCTTTCGCGCAGGACTTCACCGTGCTCGGCGGCTCGCTGAGCGAGGCGAACGCGGCCAAGATTTCGAAGATCATGGACCTGGCCATGAAGGTCGGCGCGCCTATCATCGGCTTGAACGATTCCGGCGGCGCGCGCATCCAGGAAGGCGTCGCTTCGCTCGCTGGCTACGCCGACATTTTCCTGCGCAACACGCTGGCCTCGGGCGTGGTGCCGCAAATTTCCGCCATCATGGGCCCCTGCGCCGGGGGCGCGGTCTATTCTCCAGCCATCACGGACTTCATTGTCATGGTCGAAAGAACGAGCTGCATGTTTGTGACCGGGCCGGATGTCATCAAGACCGTCATGCACGAAAACGTCACGAAGGAAGAGCTGGGCGGCGCCACGACGCACAACGCGACCAGCGGCGTTGCGCACTTCATCGCGCGCGACGATCCCGATTGCCTGGCGCTCATCCGCGAGCTTCTGGAATTTCTTCCGCAAAATAACCGTGAAGACCCGCCGCGCCTTGAGTCCACCGACCCCGCCGACCGGCGCGATCCCGAGCTCGACGCCGTCGTTCCCGTCGAGTCCGACCGGCCCTACGACATCAAGGAGATCATCCGCCCCGTCGTGGACGACGCGCGCTTCCTCGAAGTCCAGGAACTTTTCGCCAAGAACTTGGTCGTAGGGTTTGCGCGGCTGGCCGGCCAAAGCGTTGGGATCGTCGCCAATCAGCCCGCGGCGCTCGCCGGTTGCCTCGACATCAACGCCTCGGACAAAGGCGCGCGCTTCGTGCGTTTTTGCGATGCGTTCAACATTCCCCTCGTCACCTTCGAGGACGTTCCGGGCTTTCTTCCCGGCACCGAGCAGGAGTTTGGCGGCATCATCCGCCACGGGGCGAAGCTCTTGTACGCTTTTGCGGAAGCGACGGTGCCCAAAGTGACGGTGATTACGCGCAAAGCTTACGGCGGCGCTTATTGCGTCATGGCGTCGAAGCATATCCGCACCGATGTGAACTTCGCTTATCCCACCGCGGAAATCGCGGTGATGGGGCCGGACGGAGCTGTGAATATCGTCTATCGGCGCGAGCTCGAAAAAGCCGAGGATCCGGAAACGTTGCGCCGCGAAAAAGTGGACGAATTCCGCCAAAAATTTGCCAACCCTTACGTCGCCGCCGAGCGCGGTTACATTGACGCGGTCATCGAGCCGCGCGATACCCGCCCTAAACTCATCGCCGCCCTGCGCATGCTCGAAACCAAGCGCGACACCAACCCGCCCAAAAAGCACGGCAATATCCCGCTTTGAATAATAGGCCATCAGCTCCGTAGGATCGCGAATGGACATTCGATTCGAGTGGGATGAAAGAAAGGCGGCAGTGAATGAGCGAAAACATGAGGTTTCTTTTCATGAGGCGACGACGGTGTTTTCGGATCCGCTCTCAGCCACCATTTCAGACCCTCTCCACTCCGGCCCTGGTGAAGAACGGTCCGTCACCATGGGTCTGTCCGCGCGGGGAAACCTGCTGGTTGTGGTACACTTAGATTGGGATGAGGTAATTCGTATCATTAGCGCGCGTCGCGCTAGCCGCCGCGAGAGAGTATCTTATGAAAAGGCCATCGAGAAGTAAAAGGCATCGGGATATGCTTCCGGAGTACGACTTCAGAGGGGCGCAGCGTGGCAAATACGCTCGGCGGTACAAAAAGGGA
>QHZO01000342.1:6469-8171 GCA_003224695.1 Acidobacteriota bacterium
CTTAGCGCGTAAACATTCGGACCGGAGGACACGGCGAGAACTTGAGCGGCCTCTCGCCCGCTATGGCTGCCAACCTCTTCGTGAAGGCTCGCGGCATTCGCTCTTCTTTAATCCCGAGAACGAGCGAACCTCCACCATCCCGCGTCACAAAGAAGTTGACGATTTCCTATCTCGCAAAATTTGCCGTGACCTGAAGATCCCGCCACCGAGGTAAATGTTTTACCCAGCCGCGAGCCTCCGAAACCTGCCGCCCAAAGAAGAACGGAAATATTCCTTTTTAGAAGCCGTACCGAGCCGCACGACCGCCTTCGCGCATGTATAATCGGAACGGAGGAGCGGGACGGGCGCGATGTTCAAGAAAATCCTGATTGCCAATCGCGGAGAAATTGCCGTGCGCGTGATGCGTACCTGCCGCGAGATGGGCATTCGGACGGCGGCGGTTTACTCCGACGCGGACCGCACCGCGCTCCACGTCCGGGCTGCCAACGAAGCGTACTCGATCGGCCCCGCGCCCTCGACCGAAAGTTATTTGAACATTCCCCGCATATTGGACGCCGCGCGCCGCAGCGGCGTCGAAGCGATTCATCCCGGTTACGGTTTCCTTTCCGAAAATCCCGAATTCGCGCGCGCCGTTGAAGCCGCAGGGATGACGTTCATCGGCCCGCCGGCCGCGGCGATGGAACTGCTGGGCTCGAAGACCGCTTCGCGGCGCCTGGCCGCCGGTCGAGGCCTGCCCGTCGTCCCTGGAGCCGTCCACAATCTCGAGAGCCTCGACGACGTCGCGCGCCTCGCGGAAGAATACGGTTACCCCATCATGATCAAGGCTTCCGAGGGCGGCGGCGGCAAAGGCCTGCGACTCGTCCGCTCTGGTGCCGAACTTCAATCCGCCTATCGCGCGGCGCGCTCCGAAGCCGAGCGCGCATTCGGCAGCCCCGCGGTTTACATCGAAAAATATCTCGAGCGGCCGCGGCACGTGGAAATTCAAGTGCTTGGAGATCGCGCTGGGCGCCTCATTTATCTCGGCGAAAGAGAATGCTCGCTGCAGCGGCGCCACCAAAAAGTCATGGAGGAGTGCCCGTCACCCATCGTGGATGAGGCGCTGCGGCGCAAGATGGGCGAGACGGCGGTGCGCATCGCCCAAACCGCCGGCTATTCGAACGCGGGTACAGTCGAATTTCTGCTCGATGGCGATCGTAACTTCTACTTTCTCGAGATGAACACGCGCCTGCAAGTCGAACATCCCGTGACCGAGCAGGTTTATGGACTGGATTTGGTCCGCAAGCAAATCGAGGTCGCCGCCGGCCAGCCGCTCAGCCTGAGCCAGGAAGACCTCCGCCCGCGCGGCTGCGCCATCGAGTGCCGCATCTATGCCGAGGACCCTTCAAACCATTTCTTCCCTTCCCCCGGCCTCATAACCGGGCTGGAAAGGCCTTCCGGTCCGGGCGTGCGGGACGATAGCGGCGTCACCGCAGGCTGGCGAGTGCCTCTCGAATACGATGCGTTGCTCGCGAAGCTGATCGTCTGGGCGGAAGACCGTCCTGGCGCCATCGCTCGCCTCGGGAGGGCGCTCGGGGAATACGACGTCCGGGGAATTCAAACCAACCTGCCCTTTTTCCGCCGCGTCGTCGAGCATCCGGACTTTGCCGCCGGCCAAATTGACACGGAATTTATCGATCGCATGCTCTCGGCTCATGCGGACTGG
>QHZO01000342.1:8196-10371 GCA_003224695.1 Acidobacteriota bacterium
TTGCGGCGACGGTCGCCGCCATGCGGCAGGAGGCCCCAAAGCCCGCCCGTCAGCCGACGGATCAGCCGTCGGCCTGGAAAACTGCGGGCCGCGAGGCGTTGCTGTGCGCCTGGCCCGAGAGGCGCCGATGAGATTCCTGTTGGTCCTGCGGCACCGCGGGTCGAGCTCGGAACACTCTGTCGAACTTGAGCTCCCTCCCTCGAACTCGCCTCCCTTGAAAGTGTCTCTGGCGATCGACGGCCGCCCGCTCGAGGCCGATTGGGCGGAAATTGCTCCGCGCAAACTTTCGATTCTTATTGGCGGGCGCTCTTACACGGCTGAGGTAAAGCGCTCCATCCCGGAACGAGATTCAATCTATGCCGTGCGTGTCGGGACGAAGACTTTCGAAATTGGGGTGCGCGACCCGCGCCGGCGCCGAGGCCATGAAGCCGCGCGTGAGCACGCGGGCCCCGAAGAAATCGTGGCGCCGATGCCGGGGCGCATTGTAAAAGTGCTGGTCGAAGAAAAGCAGGATGTTCGGCCCGATGAGGGACTCTTGGTCATCGAGGCCATGAAGATGCAAAACGAGATCCGCGCGCCGCGTGCCGGCCGGGTGGAGAAGATTTATATCCAGGCCGGCGCCGGGGTCGAATCCGGCGCGAAGCTCATCCGGCTCGCCTGAGCTTCCTCACTTTTCCGCGATGGGGTTCCCGTGAGCCTGGACCACCTGGTCGGCGAGGAAATTCACCACCTGGGCTCGATTTCTGAGGTTCTCGACATACGCGGCGCGCAGCAGCTCCTGCTTTTCGTTCATGAGCGACTGCCGGATGCCATTCTTGACGGTCGGGTCGTCGAGCGTTCGCTGGCCGCGTTCTTCACGCCCCAGCAGCTTCACAATGTGGGTGCCGCGCGAGGTGCGGATGATGCCGCTGGTCTCGCCGACTTTGAGCGACGACACAGCCTGCTTGAGCGGGGGGTTCTGGTCGAGCGAAGAGGCGGGAATGAAACCCAGGTCGCCTCCGCCCGCCGAGGTCCGCGGATCCTCGGAGTATTCCTGAGCGAGCTTTGCGAAATCGCCCCCCGCCCGAAGCTGCGCGTAGAGCGCTTGAATCTTGCGCTCGGCGGCGGCAGGGTTATTGGCATCGTCGTTCTTGAGATTGCGCAAGTCCGGAGTGGGACCCGGGGTCACTTCGATCTGGGCGAGATGATAGGTTGTTTCCGCCACATTAAACCGCGCCTTGTTGCGTTCGTAGAATTCCGCAATCTCGGCGTCCGTGACCGTCACCTGGGATGAGACATCTTTGTTGATGAGCTTCGCGACGAGCAGGCTCTCCCGGACCTGCCGCCGCAGTTCGTCGCGCGTCAGACCCTGCGCGTTGAGATTGCGCTCGAACTCCGCCTTGCTGTACGGGCTTTCCAGCTCAGCCAGCTTCTGGTCCACTTCGGGTTCCGAAACCGCAATGCCGGCGCGCCCGGCGTGCGCCACCAAAATCTGATTGTTGATGAGCTCGTTCAGGATGTTCAGTTTCAAGCCCAGCGCCTGCGCGGCGTTCGTGGGGTCGGCGTCCGTGGACAGGCGGTCGCGGTACTGCCGCTCGACGTCCTGGCGGTAAATGGGCTTCCCATCCACGGTGGCCCAAACGTCCGGCTCCAGGGCCGCGCTCCGCTGGCACGCCCACCAAGGCGCTACCAGCACCAGCGCGCCCGCAACCGCGCACGCGCTTCTTGCATGACTTTTCATTTAATTATTGTAGCCGGATTGAGCCCGTTGCATGGAATAAACCGAGCCAGCGGTTAGGAAAGCAGTGTGCCAGCAACGCGCCGCTACGGTTTGCCGCCGGTCATGCCGGTGGGGCCGACCGCGTAAAGGTCCGTGCCGGCGTTCGACACCATGAATTGCTGCGTGTTGACGCCCGAAAGCGTCGCCGAAACGATCATGGCGCCGTGGACATTCGATGGCCAGCTCACCGTGCACGCGGTGGTGCTGTTCTGGACGAAGATCAGCGTCATCAACTCGCCCCTCGTCAGATTCGTGAATGTGGGCGAAATCGTTGAGCCCGCCGTCGTGCAAGAAAACTGCTGGATGTTGCCTTTCGAGAGGTCGAAGGCGGGAGTGGTGGAGAACGCCACGGAGTTCAGTCCCGGCACAATCCGCGTGCCCACTTCGAGCGAATTGGGAATGATGGTGTCAGCTTC
>QHZO01000083.1:0-878 GCA_003224695.1 Acidobacteriota bacterium
GCACGGCTCAGGTCAACATCCCCGACAATCTCGGCACGCAGATACTCCCGCTTTCAGGGACGGGGACGGTGCCACTTGGGCTTTCTTCCACGAGCTTGAAATTTGGGAGAGTGCCTGTGGGCTCGACCGGGACCTTAACACTTACAGTTTCAAATCCGGTCGGCGACATTACAGTTCAGGTCAACGGGACGACCTTGGCGCCCTTTGGGGATACCCTCGCAGCGTCCTGCGGGTCCCTGGCGGGGGGCTCAAGCTGCACGGTCAGCGTCACCTTCAGTCCAACCGTCGGCGGCATACAAAATGGAACGCTGACCATCAGCGACAACGTGGCTGGCAGCGCGGAGACAGTATCTCTCTCCGGAAAGGGAACGATTATTAGGAAAGCTGCGGCGGCCGTAGCCCCGGCGGGTACAGTCGCGTTGACAAGCGGAGGGGTATTCACAAGCGGTCCGACAAATGCGGTGACTCCGACGGGCGTGGCGGCGTTAACGCTTTCCGCCGCCAAGCTCGACTTCAAGGGGGTGTCCGTGGGCTCGACCAGGAATCAGACACTCACGGTCACGAATCCCGAGGGGGGGAATTCGATTGCGCTCAGCGTGGCTGCAACCTCCCCCTTTGAGGCCGCTCCTGCCGCTTCCTGCAGTTCCCTGGCGGCGGGGTCGAGCTGCACGATCAAAATCACCTTTAGCCCAACATCGAATGGAGAACAGGCGGGGAGGTTGACCCTCAGTTTCGATGGGTCCAGCAATGAACAGATTGTCTCTTTGAGTGGAGAGGGGTTGTTGTGAGTAGGCAGTGGCTGTCTTGGGGAGGGGGCCTGAGTACTCGACCCCCTATTCTTCAGAGGGAGGGCAGTAACCTCAATTGCAGCAGCACGA
>QHZO01000083.1:992-6793 GCA_003224695.1 Acidobacteriota bacterium
CAGGTGGCCGGAACCACCCACGCCGCCGAACTCGTTAAACTTCGAAGACCGATGAAAACTCGCCGATTTTCAGAGGCGGATTTGCCTGCCAGTGAGAGGCATCGCAACCGCAGAGATGGGCGACCCTCCGAGAGCGGCTGACCAGCGGAACTTGGTTCGATCAGCATCTGCCCCGAATGTAACAATCGGGGAATGAAGACGGGAATCCTATCGCACGCGGACCACGCAATTTCGAATTCACCCGAGCAGTTCTGCTTGAGTGGCCGGGGTAGAAGTAAATTGTCTCCTATGGAGGCTTCGGCCAGGGGGCGGAGACCCCAGACTCCGCCCCTTTTTTTTGCTAACCCGCCACCAAGTTTCCATTATAGCCTTCAGCTCAATCACTTCGACTGAAATCGTCGGAACCTTGAGAGGAACATCCCGGCCATGTGACGACGAGCGCCCAGGATATTTCGCCGCCGCCCCGCCCCTATTCAAAAACGGCCGTCTTATTTCCATAAACAAGCACTCGATGGTCCAGGTGCAGCTTGACGGCGCGCGCCAGCACCACTTTTTCCAGGTCGCGGCCCTTGCGCACCAAATCATCTAGAGAATCCCGGTGGCTGATGCGCATCACATCCTGGGCAATGATCGGGCCGTTGTCGAGGTCCGCCGTGACGTAATGGCTCGTGGCTCCAACCAATTTGACGCCGCGTTGATAAGCTTGGCGATAGGGATTGGCGCCGATGAATGCCGGAAGAAAAGAGTGATGGATGTTTATGATGCGATGGGGGAAATGCCGGACAAAATCCTCAGAGAGAATTTGCATGTAGCGCGCCAGCACAATCAGCTCGATCCCGCGATGGCACAGCTCCTTTAGAATCGCCAATTCCATCTCGGTCTTGTTCTCTTTGGTGACCGGGAAATGCAGGTATTCGATCCCGAAGGATTCACTCACCGGTCGAAGGTCCGCGTGATTGCTGACGACCAGGGAAAAATCCGTCTTCAGTTCCCCGGCGCGATTCCGCAGGAGAAGGTCGAACAGGCAATGGTCCACCTTGGAGACAAAGATCGAGGTCTTGGGAGAATGGTCCGTGAAGACGATCTGCCACGACAAATCGAGCTCCTCGGCCAGTGGGGCGAATGCGGACGGGATTTCCTCGCGGGCCAGAGTAAAGTCGGCGAGGTCCCATTCCATACGCATCAAGAACCGTTTCGCCTCCTCGTCCATGTGCTCATCGGCATGGAGAATATTTCCGTCGTGCTGGTAGATGAAATCAGAGATGCGAGCAACCAGGCCCTTTCGGTCCGGGCTCGAGATCAGCAAAATCGCGTTTGAGTGAGGTGCCATCGGGGATTTTCAAATTCTCGTGTATTCGTAGGCGCCTGGTGGGCCCGACCAAGTGGATGGCGCGGTATGTCTACGTCGCGAGCGCCAAACGGCGATCTTCTTCCGCACTAGATGGGGCTTCGCAGGGAAGCAGTACTTTGGATTCCAAAACATAAAGAAGCCACGGATCGCGGATGGCGAACACGGCAATTCCCGCGAACACGACCAGGAAATTTAGCACGTAAAGGCCAAGCATTGCCAGCACCACGCGCCCGCCGAGCCACCACCCGGCGAAGAAAACGGAGACCGGTAACCCCAACGCGCCCAGGAGAAAATCCAGGCAGTCCAGAAACTGTTGCATACGGCATCGCCCTTCCGGCCGGTTGCTTGCCTCTTGCCACTTCTTTGTTGGTGTCGCTATTCTTCAATCTTTGAATTCCTGCTACTGATCTTGAGCTCGAGGCATTTACCCTTCGTGCGCCCGAGACGCCGAGTCATGGCGAGGTAGAGCGCGCTTCGAAACCGAGGACACGCCGTGGGCCGGGGGACGCTCATAATACGCTGCGAGAATTTGGCTGCGGACGATCTCCAATACTGACGGGAGATCGTGTTTTGTGACGTCAATTTTTGTGTGGGGGACCGGCATCCATTCGAGCACCTCGCGGATGTAGCGGTCGGCTGCCTCGAGCTCGGTGATCGGCCGCTCTTTCTCGTGCAGAATGTTCCAAAGGAAGTGCTTGAGAGACGAGGGATGAGGCTCGAGGTGCTCCACCGGATGGCGGTCGTAAACGACCACGTACCCTTTTCGCGCGAGGACCCAGCCGGATAGCCGCCGGCGGAAGAGCTCATAGGTTCTGGCGAGCTCTGCTAGGGGCCGAGGAGCCCCAAGACGCTCGACAGCCCGCAAAATGAGTGTAAGGCGGCGGTCCTGGTGCGAATCCAGGTTTCCCAGATAGATCGCTTTGGTGGGAAGGGGCAGGCGCAGGAGCGCCTCGGAAAGGCTGCTTTTGCCCGCCCCGTCAATCCCTATGAGCCCTACTTCTAATCCGCGCTTAGGCATAGAACTTTGTTTCCAGCTTGGGTATAGCGCAAAGCAATTCATGTAGTGCAAGATACTGCGTTAAAATCTTACAGCAGTCAGAGTAAGGAGCCCGACCAAGAGGCATCGAACCCCATGCAGTCCTTGCAACCGGTTGAAAACAATTGGAAGATAGGTGCTGGCGAGTGCATTCGATTTCCTTCTCGGTGAGGCTTTGGACTCTCGTGTGCAAGCTAAGGTATTTCTAAGAGCAATTGTGCTGCCGCAGCCGCTCATGCTGTGACGGAAAGGGATGCTTTCATGCCAAAGATCGAGAGCCAGAGCGAACGCTGCTCAAGCTGCATTGACTACGACCTGCACGGATTGGTTGGCGTTCGGCTAGTCAATCCTTCCAAGAGGGACGTGGCGGCGGTGGAGGGACAACTCGGGCCGCTCCAACGGCCGCTGACGCGTGAACCCGACTTCGTCCTCCGATTTGTGGACCACCTAGAGACGCCTGGCATGCGATACCTCGGTCTTGAAGCCGGGTTTACGGATGACGGCCGCCTCGTCCTCTCGAACGACGTCAGACTTTCGAAAGTAAGCATACCGTTCGCACAAATCGGGCGGGAACAATTCGAGATTGTCTGTGAAAGCGGCCTCCGATCGGTCCCTTTGCTAACGGCAATTCTTAATCTCACGATTCTGAAAAAGGACCATGTAGCCCTCCATGCCTCGGCCTTTGTGCACAAAGGAACGGGGGTGCTCGCTACGGCTTGGACGAAGGGGGGCAAGACCGAAGCGCTTCTCGCATTTGGATCACACGCGGCGGAATACATTGGCGACGAATGGATCTGGCTCAGCGCCGATGGGCAGAGAATGTACGGCATTCCTGGAAACATTCTGATTTGGGATTGGCAGCTCAAGCACTTGCCGCGCCTGAGAGCCAAGGTCGGGACGGGTGATCGTCTAATGTTTGGGGCCATCAACAGCCTCGAGAGGATGGAGCGGATAGTGCCGCACAGCAAACTGGACCACATGTTCCCATTGAAATTTCTTCGGGAGGCGATGCCCCGCCTGAGGGGCAGACGCCATGTGCGGCTGACCCCGCAGGAAATCTTTGAAGCCCGTTTGGGCCCTCTCGTGGCTAGCCCTGAGATTGCCATTCGCATGGTCGCGTCTATTCATTATGAGCAGTCAGCCTTTGAGGAATTCTATCTGGCTTTTAAATTCGCCTTCCCCGGAGTGAGGAACGAATTCCTGGAGCACGCCGCAGAGCTTCAGGCCAGCATCTTGTGCCGTGCCTTGGCAGGAAAAGAAGCCTACCTCATTCTCCATCCGTATCCGGACTCTCTTCCAGGATTGTATGAAGCGATGGAGCCTTTCTGCGGAAGGCCTCTCAGAGAGCAGCCCGGCGTTAGAGTTCGAGAGCCCGTTCGAGCGTAATGACGCGTCCCTTCCTCTTGTCGAAGCAAGCTCAGCGTCCAGGAGTTTGAGCAAGCTAATCTCAAATCTGACCCTGCTGCCGAAAAGCGGGACGACCACGAACCCGGCGAACCTGACACTTGATTCCGTCGCCACGGTCAGCCCCACGTCCCTCAAGTTGGGATGCATGCGCCGTTTTGTGGAGACGGGAATTGAACAACCGTGGGCCTCATTCTAGTTTTGGGCCCTTTCGATCCCGCGATCATTCACTGGGCCGACGGGTTGGGACTGCGCATTGCCTCTCGGCCAAAACAGGATGACAAGAACTACGAGAAAAAGAATCAATGGCAGCAACTTCTTCATGGTGCGTTTCACCTTCGATGGCAATCTCTTCCCTCAGCATGCTTGGAATTTTGACGAGCCCTACTCACCGTAGCATTTCAGGCTGACTTCGGTCGGGGAGCCCGTGATCGGCCTCAGCGGTTTTGACTGGGCTGTGTTCGTGGGGTGGCTAATGGCGGCAGATGCCTTAGGCCTCATACCCCAGACGACAAGAATCGCAAAAATCAGCCAGAACATGACCGCAATCAGGAGCCTTAAGAACAAGCCCAGCGGCCGAATGCATTGCATGGCGAGCCTCGGTTAGATCCGTGCCTGCCGGCAGGCACGATTGAGAAATTTTTATTTCTGTGAGCCCGATGAGGGGTGCCGCCCCTTCACGGTGCAGAAACTGCCCTCCGCAGCTCCCGCACCCACTTGAGGGCCACATAGATGCCGCCATACAAGTTGGCCGCGTTGGTCCGCGTGGAAGAAACGATGAGGTATTGCACGGCTTGGCCCGCGTTCGAGCCGCCGGCGCCCATCAACACAGGGTCACTCTCTCCAGTGACTGTTCGATGCCTCTTGGCCGGAACAGGAGGACAAGAGCCAGCTGGAGAACCTTAGGCGGGAGCAGCTTCTTCTTGAAATGTTACCTCCGCCACCTTGCGCGCGCGGCGAGAACACGTCCCTGTGACAGCAGGGCGGGCTAGGGAGCGGGTTTGAAGGTGGCAACGATCATGTCGGCGTAGACCGCTGTAGCGATGGTCATCGAGGCGCTGACATTAGACTGCGCGCTCACGGCGACCTGATCCTCCGCCGCGCCGAGCGGGTTGGAGCAGCCGCTCGGCGGCGTGGTCATGATCTCCATCGTGTAGCCCGCGCCCGGCGACGGGATGAGACAACCGGAACCGGACATGATCCCCGCCACGATCAGTTCCTTGGCAGACACGCTCGCTATGGGATTCGACTGGATGAGTGTGCCACCTTTTACCACGCCGGTCTGGGTACTGTCCAACGGGGCGTTGGGGTCCGCTCCGGAGTAAACCAGGGCCATCACCTCCAAGTTTTTGTGCGCCGAGGGCCAAGTACAAGTCACAGTGTCCGAAGAGCTGGCCTGGAGCATGGCGGCGGGCACGTAGAACATCGCCAGCGCGGCGCCACCCGAGGCGGCCGCAACAGGGCCAATTTGAACAAAAGTGTTTCCGGCCGAGTCGGAAATGACCGGGGTTTGGGCGCTGCTGCTCGAAGTGCCACAGTAAGCCACCAGAAGGTCGCCCACCGGCACCACAAAGGAACTGCTGGTAATCGTGCTTATGGTCACTGTGCTGTTCGTGTACGCCCCGTAGCCCTTGGTGGCCAGAAGGATGGTTCCGCCCCCGGTTGAGGAGGCCCCGGTACCCGTCAAGCTGGCGGTTTGCGGGCTGCCGCTCGCGTTGTCCGTCACTGTCAAGGTGCCAGAGCGTGTGCCGCTGGCGGCGGGCGTGAACGTGACGTTGATGGTGCAGCTTGAGCTCGCCGCAAGCGAGCTGCCGCAGTTATTAGTCTGGCCGAAGTCGGCGCTGTTGGTTCCAGTGACGGCGATGCTCGAGATGCTCAAGGCCGCCCCGCCGGAGTTGGTGAGCGTGACGGCTTGAGCGGCGCTGGTCGTGCCGACGTTCTGGCTGCTAAATGTGAGCGAGGTAGGCGAGAGTGCGGCCGTGCCCGTAACTCCCGTGCCCGTGAGGCTGG
>QHZO01000343.1 GCA_003224695.1 Acidobacteriota bacterium
CCCAGCCACCTAAGCCTATCCGCTGCAACATCACAACCACCGGCCCTCCGCTAATTTGGACAGCCGTGGTCATAGACCGCCGCTACAGGATGAACAAATTGAGACACTACCGCCGCGGCGCGTGCTGGTGTCATTTGGGATGCAATCCCTTTCGAAACGCCTGTCATTCCCGCGAAGGCGGGAATACACTTTGCAAGGCTTTGGAATTGCGGTGCGGACGGACTGGATTCCCGCCTTCGCGGGAATGACTGCGCCTTGGACCGCCGATGACTGGCAAATGAAAACAGTACATGAAGAGGAAAACCCTCACTCACCGGCACAGGTCACGCCGCCGCTCCCCCTACCTTTCTATTGCAGAGGACAGTTTTATGGCTTACAAAAGGTCCTGCCTTTGGCGGATTCCAAGTTGGAGGTTGCTTTGTTGACCGATTTAAACCGGCCCGTGAACGGCGTGGCGTTACTCAAGGACTCGAATCTGCGAAGGCATGGTCTTGTGGCGCCTGTCTTGCTCAGCCTGGCCGCAACAGCCGCCGCATTTCCATTCCAGCTTCGCGCGCAGAATCTTTTGCCGGCGCCGGGTGGCGCCATTGTACAGCTGACGCCGCAGCCTGGCTACTTTACGGAGCCCTCCATCGCCATCAATCCAGGGAACCCCGAACAAATTGTTGCCGCCTACCAGGACAACGCGCACGTTGCGACCTCATCGGACGCCGGCGCGCACTGGATGACGCCCCCCGGCATCGCCCCCCCGGACTACCGGGTTTCCGGAGACGTGTCCGTCACCTACGACACCCGAGGCCACGCGATACTTTGCTACATTGCTTTCGACAAGCTCGGGACGTTCAACTATTGGGCTCACGGCGCCATGCGAAACGGCATATTCATCCGCCGCTCGCTCGACGGCGGTCGCACGTGGGAAGCGAACCACATCCCCGTCGCCGAACAGCCGACCCAACCCGGGATCCCTTTCGAAGATAAGCCTTACATTGTTGCGGACACGAGTTCCGATCCGCACGCCGGCAATCTCTACATAGGCTGGACGCGCTGGACGCTCGAGGATTCGCGGATTCTACTGTCCCGCTCAACCGACGGTGGCGCCACCTGGCTCGCGCCTCTCGAAATCAGCGTCCGCCGCGGCCTGCCTCGGGACGATAACGGCGCCGCCGAAGGCTTTTCCGGCGCGGTCGGAGCGGACGGCACTCTGTATGTGGTTTGGGCCCTTGGCGACCATATTATTTTCCGCGCTTCCTCGGATGGCGGCGCCTCGTTCACGCCCGAACGAGACATCATTCGAACCGCCCCCATCATGTTCCACGTTCAAGATGTGTCCCGCGCCAACGGCTTTCCGGTGATCGCTGTGGACCCGGGAAGCGGCTCCCCGCGCGCAGGCCAGCCGCGCTCTCGGGTTCCCGCCGCGCAAACTCCCCGGCCGCGGGGCGGCCGTCCCGAACGGCTCTACGTCGCTTGGTCCGATTATCGCCACGGCGACGTGGACGTGTTCTGCTCGGCGTCGTCCGATCGCGGCCGCACCTGGAGCGAGCCGGTGCGAGTGAATTCCGACCCGCTCCACAACGGCGCCGATCAATTCTTCCACTGGCTGGCGGCGGACCCTGCCGACGGATCGGCCAATCTCATCTATTACGATCGCCGCCTCGACCCCGGGAATCGTGACGCCGCGGTCACGCTCGCCCGTTCCACCGATGGCGGCAAGTCCTTCACAAACTATGCTTGGGCGACAGAGGCGTTTAACCCGGGCGGCATTTTTATGGGTGACTACACGGGCATTGCGGCGTTTGGCGGGAAA
>QHZO01000344.1 GCA_003224695.1 Acidobacteriota bacterium
AAGGGAGCGCGGGGAAGGGTCTTGGCATCGGCGCCGCCGCAGGCGCGGCAGGCGGCGTGGCTGCCGTTTTGATTTCGCGAGGCAAGGAGATCGTCCTGACTCCCGGAACAAATCTCGAGCTTCAACTCGTCATACCCCTGCGCTTGCAAAACGACGAAGTGGACCCGCCATCCAAGTACGACGAAGGCCCCGGCTTGCCTCCGCGCGGCCCCGGTCTCGACAACTGATTGGGGCGTTCGCCGTTTCAGATTTCTCCGGTCGCATTGATCCCCCGGTTAGCCCGTCGCCGCGGCGGCAGGAATCCCGAATATCTTACGGCGTGGGTGGACACGTTACCGAGAGATCAATTGCCCCGGTCCGGACGACGGTGGTGTTCGAGCCGAGAGTCCCTGTCACGGAGATGGCGTAGTTTCTGCAGGGCGTTCCGCCCGTGGTGCCGATGACGTTCCGGCAACTGCCGACGAGCGCCGCGACAGCCAGCACCGTTCCCGCCAAAGCCAGCTTCCAGTGGGCTACAGGGGTACGCGCGACGCCGAGCCGCGCGCGGACCGCGAGCCCGGCTTGAACCAGGGCCAAGAGACCTGCGAGGAAAACAATCCACCACCGAGAACCAGGCAACCCGCCCGGAGGTGGCAGGCGGAGCGGCGGCGCGCCCGCCTGTTTCGTGGTGGTGATGGTCAGGGCCGCCGTCACGGGAGAACCGTTGGGCGTGACCGTCGGGTGGTCGAACGAACAGGATGAAGCGTTCGGAAGATTCGTGCACCCCAACGTCACCGATTCTTTGAAACCATTTTCTGGAGTCAGCGAAATCGTGTATTTCGCCGGCTGGCCCGACACGATGGTATTGAGGGCTGGGGAGCCAGCCAGCTTATAGTCGGCCAAGAGCAAGGTGAGCGGCAAGGTCGCGGTTTGCGAGCCGCTGATGCCGGAGACGGTGAAGTTGAGAGGGCTGGTAGTGGAAGCGGAAAGCCCGGACAGTGTCAGCGTGCTCGACTGCCCGTCAAAGATCGAGGTGGGATTAAAGGCGCAGGTCGCACCCGCCGAACACGCGAGCGTGATGCTCCCCGTAAAGCTCGAAGGGCCGGAGGCGCTGACGGTGTAGGTGGCTGTGGTTGTTCCCACCACCACGGTGGTTGAGGGGGCGGCGGTAGAAAGCTTGAACTGCGCAACGCCTGTGCCGGTGAGCGGAACCGACTGCGGGCTTCCGGTTGCATTGTCGCTGATTTGGATTGACCCGCTGAGTGCGCCGGTTGACGTGGGCTGGAAGACGTAATCGTGTTGATGGTAAGCACTTGAGTGCCCGTGTTCGTAATGGTGAAGTTCTGCGGCGAGCTAACTGAGCCCACAGTCTCCTTGCCGAAGGAGAGCGATGTGGGCGCCAGCGTCACCTGCGTCGCCGCTGTTACGCCTGTGCCTTGGACGGTAAAAGTGTGCGGGCTGTTCACGGCATTGTCAGTAATCGTGACCGTGCCCGTTTCCAGGCCTGTTGCAGAGGGGGTAAGCGTGATGCTATAGGTGCAACTGGCGCTCGGTAGAATCGTCCCCTGGCAGTTGTTTATCAGCACGAAATCCGCATTCGACACAGTCTCAGAAGATATGGACAAAGGATCGGTTCCGGCATCCATGATCGTCACGGGAATGGGCGCGCTGCGCACGCTCACGGTTTGGTTCCCGAAATTCACGATCTGCGGCACGATGACGAGGCCCGGAGCGTTGGCCGAATTCACTTTCGCCACAAAGACATTCCCGGCCAAGCCCTTCAATTCCCCCTGGGTTGCGCCGGCGATAACCGGGAAATTGGTCGAGGACGTGCTCCCCGTCACGTAGGCCAGCCCCGAGGTGTCAAGCGCCACACCATGGCCAAAGTCCGCCGCGTTCCCGCCCAGAAAGGTCGAGTAAACGAGGGCCGTTCCAAGAGGATTCAGTTCAGTGACGAACGCGTCGGGGCAGAGGGACCCGCCGCACGAACTGCCTCCGCCGCTCCCGCTGATGGCCGCCTGTACCGCGTTCGAAGTGGGGAAATCGCTCGAGGATGTGAACCCGGCAACGAACGCGTCGCCCGAAGAATCCACCGCGATGGAGTTTGCCTGGTCAACGCCGCTGCCGCCGAGGAGCGTCGAGTAAGCGACGGAAGTTCCGCCCGCATGGTATTTCACCAAGAAGGCATCGCTCAGGCCCTTGTTTGAGGCCTGAAAGGGCGACGAAGAAGTGGGGAAATCCGTGGACTGGCTCTCCCCGGTGACGTAAATGTTCGCCGAAGAGTCCAGGGCGATGCCGAAGGCCCGGTCATCGCCCGAGCCGCCAAGGTAAGTGGAAAAATTCAAAGCCAAGCCGGTCGCATTGAGCTCAGCCACAAAAGCGTCGGGTACGCCCGGTGCGCCCATGTTCACGCCTTGAAGCGGGACGTGGAGGGGAAAGTCCGTCGAAAACGTAAACCCCGTCACGTAGGCGTTGCCGGAGCTGTCCACCTTGATGCTTTGGCCGGCGTCAACTAGAGTGCCGCCGAGGTAAGTTGAATAAAGCAACTGTGTCCCACCGAAATTGACTTTGGCAACGAAAGCGTCGGAGCCGCCCGACTTGGTGGCCTGCAACGGGGTGACGGTCGGAAAGTTGGCGGATTGGGTCGAGCCGGTCACGTAGGCATTGCCCGAGCCATCCACGGCGATGCCCTGGCCGAAATCCGCTTCCGCCCCGCCGAGGTACGACGAGTAAACCAGCGAGTCGCCTGCGCTGGCCAGTTCGGTGACGAACGCGTCGCCGTTGCCTCCATAGGTCGTCTGAAAAGCGCTGGTTGTGGATGTCCCTGACACTGTCGGCGTGATCGGGAAATCCGTCGAGGTCGTCGGGCCGGTTATGAACACGTCGTCAGAGGCGTCCACCGCGATGGACGCGGCGGAATCTGTTCCGCTCCCGCCGAGATAGGTCGAGTACACCATCGTCAGCCCCGTGCCGGTGCCAGTGCCCGAAACAAAGTCGAATTTTGAAATAAACGCATCCCCGCTGCCTCGGTAACCGCCTGAAGCCCCATTCTTAACCGGGAAATCGCTGGAATTGGTCATTCCCCCAATGATGGCGTTGCCGGCGCTGTCCACGGCAATGCCGAGGGCGACGTCGCCGCCCGTGCCGCCCAGGTAGGTCGAGTAGTCCAGCACCGGGTCAATGACCAGCGCCCGCGTCTTGTCGTAAGAGGGAATCGCAAAGTGCATGTGGTTGTCGGCGGTCAGGACGTAATGGCCCTCGAGGAATTTTGGATTTTCGATTTTGGATTTTGGATGGCTCGCGTTGTCCGTTGCGTTTTGCCACTGACCCTTGACAACGGAGTGCCGTAGCGGCGGCCTCTGACCGCCGATCGGCGATGGAGACATCGCC
>QHZO01000345.1:0-2982 GCA_003224695.1 Acidobacteriota bacterium
ATCATCTGGCGCTACATGACACTGGGAGAAGCTTTTGACCAAGTCAAGCTGAGTTACCAGGCAGCCCAGTCCGGACATCCTAACGCTCCGAAAGAAATCGAGGACATGCGGCAGATGTTCGACGTGCCCAACGGCCTGTTGATGTCTACCCGAAGTCCATTATGGTACCGGGGCTTGGCGCTTGAACCTGAGGAAAAGAACGAAAAAGGCTTGACCAAGATGTTCCAGCGCCTCGGCGTCCACACCATGGTCATCGGCCACACCGTGTTGCCCCAGCATACGGTTACACCGCGTTTTAACAACCGCGTCTTCCTGATTGATACCGGAATGAACAAATCCTACTACGCGGGCCGCGCTTCGGCGCTCGAGATCCAGGGCGGAAAAATCACTGCTTACTACGCTGATGATCCGAATCCGCACGTGCTGGTCAGCCAAGATGGTGCGGCCGCATACCGAATTGACGACGAGGGGCGTGGCAAGGACAACCTGCTTCACATGGACCGGTTCAACGTGATTGCGTTTGACCTCTATCAATATCACCGATAAGGTCGCGCTCTACAGCCTCCTTTCAACCTTCAGCGGGACACACATCGTAGAGCCGCGGACCTTCGAGGCCGAGTTCGGAGTCATGTTCTGAATTCTGCTTCCGAATTGCCGGGCCGGGCCTTTTTATGGAAACCGTAGGTCGGCGACTCCCCAGCGAAAGTTCTCACCTTGATTCAACGCAAATTGGATTATTGTATGGGCGGTTCGCGGATTGCTGTAGTCCGATGGCCGGATTCGGAACGGACCCGATATCGGGCAAAAACCGCCCTTACCGTTCTTCGCCCGCGCGGGTTACATAACGCGCCTCAGGAGGCGTCGGGTCTGGAATCAAATCATCAGAGGAGCTTTCGTATGAGCAATCGTTCCCGATGGCTTGCCAGGGCGATGGCGGTCTTGTCGGTGATGGGAATGGGAACCGCCGTGGGCTCGTCACAGGATTCAAACCTTGCGCAGACACCGCCCATGGGTTGGAACAGTTGGAACCATTTCGGCTGCAAGGTCACGGACGCCGACGTGCGCGGGGCGGCGGACGCCATCGCCACGAACGGCATGAAGCAAGCGGGCTACATTTACGTGAACGTGGACGACTGCTGGCAGGGGAAGCGCGACGAGCACGGGATGATCCAGCCCAATGAAAAGTTTCCGGACATGAAGGCCCTCGGCGACTACATCCACAGCAAGGGACTGAAATTCGGCATTTATTCTTCGCCGGGGCCCGAGACTTGCGCAAAGCACGAAGGCAGCTACGGGCACGAGGAAGACGACGCGCGCCAGTATGCCGCCTGGGGCGTGGACTACTTGAAATACGACTGGTGCAGCGCCAGCCGCGTCTACAAGCCCGAGGAGATGCGAGCGGTCTATCGAAAAATGGCGGAGGCGCTTCATCGCACCGGCCGGCCGATGGTCTTGAGCCTTTGCCAGTACGGCCTGGAATCGGTCTGGATGTGGGGCGCCGCCATTGGAGGCAATCTTTGGCGCACCACCGAGGACATCAGCGACCATTGGGACCGGATGTCCGATATTGGGTTCGAGCAGAACGGCCTGGAAAAATACGCAGGTCCCGGCCACTGGAACGACCCGGATATGCTCGAAGTGGGCAACGGCCATATGAACCACGACGAGTACCTGACTCACATGAGCCTTTGGTGCCTGCTTGCCGCGCCGCTGCTGGCCGGAAACGACCTCTCGAAGATGACGCCCGAAACGCTCGCCATCTTGACCAACCCGGAAGTAGTGGCCGTAGACCAGGATTCCCGCGGCATCCAGGGCCATCGGGTGTGGGAAGAAGGGCCATACGAAATTTGGACCAAGCCGCTGGCGGATGGCTCGACAGCCGTTGGCTTGTTTAACCGCGGCGAAGATGCGGAAGACATCAAGCTCGATTTCAGCGCCGTTGGCGTGCCCGCGAGTGCGTCCGTCCGTGATTTGTGGGGGCAGAAAGACCTGGGGAATTTCACGGGAAGCTTTACGGCAAAAGTCCCGAGGCATGGCGTCGTATTGGTTAAAGTAAAATGATGTGGCTTCCGGACAAAACGACGTAGGTCGGCTCGTCCCTATTACAATCCGCATGAGCACGGACGAATCTCAACCTGAATTCGAGAAACCCCTGGCAGGCGCTTGCGTGCACGAGTGGGTGGCGGCGGAAGGGCCCTACTCGATTGCGGAAGTGTGCAGCCTCTGCAAACTTTTCCGCTACAAGGCCGCCGCCACCGCCGATTGGGAATACCGTGCGCCGATTCCCATCGCCCGCCGGCGGAGGAGCTAAGCAAACCAGCGGCCCGCGCCTGCTTGTTCTCCGGCACCACTTCGATTTTCTCGATTATGATGGTGCGCGGACCGCTGAGTTCCCTCGGTGGACATAATGAGCAGCACCCCTGGTATTAACCCCTCACATTTTCTCTCTCATTTTCTGCCCTTGCCCATCCCACCTTGTGCAATGCCGTAACCAGAGCTAAGCTTTGGGCGCGTCGCGGCTCCGTCGCCGGCGGCAATAGGGCAATCGCATGAAGATTCTAGTGACCGGTGGTGCAGGTTTTATCGGCTCGAACGTGGCCGATGGCTACCGCGCGGAAGGACTCGAAGTCGTGGTGGTGGACGATCTGTCGCGAGGGTCGAAAGAAAACTTGAGCCCGGGAACGCCCTTCTATCACGCGGATATTCGCAATCGCGCGGCGCTTGAGGAGGTTTTCCGCAAGGAGAAGCCGGACTTGGTCAACCATCACGCCGCGCAAATTGACGTGCGCCATTCTGTGAGCGATCCGATTTCCGACGCATCATCGAACATTCTGGGATCGCTGAATGTGCTCCTGCTCGCGCGCGACTTCAAGGTCCGCCGGTTCATTTATGCCTCGACGGGTGGCGCGATATACGGCGAGCCGGAGAAGCTTCCCGCCGACGAAGAGACGCCGCCTCGCCCCTTCTCTCCCTATGGCGCCA
>QHZO01000345.1:3142-3991 GCA_003224695.1 Acidobacteriota bacterium
AAAACCCGAGATTACATCCAGGTCTCCGACGTCGTCCGAGCCAATGTGACGGCACTTGCGAAAGGCGAGGGAGGAGTTTTCAATATCGCCTCCGGTAAAGAGTCGAGCGACTACGAGATCTTCGCGGCGGTCCGGGGAGCCCTCGGGCTTTCGGGGGTCGAACCCCACTACGCGCCCAAGCGGCCGGGGGAAGTGGAACATATCTTGCTTGATATCGGCAAAGCCGCGACGCAACTTGGCTGGAAACCCGCCCTCACGCTTCAGGAAGGTATTCGCCGTACCACGGAATGGTTCCAGGCCAACCCCCGTAAGAGATAAGGGCGTGCGGGAGAACCCCCGTTCACTTTTCGCATTCTTTCACGCGACGCCGGAGTCCTGCGTGCGGTGGCGAATTGTATGAACCTCCTTCGAATGGGGCAGATCGAAACGAGCCTTCAAATAACCGGCCGGTAAAGACCCTGCGCCGCCCTCCGGCAAGTACCGGATTTTGTGCAAATAAATGCTTGACAAGGCATAGGGATAAGTAGTAAATTTGCACGCTCTGGAAGGCACTTTTCTAGGCGGCTGTCCGCTTCGTAGTTGAAGCTGCCAAGTTTGCACGACCCCAAAAGGAGTTAAAACTTATGTTATCCAACAGAATGATTGTACGCGCTTCCTTGATTGGGGCGCTTGCGGTTGGCCTGGGCGCGCTGTCGTTGCTGGCGGGCTCGGCGGTGGTGGGCTCGGTGGCGGGGAGCCTGAACGCGACGATGGGCGGGAAGGCCTTGGAAGCGAACACGACGCTCTTCAGCGGCGACCGTTTGGAAGTGAAGGACGGCGCGGCGGTGGTGGCGCTGGGGGCGGGGAGCC
>QHZO01000085.1:0-2928 GCA_003224695.1 Acidobacteriota bacterium
AAGGTCATCCAGTGGCAGAGTTCCGAATCGCTTGCGGCGCACGACAATCCTCGAAGCTTCGGCGGAGGGGGCGGCCGCTACGGGTTTCGCCGGAGGGCGGAAGCCTGCTTGTTCTGCACGGTGCTCGACGATGAGACGGACTCTTTCCTTTTGCTCCTCGCCAAACCTGCGCAACGCATCGACGCTTGGGGCAAGCGATTTGGCGACCACCGCGCGGCGGTCTTCCGGCGCCAACCGTTCAACCGACAGGACGGATTGGGATTCCCGATCGACCCGGTAATTGATGTGGTCGAGCGCGTCGCCCCAAATGTGCCCGAGGCTCTCTGAATCATGGGCGGCTGAAACCTGGTCCAAGAATGGCGCCGTCGCTTTGAGGATTTGCTCGTACCCGCGAGTTTGGCTGAGCTCCGCGAGCCAAGCGGTCTCCGGCTCCGAAGCGTTGGCAAGATAATAGAGGTATGAAGCGTTGACAGTAGCGACGTCGCGCAGGGAGCGTGGGTCGACGCGGTCCGGAGTGTCTTCGCTGTTGTGGTGCGTTTGAACGCCGCTGCCGCTGTAGGGCCAGACGGTCGGCACATTGACGGTGGGCTCGGCCAAATAGGTGTCCGTGCCGCTCATGAACGCGTGGGAATGCCAAGGACGGCCGACCTCGGTGAAGTACTCTTGAGCGACACGCAGGACGAACGCATCCGCGTATGAGCTGGCCCCCTAGGGATTCAAGTAGAGCGTGTATTCCGTGCCCGCGAGGTTATATAAGCCGGCGGGCGTATCCATGCACATCGCGGCGACAGTCCGGCGCATGCGGTCGGGATGCGTCGAGACATAATGCATCGAGCCGTACATCTCGCCCATGATCAGTAGCCGGATGCCGCGCTTGGGCTGAGGTATCTTGCCGCTCGCGATCAGCCGAGTGAGCGTGGCCATGGACTCGAGCATCGCCGCGACGCCGGTCGCATTGTCCTCCGCACCCTGTTCAAAGGCGTGGCCGAGGGTCAGCACCTCCTCCGGTCCCGTCCCCGGGATCACACCGGTCACGTAAGGATAGACTCCGGCGTAATAGCGGGTATCAACCGTGGCCTTTACTCGCACCGTGCCATGTTCCGCCAAGAGCTTGCGTACGAGCGCGGCCTCACGCGGCGAAATCGAAAACGATAACAAGGGCGTGCTCGACTTGGTGAAGGCCCAACCGTTGTCGCCCCAGGCGTTGATCCACTGGCGGCCATCCTGAAGGTCGGGGTTTTCCGTGAAGGCATTGATCGCGCCAAGAGCCCCTGCCTTCACCAGGGCCCACTTGAATCCGGCCGGATTATGGTCGGTCAGGACGAGCTTCCCTTTGAGAGGCATCTTGGCGATCACCTTGGCATCATCGCCATGGACCTCGACCACTTCCGCCGTGATCCCCTCCGGGAGCGTCGAGCCGCTCCACATGCCCAGGGAGCTCGGAATTTTCTGATAATCGGCAAGAATCTTTTCCGATGGCGGCAAGTCGGAATCGAGTATCTCCAGGCGCGCGGGCTTGGCGTCCCACGCCAGCGGCTCGGTCCAAAAACCCACTTGCGTGACGCCGTCGGCGGGAGCACCCAACAACTCGACGTTCTTCAGGCCGATCTCGCCCATCGTTTGGCGAACGTATTCCGCCGTTTCTTGAAACTTGGGGAAGGTGAACCAACGATCGGTCGCATAGACATGACGCATGAAATCCATCGCCTCTTCCGGGCGAATTTCAGGCCGGATTGTTTGGACGACTTCTTCCAGATTGTGTGGATTCGCCGCGAGAGCGATCAGAGCCACCAAATCTGCCAGGAATAAAACCACCAGTCTTTTTGAGATCGGCATTATGAAGGGCGCCTTACAACCCATATAGAGCACTCCCCCGAGCGTTTCGATTGGTTCGAGACTTCAAGGCGGGATCGTACACTGACGATGGCGCGGCGACAACTTTTTTTGCCTTGACACTCGGATTTAAGAGAGCGAAGGTTCCGAATCGAACCCATGCTCAAACGACTGGCTCTCGTTCTGCTATGGCTCTCCGCGACGGCAAGACTTACCTATGCCCAAAAACTCCCCGCAGCTTATTTCCGGTTGATGGAAGCCGGGGCCGCCGAAGTCGGACAGGCGCTCAACGCTGAGCCCGGCGCGAACTTGGCGACGCTCGAGACTCGGCCGGGCTGGAAACATTTCCCTTACGCCATCCTCGCGCCCGCCGTGCTCTATGCCAAACGCCATCCCGAAAATCGGCATTTTCACGATCCGAAGATGCTGACTCTGGCCATTCGAATTGGTGATCTGCTGGCGAGCGAGGATGAACGCGGCGCTTACGAACCGCGCCTCGACAGCGATTGGGACACCTACATGTGGTTGGAGGCATATCGTTTGCTCGAGCATGATCTCGGCGAGGAACGGAGGGCGAAGTGGCGGCAACACATTTTAAGGAACGCCGCACTCGTCGCAGACGACGCCGCCGAGCGGATCGATTTCCCCTGGTACAATTCCCCCTATATCGGCACATCCCCCAATCATTACGCGCAGTACGCATCCTTGTTGTTCCTCGCCGGACGAGTCACCGGAAACAAGGATTGGGTCGCCTTGGGAACGCGAATCCTGCATCGATTCGCGGCCGTGGAGCAGACTCCGGACGGATACTGGGGGGAGCACAGCCGGGCGGGACCGACGACCGGCTACGACCATATCACCATGACGCAAATCGCGCTTTATTACGAATACACAAAAGACCCGGCGGCGCTCGAAGCGCTCAGACGCTCAACCACCTTCCATGAGAATTTTACGTACCTCGACGGCACGCCGGTCGAGGTGATCAACGACCGCAACCGCCACGGGGGCGTCAGCCCGTGGGGCCACTTCGGCTTCTCCCACTTTGCGGACGGCCGGCGCTACGCCGAGTTCCTCGCCGGCTTCTTGCGCGAGGGC
>QHZO01000085.1:2955-13840 GCA_003224695.1 Acidobacteriota bacterium
AACCCGTCCCTCAGGACCGGCCGCAATATTCCTACCAGATGCGCATTCCCGCGGGCATTCGCAAGACCGGACCCTGGCAGGTTTGCCTCTCGGGGATCACTGATACTCAGGCCATCACCAACCAGTATTACCTCGATCGTCAAAGCAGCCTGAGCGTGTATCACAAGAAGCTGGGACTAATAATTTCAGGGGCGAACTCCAAACGCCAGCCGGAGCTTGCCACTTTTTCGGAAAACATCGACGGGCAGGTTTATCATCTGCCGCTCAGCAGCCGCTTGCAGATGAGTGACGAGCGGGATCGACTGTCGCTCGCCTATAACACATTTTTCGCCGACCTCTTCATGCCCATGCCGTCGGACCGAGAGCTGACATTTCACTGGGAGATCGTGGGAAAAGGCACGCCCCCAAAGGAGGCGCGCCTTACCGTACAATTATGCTTGAAGTCCGGCGAGGAGTTGGAGACAGGCGGAGGGAAAAAAGTCATTGTAGGGGCGGAGAAAATTGAAATGGGGCCCCACGAATTGGGCGGCTGGATCCGGCATCACGGTTGGACGTTAAAGGTCGACCCTTCCGCGACGTTAGTGTGGCCGGTTTATCCTTACAACCCTTACGCAGCTGCTCCCGAAAAAGATCTGAAGTATGCGGTGGGAGCGCTCTCGGTTCCATTGCGCCTGAAACCGGAGCGCGGGCACTACATCCGGCCACATGAGCAGACGGTTGAGTTCACCCTGAGGGCGGATTAGGGTGGTGGCGCAAGAGGCGAAGCGCATAACTTCGAAATTTGCACCGCGCTCGGCGCGTGGCAAATGACTCTGGCCCGGAGGTTACTCATCCAACGTCTGGCAGAAACGAATTGACCAATATCTTGAAAATTCTGGCGGCAGCCGTCCCGGCGCCTCATCGTTCTTCCTGAAAAACTTCTTTGAAATCCTCATCGGGTTTTCGGGTCCCGATATGAATCACCTTCTCTGAACTCCAAGATTTGTATGAATCCAACGCGCGGGCGTATTCTTTTCGAACATCTTCGGCCAGGAGTCGGCGTCCCATTGGATCGACGGCATCGACAATCCAAATCGGCCGCGGAGCGGCGGCAGCAATCAATTCCGGCAAATCGTAGACTTTCAAAACTCCCGGGACGATGCTCTCGTAAAGGTTGCGATGCAGGCGATGGGTGACGACGGAATCGTAGGATACCAGCATCTCATCGAGAGTCAATTCCTTAATCCGGTCATCGAGCACCGCTTCGTGGAGCAGGACCAGCGCGCCCGCCCCGACGCCAAAACCGAAGATTCGCGCCCGGTCGACCTCGGGTCGCGACTCGAGCAGATCCACGCCGCACGAGATGTCGAGAGCGCGCATCCCCACCAATGTCCTGCCAATCAGGAAGGCCCGCATGGCGCTGTCGTATTCGCCGAAGTATTGATACGTTTCGTTCGATTCATCGGGATTTTGCGGCGGCCGCGTTTCACCGCAGCCTCTCATATCGATCGCCAGCACGACAAAGCCGCGTTTTACCAGCCCGCCGATCACGGCATCGGAACCGCCCGCGGATTTCCCTTTGTCATTAACGTAGATCACCGCCGGTTTCTTGCCCTCGCTTCCGCGCGGGACAAAAAGCACCGCGGGCACAATGATGCCGGGTTCGCTTTGGTAAATAAGTTTTTCCATAACGAAGTCTTTAGCTTCGAGCTTTCCGAATGGCTGCACATTCAACGGCGTCGCGGCGGGCTGGAAACCAGTCAGCCGCCGAACCGCTGATTGCATTTCGTTCCGGTTTGCAGCCGCTGCTGCTTTCGTCACCAAGGGCGCGCGCTTGGGGCGAAATTGTTCAACTCTTTTGATATTCAACGAAAAGACCGTCTCTCCGCCGAGGGAACTTACAACTTGGCCCGTAGGCGTGCAGCGCAGGTTTTCCGCGGGCTCAATTTCCACGTCCCGTTCCGGAGAGTGGTCTTCGCTCCCTTTCAGCCATCGGCTCAGCCACGCGTAGGCGGCCAGCCGACGCGGCAGGCTGTAGCCGTGCGTGTTATCCGCCTCGAACTTCGCCATCTTCTCGGGCGCTCCGAGCGACGAATAAAGACGGCTGGTTTCGGCGTAGGTTTCCCGCGCGCCAGAAATCGAAAAGAAGTCGCGGATGGCGGTCAGCATGATGTAGGGCTTCGGAGCGAACGCGTAAATGAAATCTGCGTGGTCGAGCCCATCCTTGAGGAACGGTGGGAGGCATAGCTCCGCGTCCTGCGGCCCGATACTTTCGAGCAGCCGCCGCCACGAGGTGATGAAGCAGGAGGGGGCCGCGACGCGAATCCGGTCATCGAGCACCGAAAGATAGGCGGTGTGTGTGCCGCCGCCCGAATTGCCCGTGCAGGCCACTCGAGTCGGGTCGGCCTCGGGCCGGGAGAGCAAGTAATCGAGAGCGCGGATTCCATCCCAAATGGTATATCGTGCGATGTTGTCTCCCTCTAGCAAGCATTGAGCGCCAATCGTCGTGTGTTCCGTGGTGTACCCGGTTTCTCCGAGCTTTGAAGTTTCCAAATCCGGATCATAGAATTGCGAGCGCTCACCTTGCCCGAGAGTATCCCAGGTGAAACAAATGAAGCCGCGCCGGGCCAGAGAAACCAGAACGTGCTGCCAGTCCGAATTCGTTTTGCCGCCCCGCTCATGGCCCAGCGGAAAAAGCACGGCCGGGTAAGGCGGTTGGCCGGATTTGGGCAAATAGAGATTTCCGGTGACGTAGAACTTCGGCTGACTTTCGAAAATGACTTTTTCAATGCGATAGCCGTCCCGGTCAAGCGTCCCGACCACGCGCGCATTGAGCGGCGTCCGTTCCGGAAATCCGCCGAGCGCGCTGAGCATCCGCTCGCGGATATATGCCCTTCGCCTGGCGACGTCCTCCGCGGTCGAGATTTTGGAGACCGTTCGCGCGCGTTCGTCGAGAAGGGAGAAGGCAATCCGGTTCAGATAATCGGGCAGCATCTCCCGGACGTGCTCGAAATCCGGCAGATCATTGAGAAAATCCAGGTTTTCCGGCGTCTGTGCTCGGAGTGAGGAACACAGAAGGCATGTCAACATGACCGCCCTGAACAGGCAGGTTTTTTGCATTTGTTCGCCTCCAAATGGGGGCAAAGTGTACCATCACCTTGCCTTGAGGACGAGCCGCCGGGGTTGACTTTCGAATCTTTTCCAGGGACGACGAAGTATGTCCCTCAACAATGTCTGGGAGGCTGGGGCAGGGCACGGCAGCGCTGATGAAGTTCATTCCATGAATGGTCGGCGACTCTTCCCTAATCCGATTGTGGAAGCGTGGCCCGTCAACTATCCAGAATCAATATCCCGCACGCTTCCATACAGTATAATTCTGCGACAGGGATCAGTTTGACAGAACGCGTCTCAGAGCATAAGATTCTCTCCCACCATCCCAAATGGCTCCGCGCGCCATCAGAAAGGCACTATTCAAGTGACTGCACAATCTGCAAGTCTCGACGTTACGATCGTGGGCGGAGGAATGATCACCTATGACTTGCTCCTCCCGTCGCTTTACCACCTGCAAAGAACGGGCGTCGTCGGCAAGATCGACATCTGCGCCACGAACACTCTTCGACTGAAGGCGCTGCACGACAGCCAGGAATTTCACGAAGCTTTTCCGGGGCAGGATTTCACGGCACATCCCGCTCTCACCGAGTCGCCCGACAAGACATTTCCCGAGTTGTACAAGGAGGTCCTCGCGGCGATGGCTCCGGGCAAGATGGTTGTGGTTGCCCTACCCGACCATCTCCACTACGAAGTGGTGATGCATGCCTTGCGCCACGATCAAAACGTGCTGTGCGTGAAGCCGCTGGTCTTGAAGTACGAGCAGGCCGTGGAAATCGAGAAGCTCGCCGCTGAGAAGGGACGTTTTGTGGGTGTGGAGTACCACAAACGCTTTGATCGCCGTTCCTTGCTGGCCCGGCGCGCTTATGCGCTGGGCCACTTCGGCACATTCATCATGGGGGAGGCCAAGCTGATTGAGCCCTACTATTACCGTTCTTCGAACTTCCAGAATTGGTTTACATGCGGTCGGACCGATCCCTTCACTTACATCGGTTGCCACTATGTGGATCTGGTTTACTTCATTACCGGGCTGAAACCGGCGGAAGTCTCCGTGCAAGGGGTCAAAGCGAAATTTCCCAACGGCAACGAGGCTTTCATGTGGTCGCACGCCCGCGTGACTTGGGAAAACGGCGCGCTGCTTTCAGTGGTTAATGGTTTGGGCTATCCCGATGCCGCGGCCGGCAGCAACGACCAGGGGATGGTTCTGTATTGCGAGGGGAACCGTCAGACGGGCCTGATTTACCACGACGACCACCATCGCGGAGTCGCCTATTCCTACCTCGAAGGCATTGGTCCGGGAGGCTCGAAATACAACTACGTCAGTCCTGATTTCTACCGGCTTGTTTCTTGGGAAGGGCCGGGTTTCAAGCCGATCGGATACGGGTACGAGTCCGTCGCCGGCATTACCAAGGCCATTCACCACATGGAGAGCGAGACCGCGGGCCTCAAGCCCGAGGCGGCGCTGAAACGCCGTCGGGAAATCATGCGGCAAGTGGACGCCAAGGGCCTCATTGCCACGCCGGCCAACAGCTACATCAACGACCTGGTGGTTGAGGCGGGGCGGATGTCGGTTCTCCGGGATGCAGCATCCGTCCAAATTGTCTACGGCGATCACCCGCACGTCGAGCTCAAGGGAAAATAGGGGGAGCGAAAATGGCTGTATACGATTTGACGCCCGTCAAAGTCCCCAAGTGCCGGAGTCCTTGCCGATCTTCGAATCCCTGCGGCAAACGGAACCACGTTCGATGAGCGGGCAGCCCGTGATTATTTGGGACAAGGCCGAGGACTGCACCGTTAGCGATCGGTGGGGCAATCGATGGATCGACTGGTCGTCTGGCGTGCTCATCACCAACGCCGGACACGGGCGCAAGGAAATCCGTGATTCGCTGCGTGAGGTGATTGACCACGGCTTGTTGGCTTCTTATGTCTTCGTCCACGAGCGACGCGCGCGCCTGACGCAGATGCTTCGCGACATCTCTCCGGATCCGGAGAACTACCGGGTGTTTCTGTTGAGCACCGGCAGCGAGGCGACAGAAAACTGCATCAAGTTGTCAAAGACCTATGCCCTGAAAAAATACGGCTCCCGCAAAAAGTATTTCGTGAGTTTTAACCATGCCTTTCACGGGCGTACGATGGGCGCCCAGCTCGCCGGGGGGAGCGAGGAGCAGAAGGAGTGGATGGTTGATCGCGACCGTACGTTCGTGCAGGTGCCGTTTCCTGACGGCTACAAGAATGAGGACACTTCGTTCGATCTTTTCCTGCAGACCCTCAACGAAAAAGGCGTGCAACCACCGGATATCGCGGGTGTGATGACGGAGACCTATCAAGGCGGCGGCCCCGATTTCCTGCCTGTGGACTACGCACAGAAACTGGAAGCTCTCTGCCGCGAACACGATATCGTGATGTGTTACGACGAAGTGCAGGCGGGCTTCGGCCGCACCGGAAAGATGTTTGGGTACCAGCATTACGGCGTACGCCCCGATCTGATCGCCTGAGGCAAGGGTATCTCGTCCTCTTTGCCCATTTCAGCGGTGATCGGACGCGAGGACATCATGGGTCTTTACGCCCCCGGCTCTATGACTTCCACGCACTCGGGGTCTCCCCTGCCCGTGGCCGCCGCAATCGCCAGCCTGGAGATTATCCAGAGAGAGCAACTCGCCGAGCGCGCGGCGCGCATGGGTGAAATCCTCATCCCCGAATTGCACCGCATTCTGCGGAAGTATCCGAACAACCTGGGCTGCGCGCAGGGGAAGGGCCTGGTGGGGGGAATCCAAGTGGTGAAGCCCGGCACCAAGACTCCCGACCCTGACATGGCTTTGCGGATTAACACTGCCTGCCTACAGAAGGGGTTGCTCATGTTTGCACCGGTAGGCGGGGGCGGAGAATGCATCAAGATCGCCCCCCCCTTGACGATCCCCGAGGACGCGCTGCGAGAGTCCATTCAAGTTCTGGAAGAGGCGGTGGACGAGGTCCTGGGCGGCAAGAAACCTTCGGAGCGTGGGCCAACGATTTAACGGTGCTTTGTGGTTCGCCAAAATTCAGTTCGAGCTCAAAGCCAATCTCTAACGCCCATATTTTCAGAATATTCACCTCCTGCATACACGGATGACGGCAATTAATATTGCATTCTGTCCATCGCGCTATTCCCCGGCGCGTGCCCTGTCTACAGAATGTTTCGCCCAACCGGACTCGGGCCTGCGCAGTTAAGCGGTTTTCCCCAAACCAGTTGAACCGTTTTCCCCAACCCGAATGTGGCCTCAACCGGATTGCATGCGCTCGCGGCCGGTCAATATGATGGCACTGTGTTTAGTAACACACGCGATGTTTGCTGTATTGGACATCGTAAACGAAAGAGAGGTTAAAGAAAGGTGACATGCCAAGAACCAGAGCACAAAGGCTAATGAAATACACAGACCGTGCCATCACTGCTATAGCCGGTATGGCATTCGACACGATTCAGTTTTTCAACAAGTTCCATCCGAACCCGTCTTTCACTCCTCGGTGGTCTGACAAGCCACTTTTGAAATCCTGGCAGAAGAGCAAGCCGCCGCTGGGGTGGCCGCGCCAAACCGATTCGCTCTGCCCCGAGTGCGTCAAGGAGGCGCGCCAAAAGATCATCCAGGGCGAGAAAGATTGGAAGTCCCTCCTCAACGAGAAGGTAGGCGAGGTCAAAGCGAACATCGTCGAGCGGGACGGCCAGGTCTGGATGCTCAAGGATTGCCCTGTCCACGGCCATTTCGAAGACATCATGTCCATTGACTCGAAATTTTTGGAATGGATTGAACGGAATTTCCCGGGCAGGGACATTCCCGCCCACAACGATAAAGACGTCCACAACCACGGGTCCAGCACCATTCGATACGGGCGCGGCGCTACACGAGCTGACCTGGGACGACATCAAGGAAATCCTGGACAACGCCGTCAAAGTCAAACCCAGGCGTCAACTATCCGTACAGTTTTCGGGGGGCGAGCCGACCATGTCGCCCTACTTCATTGATGCCATCCGTTACGCTCGAAAGCTGGGATACAACAGCGTCCAGGCGGCGACGAATGGTATTGAATTCGCAAAGAGCAAAGAGTTCTCGAAGCGCGCGTTTGACGCCGGGCTTCGTTTGGCCTACCTGCAATTCGACGGGGTCGGCAACGACGCCAACCGCCACCGTAAAGTGGGCAATCTGTTTGACGTCAAGCTGCGCGCCATTGAAAACATGCACGAAGCGGGCATCAACATCGTACCCGTCACGACGATCGTCAACGGCGTGAACAACGATCAGGTGGGGCCCATCATCCGGTTTGCGCTGGACAATCCCGACAAAATTGATTTTTTGTCTTTCCAGCCGGTTTCGTTCACCGGCCGCGATGAGGATATAACTCCGGGACGACGCATGCGCCAGCGCTATACGCTTTCGCACCTGGCGTATGACGTCAAGCACCAGCTTGGAGTGACCGAGCCCCGGCGCGACTGGTTTCCCTTGTCGGCGTACAACGCCCTGGCTGACTTTTCCGACCTGGTGCACGGCCCACAGGCCCAGTGGGGACAGCTCAGTTGCGGCTGCCACCCGAATTGCGGCATTGGAACTGTGCTGATGGTCAACAAGCAAAACAAGGAGTGGGCCCCAGTCCCGCAGTTTATGGATGTCCCAGGCCTGATCAAAGACCTCCAGAAGGTCACGGACGCGGCGCGGGCTGGTTGGTTTTCGGCGATTATGGCGGGGCTCGCCGTGCTGAAGAGCTTCAAGCCTTTCGCGGCGCCACCGAGCTTGGGACTAACGGACGTCTTGAGCACTTTCGATATGGCCACGGCTATGAGGGGCGAGAAAAAGCACAAAGAGTTATACGGCAATACGGGCCCCGACCGGACACTTCAGGATACGCTGAAACGGCGCTCCAATCCGTGGAACCCCCTCATCATCGGCGGCATGTGGTTCCAAGACCTTTTCAACTACGACTTCCGACGGACCGAGATGTGCATCATCCCTTATGCAACGCAGCAAGGCGAAATCTCTTTCTGCGCGTACAACACTGGAATCGGCTGGCGCAAGATCATCGAGAACATGCACAAGACCGCCACGGTGTCCGAATGGTACAAGACGCACGGCAAGCACGAGATTTATGCCAAGGGGAAGAGCGTCCAACTGGACTCGACGGAGCACTCGCTGAAGGTCAACGCGGAAGATGCGGAGCGGTTGCGCGTTCGCACCGACGACGGCCCGATGACCGCCGCCGAAGAAGAGCGCGCTCGCCGCAAAGCCGAGTGGGAAGCACAACAAGCGCGGCAGATCTTCGAAGAGCTGGTATTGAAAAAACCGAAACCCGACTTGGTGCAAATCAGCGGACCTAACGGCGTTGATAAACAGCCCGAGGAGACCGTACCTGAAGCGGAGACAGTGGCAGTGTAGGGGAGAAACGATAGATAGTGGCCAGAACGGGCAGCCAGGGCGCGGCTTTTGGGTCGAGGGCTTTTCGAGGGGCATAATGCGGCGAACCCAAGACATGAACACCTTCCCTTGGCTGCCCAAACTTAAAGCCCCCCGCTCTCTGCGTCCGTGCCGGCGATTTCGCGCCCCACGCGGTCAAGCCCCGGGGCGCGAGCCGGCCCGAATGCTTCTTCTTGTTCAATTCCACCATCCGCTCCGTCGCCGTCGGGATGAGGTTCTCAAAATGTCGTAACCTGCTGCCTCGGAAGGCCGCCGTACGTACCGAAAGTTGCCCCTAGTGTAGTGCGTCCAACGCTTCTTTACATTTGGCGACCTTCGCGAGGATGCGTTCGACCGACGCGCTCCAGACGAAGATGCGGGGGTTTTGATTATGGCCTCGGATGTAATCCTGAATCGCCCGGATCAACTCCTTCACGTTGTGGAACGAGCTGCGACGCAGGCGCTGCCGGGTCAGGTTGCCAAACCAACGCTCGACCAACTTGAGCCAAGAGCAGGACGTGGGGGTAAAGGGCAGGTGAAAGCGCGGATGGCGGCGCAACCAACGCTGAACGCCTGGATGCTTGTGGGTGGCGTACTTATCCACGATCAGGTGCAAGTCCAGTCCGCTGGGCGCCTGCTGGTCGATCCGCTTCAGGAAGCGAGTGAATTCTTGATGCCGATGCTGCGGCATGCAATCCCCGATGACCGCGCCATCGAGCGTCGAGAGGGCGGCGAACAGCGTGGTGGCGCCGTGGCGCGCGCGGAAATACCTTTGGGTAGCCGGATTCGTCGCGATCGCCGTACTTTTCAACCCTGCCGTGCCCGTGGCGATTTCTTGGAACGCGTTTCTCTGGCTGGACGCGCTGTGCATCCAGACATTCCTGGCCTCATTGGCCCTATTGAGGAGGCATCCCAGACTCTCGATGCCTTCCATCACCAATCGGACGCCCGGAAGCGAGTCCTTGTAGAGCCCTGAGCCCGGCGGCTTGAGTACCGCAAGGCCGTTCTTCTGGGCATGCCTGGGTGTCGCCTCGATGGATCCTGGCCAGGGCCGTTCGAGCCGAACGGACCTCCCATGAAAGAAAAAATCTCGGTCCTCCTCTTGCACGAACAAAACGATTCTCTGGCCCCGTTGATATTAGCGCTGGAAACTCAAGCGAGTGCCGCATAGCCCGGGCCCCAGCGCTCCCCAGCATGGCGCTGGCTGGTATTCCCGAGAAGCCTTCCACCCAAACTGGATTTGGAGCGCTCGCTCACCCCACCTCTCCGCCGGCAGTGGTGGGGGAACCCGGAGTGTTGGTCATCCCGCCGGCGCTTTGCAACGCAATCTTTGGCGCCACAGGGAAGAGAATCGGGGAACTGCCGCTTTCGAAGAGTCGGCCTACTTGAGGTTGCGTTTTCTAGCTCGCAATCGCTCCACAGCTGCCGGCAACAGCCTCCGGGCTTATCAAAATGGTGTTCCCCCGCAAGCGAATTCCGGAGTCTCAGCTGAATGCAATTCAAAGTTGCATTGGCTGGCCACTCGTTAGGATAGATCGTGCGTAGCGCCGGAGTGTGAACCGATTCGCTGTCAGTTGGAGGTATAGTCGGTAGCCTTGATCTGAAATGCCTCGGGGAGAAACGTCGAGAGGAGGCGCGAAATGCGGCAAGACACAGTTCGCCGCTCGGCTTTGGCTCGGCAGGCCGATTACGGGTGGGGACGGCGTGGTTCGACTACACTCGCCACCATGAGTCCGTCAGCCGACGCATCGAAGGGCGCCGTGCCCCTACGGGCCGCGCCTCACGGCAGCCGATTCCCTAGGCCACTTCACCTTGACGACAGAATGGCGAGCCGGTTCCGACTGCGCCGTCGCTCGACCAGCACAAGCAGTGGCGACCTGCCGGATCGCCCGTAAACCCTTGGCGACTACCTGTTAGTGATGCGAAGCCGACAGAAGTATGGGGGATGCCGTGTGAGAAAGCGGCACGGTGTCTGCATCCTGCTCGAGGTAGATCACAGTCTGGGGTCCACGGGTTCACTTTCCAGGGCCAGAACACCGAAGACGCACTCATGAATGCGTCGCAGCGGTTCCCTGCGAATAAAGCGTTCAAGCGCCTCAATGCCGAGAGCAAATTCCCGGAGGGCCAGGGAGCGCTTGGTTCCAAGCCCCCGAGAACGCAGGCGCTGTAGATTTTCGTGCATGGTGTATTCCGGGCCGTAAATGATGCGAAGATACTCCCGGCCGCGACATTTGACCGCGGGCTGCGCCAAGCCGTGCCGTCCCCGTCCGACGAAATCCATGGGCTTCACCACCATCCCCTCGCCACCTCGTCCCGTAAGTTGCTCCCACCCCGCGGTCCCCTTTTTCTCGCTCCGCTCATCGGTGAGGTCGATGACAAGC
>QHZO01000086.1:0-4395 GCA_003224695.1 Acidobacteriota bacterium
TTCGGCCATGGCCTCACGCTCCAGACGGCGTACACCTGGTCGAGGACGATGGACGACTCGACCAGCACCTATAACTCGTCTCCCAACGGCTACGATGACTACCATCTCAGCCGGTGGATGGCGCTCTCCGACCTCAACCGCACGCAGATATTAACGTTCAACTATATCTATGACCTGCCCTTCTTCAAGAACTCCGGGAACAGCTTTGCGAGGCAGGGCTTAGGTGGCTGGCAAATCAGCGGGATCAGCACCTTCTTCACAGGCCAGCCAGTCAACATCGGTTGCGGGGTCAGCGGGTTCTCGACCGGCGTTGGCGGCAATATGCGCTGCAACGGAGTCGGAGATTTGAAGATTAAGAAGGGCGTTTTCAACGACCCGACATTTGGTAATACAAAGACTTGGTTCGACGGCGCCACATTCACGCAGCCGTTGATCTCGCAGCTCCCCGCCAATAACGAGCCCGGAATGTTCGGCTACATGGGCAGGAACACCTTAACAGGGCCCGGCCGCGGTAATACTGACCTGGCTCTGCTTAAGAACTTCTCGCTCCCTTGGTTCAAGGGTGAACATTCCACCCTGCAATTCCGCTGGGAGACGTTCAACACCTTCAACCACACGGAATACAAGGGCATCAACGCAGGATGCGACGGTTCGACGAACCAGGACGGGAGCGCCGCGTTCGGTCGGCCATGCAATGAAACCGGCCAAAGCACTGTCGCTGCCACGCTCGGGCAGGCATGCACGCCCACTCCAGGCAATGCAGGTCCGAACGGCGATGGCACGTGCCAGCCTTACAACGGGGGCCAGGGGCAAGTGAACGGCACCTGGGGACCGCGCATTATGCAGGTCGGCATGAAGCTGATCTTTTAGGCTGATCGTAGAGGAAAGAAGTTTCGACCCTGGCTGTCCGCGAAACACGGATGGCCAGGGTTTTTTGTTACTCCTGTAGGGGCGCATGGCATGCGCCCCTGAGGGCCAACGCCGTGCCTCCGCGGGGCGAACGCCGTTCGCCCCTACATTTGTTAATCAGCGGTTCGCCAGCGTCTGGATATCCCCAAGCCCAAGCAACCGCTCGTCGGCGCGCATCGGGCGGCGGAGGAACCACCTCCGCGACCGGCTTGCCGAAGCGGGTCACCAGGATGGGCTGCTTGGTTCTTCGCACTTGTTCGAGCAGGGCCAATCATTGCGCCTTAAACTTGGAGCTGGCAATTGTTCCCATGACGGCTCTTCTCGATCTAAATCGCTGTACCATGGTCAAATAAAGTAGTCAAAACAAAGAGAGTCCTTAACACCAACAAGGACCCCGTCGGCCCCGGTGTCAGGCACGCGAGGCAAATTGCCGTGTGCGGCAACGCAGCGCCACGGCCGTCCAAGTAAACTCGGACGACGGCACGCTGGCGCCATAGGTCAGGGCGTGCCGTCCCCGTGCTGTTCCTTCTGGGTCAAGTTGGCGAAGACTTGGCGCTCACGCAAAGCGTCGGCCTTGCGGTTCGCGTGGCTGTACGCCTGGAAAAGGGCATAGTGTATTTCGGGCGTTGATGGCGCGAGTTTCGTGGCCATTTCGAGCTCCACAATGGCGCGGTCCGTTTGCGCGAGCTTGTCGAGCGTCCGCCCGAGGACGTAATGGCTGGCGAATAGTTTGGGGGCGACGCGTACGGCCTTTTCCGCATACGGAAGGGACCGCGCGGGCTGGTTGAGGTTCAATTCGGTCATGGCGATTTGGAGCATTGCCATATCGTCGCTCGGATTGAGGTCCAGTTCCTTTCCCATCTCTTCGATGCATTGATCAAACTTGCCGGCGCTCGCGAGCATCTTGCCGTAGGCAAAGTGGAGGCCTTTCGCTTCCGGCTGTTCCGCAATAAGCTGCTGATAAGCGGACGAGGCCTCTTCCACAGATCCGTGGAATCCCTGGAAGTCAATCGCCCCTATGCGGTTAACGAAAGCTTGACGGTCTGCTCTGAGCTGATCAGGGAAGGACGGGATTCGCAGCGCATCGAGCCCGAGTGCAGCGACGAGGTCCGGGTCGTTGACGTCGGCGTGAACGAGGTTCATGAGCAGAGGCTCGGCGGCCTCGAATTCGCCTTTATGGATGAGCAGAAGCGCTTCATGAAAGAGCGCGAGCTTTGAGAGATCCGCGTTGGGGACTCCAAGCCGGCGGGCATGCACGATGTCTCTCAAGGCCACGTCGTAACCGCCGCGCTCAAATTCCGTCAGCCCCAGCAGCGCCCACGCGGACCCGTTCTTTGGCTCGATCTGAAGAAGGTTTTTGAATGCTGTTTCGGCGCGCGCGTAATCTTTTCGCTCGGCAAGAAGCATCCCGAGGTTTCGCCAGCCGTCAACCCACTGCGGGCGAATTTGGAGCGCCTGAAGATAGAGCCGGATGGATTCCTGGGTCTTTCCCGCGCGTTGGGCCTGGCCGGCTTGATCGGCTAGCGCTTGAAAGTTTTTCTCACTGCCCGCAGCTTTCGACTGGGCTAAGGCAAGGCGTGATGCCGGAAATACGCAAGCGGCCGCCACGAGCCCAGCGGCTAACAACACACGCAGAGCGCTTGCGTGCCTGATTCTTAGCGCCATGGTTTGATAATAGCACTGCCTTCGGGGCCCTCTCCTAAGTGTTCGGCCGCTCGGCCAGGACAAGCCAGGCGAGCAAGGCGGAAAGCTTTTCGTCCATCCGCCAGGGTGGGCCGAGCTGAGCGCCCATTTCTTTAATCCTTTCGCGAATCTCGTCCACAGGCCTCCCGAGCTTCTCGGCGCTCCGATCAAAAAGCTCCCGCTCCTTCACTGGGACGACTGGCAATCTCCAGTGCTTCGCGGCCTCGATGAGCGCATTTCGAAACAGCTCACCTTCCGCGGTGTGAATTGCCGCGTGCGATGCAAGCGACTGAGCGAGCGTTCCGAGCGCCCTGCCGGATGCAAGAAGCACGCCAACGCCGGTGACGGTGAAACTTCTCGACTGCAATTCTCGGATGAGGGCGCCGAGCTCCTCTCGGGCAAGGCGCTGCACGGTTTCCTTGCAATGCCCGATAAGCTTTTCGGCTGCCTTCAAGTTTAGCGACTGAGCGGCGTGGTAGGGCTGCTTGGGCGTATCTTCGGCGATGAGCTCGATTCGTTTCCGCAGGACGACTCTTGGTGCTTGGCCAAGTCGCGCCACTGCGACCGCGACGGCCCAACCGGAATGAGCGCGCATGCCGATAGCCGCGCCGATGACCTGCTCGCGAAAAGTTTTTGTGGAAATGTGTAATCCTCGCCTTATGGCAGGCCAAAGCACAGGATATTCGGACCAACCGCCAGCGCAATGAACTGCTTGTCGCCGACCAAATAAGTCATTGGGGAGGCCTTGTTTTCTCCGTTGGTCGGAAAGTGCCATAACTTCTTCCCATCCCGCTGATCCACAGCCACAACGTCGCCGCTCGGGTCTCCGTAAAGAAGGATCCCCCCGGCGGTCGCCAACACTCCCCCGTTTCTCTTGCCCTCAGCCGGCCCGATTTGCGGAATCTCCCAAACCACTTTTCCACTCTCAATATCCAGCGCCCGCAAGTACTTCTTCCCCGGTTCCTCTTGAGGCCGTCTCGCTTTCCAACTTCCGGCCGAAAGCTGAATTTCGCACTTCTCAAACGCCATGAGGTAGTACATGCGGGTTATTGGACTGAACGCTGTAGCATTCCAGTTCGTCCCGACTTCCGGACAGAGCACTCCATCCTCGGGCAGCAACTGCGGACGTCCGTCAGCGCCGACACCGCCGGCCCACGTTGTCCGAACGAAATTCTTGGCCAACAGCACGTGGCCGTTGGTTCGATCCACCACATAGAAGAAACCGTTCTTATCCGCATGCAGCAGGAGTTTCCGGTCCCGCCCTTGATACTTCGTGTCGAGCAGCACCAAGGGCGCATTCGCATCCCAATCGTGTACGTCGTGAGGAGTGACCTGGTAATACCACTTCAAGTTACCGGTGTCCGGGTTGAGAGCCAGAATGCAGTTGGTGTACAGATTGTCTCCCGGCCGGGCTCGATCATCGGAGTCCGGATAAGGATTGCCGGTGGACCAATAGAGAGTGTCGGTCTCCGGATCATAGGAGCCGGTCAGCCACGTCGCACCGCCGCCGTCCGCCGGAGGATTCCCAGCCCAGGTTTCGGCCCCAGGTTCGCCCTTGCCCGGAATTGTCCAAAGCCGCCACAGGCGTTCTCCCGTCGAGGCTTTATAGGCTGCGAGAAATCCACGAATTCCCCAGTCCCCGCCCGACACCCCGGCGACGACCATGTCCTTGACGACCAACGGGGCAACGGTCGACCCATAGTGCATCGGCTCATCCGGCATAACAACTTCCCACACCACTTGCCCCGTGACGCGATTCAGGGCAATCAGATGGGCGTCGGCCGTCACCCTGAACACGTTATC
>QHZO01000086.1:4527-7241 GCA_003224695.1 Acidobacteriota bacterium
ATTTTCACGATAGTAGGCGATATCAGGGAGAAATTGCTTCCAGAGAGGAACCGAGAAGATCCACTTCAGACCGAGAGTGTTAACATTCGTAGTATTGATCTGAGCGAGCTCGCTATACCGATTCCCGCTCAGATCTCCGTTGTAAGTGAGCCAGTCACCCGGCTGTGGATGAAGAATCCTCGAAAAAGATATTCCGCCTGGTTCAGGGCGTCCCTCGACCTTGGCGGTCCCCGTTTTCGCACCAGTCAGCCTGCTGAGATAGGCGATCAAATTCTCGAGCTCTTCAGGGGTTGCCTTCACGGGCGGCATTAGGGACTGCTTCTCTTCCTGGATCCGAGAAACTTGGCTCCCTTCAAGCAGGTGAAACCGCCCCTCCAAATCCTCGACCACAACCTCATAATCGCTCTGGCTTCTGGCGAAGCCGCGAAGGGACTTCCCATTCTGCAAATGCACCGTCACCAGCCCGTAGCCGGGCGAAACGCGCGCACTGGGCTCGAGTAACGCCCCGCGAATCTCGTCAACCGCCATTTCGCGCGCGAGACTCGATAAATCCGGGCCCACCGCTTCTCCCCTGCCGTAAACCATGTGGCAGGAGGCGCATTGACCTTTGCCGAAGAAGAATTGTTCTCCGGCCGCGCGGTCGCCGGGCACGGCGCTCTCCGCGGCCGGCGAATTGAGCGAATGGACCAAAGCGGCAAGAGCGTCTAGCTGGTCGGCAGGCAGGGGGGAAGCTGGCATGCCCGACGACGGAATCCCTTTTTGGATTACGTTTCGCAACCATGGGATGGAACGCCCGCGAAGCTCGCGAACTCCGGCGAGCGGCGGGCCGTTGTCGGTGCCGTGAGCGCCAGGTCCATGGCAGCCGGCGCACTGCACAGCAAATATCTTTTTCGCCTCGCTTAGCTCGGATGGCGCGGCCGGCGGATTTTGACTCCACAACTGCGCTCCGCCGACGACAAGCATCCCAAGTATTGCGGCGGTAATTGGTCGCTCGAACCAGTGACGGCAAGGAGTGACCTTACATCTTCCCGGCTTGTTGCTCATGTGCGGTTCTGTCAAAGTTCGAGCCTCGGTCTACGGATTATAGGTCGGGGAACGCATAATGATGCGACAAAATGCGGCCGTCGTACGGACGAGGGAGAGGCTACGGTCGTTTAATCCAAATAGGTGACACATGTCATGGAAATGAAAATGAAGAGACCCTTCGCTGCGCTCAGGGTGACAGGCCATCGACCGTGTAACCTTCTTCGGATACGCGACACCAGCGATGGTGTGCAGGGAGGATAGCTCGACTTCTTTTAGCTAACTCTGTAAACTCGCGCTGAAACTTAAAGGGGTAGGTGCCATGCGAGACCGCGAAGGGGATATTACCGACCGAAGACGGTTTTTGAAAACTGTTGCCGTGGCCGGCTCCAGCTTGGCGGGGACCGCAGTCGTTCCGAATCTGGTGACCGAAACGAGCGCGATAGCCACGCCCGCCCCTGAGCCGAAAATTGTAGAAACCTGTGCGACGCTGGAAGCCCCAATATCAAGGAGCATTTCCCCGGACCAGATAAAGCCGTTGGAGTTTCCATCCGTCCAACCCTTGCAGGGATTGCCCGGGTCTCAACCATTGACTTGGACGGGCGACCTCTCCATCAAAATGATGGACGGAGCTCATCGGTACGCGGAACGGAAGATCTCTGAGTCCGTCAGAACGCGGCAGAAGCACTGGAGCCGTGACCGCTCCTCTCACCAGGCCTATGAGAAATCGGTTGAGCCCAATCGCCGGCGCTTCACACAAAAAATCGGTGTGGTTGACACTCGGATGCCTCCCGCCATGGAACGATTTGGCGAAGATATGGCGGTTGGGCTGGTATCCGAGACGGCGATTTACAACGTCTACCAGGTGCGCTGGCCTGTCCTCGAAAATGTTCTCGGCCTTGGCTCGGTGCACGGTGACGGCCTAATGCTTCAACCGAAGCGAGGGCCGGTCGCGCACGTGGTTGCGCTGCCCGACGCAGACCACACTCCGGAGCAGCTCGCGGGTCTGGCGCCGGGAGTGGAAGAAGACGCGCAGTTTGCCCGCAGATTGGCCGAACAGGGCTGCCTGGTGGTGATCCCGACGGTGATTGACAGATCGAGCCATTGGTCGGGTCATCATGAAATCGGCATGACCGACCAAACGCACCGCGAATGGATTTACCGCCAGGCATTTCAAGGGAGTCCGCATCGGCGTGGCCGGCTACGGCGAGGGCGCACTCATCGCTTTTTATTCGGCCGCCGTGGATACGCGCATCACTGCCGCCTTGGTGAGCGGCTATTTCAGCTCCCGCCAGCAGGTGTGGTCCGAGCCGATTTATCGGAATATCTGGGGATTGCTCGAGGAGTTCGGCGATGCAGAGTTGGCAACGTTGCTTGCGCCCAGAGGATTGATCGTCGAGTTTAGCAAGTCTCCGGAGGCGGCTGGTAACAAAGGCAATCTAACCACGCCCAGGCACCAAAACGTTTTGGCGGAATTCGAGCGGGTTGATGCTCTGCTCGAGCCCGGATTTCAGCATCGGGAACTAGTAGCCGGTCCGGGCGGCCGGCCTATCGGCCCTGGATCCCCCGAGGCCTTGAAGGCATTTCTCGAACTGCTTGGAATCGAGTCGCCCGTTCGGCCGTCTGGTCCGCCGCCTCTGGATCGGCGCAAGTCCTTCGACCCCGCAGAAAGGCAGAAGCGTCAGGTTAGA
>QHZO01000086.1:7338-7916 GCA_003224695.1 Acidobacteriota bacterium
TCGAAGGCGCTAAGTGGTACCGCGATTTCTTGTGGAAGGAAGTTCTGGGAAAATTCGAAGAGCCGTATCTGCCCCCTAATGCCCGAAGCCGGAAGATCTACGATACGGAAAAGTGGGTTGGTTACGAAGTAGTCCTCGATGTCTGGGAAGATGTTTTTGCGTGGGGAGTGCTCCTGGTGCCCAACGATATCAAGCCCGACGAGCGCCGGCCGGTGGTGGTGTGTCAGCACGGACGAGGTGGAGTGCCCAAGAATGTCGTTGAGAATGCTGCCGAAGAGGACTATTACCACCAATTCGCAGCGCAGCTGGCCGACCGAGGCTTTGTGGTATTTGCGCCTCACAATCTATATCGTGGCGAGGACCGCTATCGCTGGCTCGGTCGCAAGGCGAATGGAATCAAGGCGTCCCTGTTTTCATTCATTGTCGCCCAGCACGACCAGATTCTCCGCTGGCTCCAGACCCTACCTTTCGTGGCTGGGGAACGCATCGCGTTTTATGGGCTCAGTTATGGTGGGGAAACCGCCATGCGCGTGCCGTCGCTTCTGGAGGGATACTGCCTGTCAATATGTTCGGGCGAT
>QHZO01000086.1:7939-20093 GCA_003224695.1 Acidobacteriota bacterium
AGTGGGAAATGCCCTATTTTAACATGGGGAACACCTTTGACTACGCTGAGATGGCCTATCTGATTTTCCCGCGCCCCTTCATGGTAGAACGCGGGCATCACGATCAAGTCAGCCAGGACCGTTTGGTTGCCTATGAATACGCCAAGGTGCTCTGGCTGTACGTGCAGTTTGGTCTTGCGGATAGAACACAAATGGAATACTTCAATGGAGGCCACACGATCAACGGCGAAGGCACCTTCGAGTTTCTCTCGAAGCATCTGGACTGGCCTTACCTTTCTGGGGGTCTCCCTAAGTAGACGTCGAGTCAGCTGGAGCTGATCGCACCTTCCCGAAGATCTATTACGAAATTAGGCCGTTGCAAGGTCAATACAGAATTGCTTAACCGAAGATCAGTCCTTAAGTCTCTTTTCGCGGGCGAAGTATTGGCGCGCGCTCAGCCCAATCCTTTTAAGTCACTTGCTCAGGAGCCCTCCGGACGTTTTAGGATTTGGGACATTCACTCTCACCTTGGCTCCGTACCTGGCGAGACTCCCGAAAAACGCATGGAGGTGCTGGTCCGGTGCATGGACCGCCTGGGGATCGAGCGGCTGCTGCTTTCTCAGGGTTACTCTGCCGAGTTGCACCCCACCCCCGCTCAGTTTCGCGAGGAGAACGATCGCGTGATGCGGGCCGTGCGGGCCTTTCCCGACCGCGCTTTTGGTTCCGTGTATATCAGTCCCGCTTATCTCGATTTTAGTCTTCAGGAGTTTGATCGTTGCGTACGAGACGGCCCGATGGTGGCCATCGGCGAGATTGAGATAGACCGGCGGGCGAATGTGCCGGAAATGGACCCCATCGCCGAGCGCGCCATCGCTCTCCGGGTGCCCATCCTCGAACACGAGTGGCTGAAAGCCGGCGGCAACGAACCGGGCGAATCCACGCCCCACGACGTTGTCGAGCTGGCCCGGCGGCATCCCCGGCTTCAAATCGTATGCGCTCACACGGGAGGAGACTGGGAGCGAGGCATCCGCATGGAAATGGCGGTGCGCGAGTTGGGTGCGGAAAGAGTGATTTATGGCAGCGATGTCGGAGGCCGGAGTTTTGCCTCGCAGCTTGCCAAAGTTACGGGCGCGGAAATTCCGGAATCCGCGAAAGAACTCATCCTGGGGGAAAACTTGCGCCGGCTCCTGACGCCGATTCTCCGAGCGAAAGGCTATAGCGTATGATTGTTGACGCGAACGTCAGCCTGTCGCGCTGGCCCTTCCGGCGGCTGGTGGGAGACGAGACTCCAGAGCTGGTTCGAAGACTGCGCAAGCGTGGCGTCGCGCAGGTGTGGGCAGAGAATTTCGACGGCATTCTTCATAAGGACGTGGGCGGTGTAAATGCTCGACTCGCGGCCGAGTGCCGCACTCACGGCAAAGATTTCCTCGTGCCGTTTGGAACAGTTAACCCCAAACTCCCCGACTGGCAGGAAGACCTGCGGCGCTGCCAGGAGGATTATCGGATGCCCGGCATCCGGCTGCACCCTAATTACCACGGGTACGACCTTCGGGAGCCAGTCTTCCGAGAGCTGTTGAATTTAGCAGCGGAGCGCCGGTTGATTGTGCAGCTCGCCGTGTGTATGGAAGATGAGCGCACACAACACCCGCTCATTCGCGTGCCTCCCGTGGACTGCGCTCCCCTGCCTGAGCTGCTCAAGCGTGACCCCGCCCTTCGGCTGGTTCTCATCAATTGCGATCCAGCAATCAGGCAAGGTTTGTTGCAGCCAGTGTTGTCGGCGGGCGGGGCGTATTGTGACATTTCAATGGTGGAGGGAATCGAAGGAGTCGCACGCCTGGTAGAACGGGTCTCTCCCAAAAAGGTTTTGTTTGGCTCGAATTCCCCGTTGTTCTATTTTGAGTCGGCTCTTCTGAAGATTCAGGAAACAGGCCTGTCCGAAAGTGAAAAGGATGCTTTGCTCGAAGGAAACGCCCGCCAACTGCTCGCGCCGGTTGCGAGCTAGTGTGGCATCCCTTAAATTCTTTGAGCCAATCAACGGCCTTGATTCTGAGCGGCCGAAGGGAGCGAAGAATCCATGTCTTTGATTCTGATGCAGAGATCCTTCGCTTCGCCGCGTCCCGACTCGCCGCGACGGGGCTTCGCTCAGGGTGATATTCCTGGAACTTATGTAGCGAAATTCTGGGACGGGAAACTAGCATGCATCGCTCTGTGGCCATCCTATGGGCAGAGGGGAATAGAGAGCGCATGCCTAACTGGGATCGGCGCGATACTCCCAGCTTCGATCTTCGGAGTCCCCCGCTCTCCTCATGACTGAGAACAAAGTTTGAATTATTATGTGGGCTCGGAATCAGTTGAGGCAGAAAGAGGCTTTGGATCGGAACTTGGTAGTCGTCCAACGGGAGGCGGCGTAGATTGGCGCGAGCCGCCACTCTACTCCATTGATTTCTGGAACGACCTCAGCTTTTAGGAACCATCCTGGTATAGTGACGTTCTCCATGAGGTGGGAACGGCGTTTCATGAGACAAACTCTCTACATTCTCATGTTCCTCTTCGTGGCGTGCGGGCTTGTCCTGGGCCAGACCGCTCCTGACTCCCACGATTTTGAGTGGAGATCGTACGGCCACGATCCCGGGGGCATGAGATTCTCTCCCCTCAAACAGATTAATCGGACGAACGTCCAGCAACTCCAAAGAGCGTGGACGTTTGACGTGCCTACAACTTCAAATAGTTGGATTGAAGCCTTCGAAAACACCCCCTTGATGGTGGATGGCGTGCTCTACTTCGCGACGCAAACGGGCGTTGCGCACGCCCTTGACGCAGAGACGGGGAAGCAGCTCTGGGCCTTCGATCCCTTTGGCGAGGCTGGCGCGAAGCTCCGCCCAGTACCCAATCGCGGGGTTGCCTACTGGGAGGGAAAGTCACCAGCCCCCTGCGGAGGCGGAAGCGAGGATGGCGACAGGCGCATTTTCTATGCGACTCCTGACGCGCGCCTTTTCGCTCTGGATGCCGCGACGGGCAAGCCCTGTAAGGAATTCGGCAACGGCGGCGCGATTGATCTACGGGAGGGCATTGCTTCTAAATGGCCGACACCACAATATGATCTGACCTCACCGCCGGCTATTTACAAGGACCTGATCATTGTTGGCTCTGAGGTGCAGGAATATCCCTCGCGAGGACCTAGCGGAGCGGTGAGAGCTTTCGATGTGCGGACAGGGAAGCTCGCGTGGACATTTGACACCGTGCCGAAGCCCGGCCAAGTGGGGCACGATACCTGGGAGGGCGACGGATGGAAAGACCGCTCGGGCACTAATGTGTGGGGCCCCACCAGTGTGGACATCGAGCACGGAATCGTCTTTCTACCTGTTGGCTCGCCCTCTTACGACTTTTACGGCGCTGACCGAAAAGGTAAATGTCTTTTCGGCAATTCGCTGCTGGCCGTGAATGCCGAGACCGGCCAACTAATCTGGTACTACCAGTTCGTCCATCACGATCTGTGGGATATAGATTTACCGGCTCAGCCTAGTTTGGTGACTCTCCGCCGTGGTGGGCGTGAGATTCCCGCCGTGGTTGTGGTAGGCAAGTCGGGATTCGTGTTCGTGCTTAATCGCCTGACCGGCCAGCCCCTGTTCCCAATTGAAGAACGCCCTGTGCCCCAAAGTCATTTGCCTGGAGAGGCGACTTGGCCGACACAACCATTTCCCACTAAGCCGCCGCCATTGGCTCGGATCCTCGTGACGCGTGATGACCTGACGAGCGTTACGCCGGAGTCGCGCCAATACTGCATGGCGAACTTCGGCTCCATCCTGCCGGGCCGGATTTTCAATCCCTGGGGCTTGACCGTGAGCTTGGAAATGCCGGGAACAATGGGTGGGACCGATTGGGGCGGCGCATCTTTCGATCCTTCTTCCGGATATCTCTTCGTCAATGTTACAGAGCTAGGGGCCGTGGGCGAGATGAAACCACAACCTCCCGGCTCTCCCGAGGCCTATGTACGGGGAGGCGAGTGGGGCGGCTATGCGCGCTTTTGGGATGACCATCAATATCCCTGCCAAAAGCCTCCTTGGGGGACTATGAACGCAGTGGATTTGAATACCGGAGACATTGCCTGGAGAGTGCCGCTGGGAGTAGTTGACGCGCTGAAAGCGAAAGGAGTCCCCCAGACCGGAATCTACAACCTCGGGGGCTCGGTAGTAACCGCCGGTGGATTGGTTTTCATCGGCGCCGCTGCCGATCGCCGTTTTCGGGCGTTCGACGCGCAGACAGGTAAGGAGCTTTGGGTTACTAAACTTGAAGCTAACGGGTATGCAACCCCACTGACGTATCTGGGGAAGAAAACGGGGAAGCAGTTTGTGGTGATCGCCGTCGGGCCAGCCGTACGTTTCGGCACGGGCACTTCTGCGCCGACGGTGCTCGCAGCATATACGCTTTTCCCCAAGGGAGAATCCAGTCCCGCACAGAGGAGATTCGAAGCACAAATGAGATTGCAAGCTATAGCCAGGACTGTGCCTGGAGGGCCCGGAAGCGAACCCCCGGCAGCTACCCCACCTCCTCCCGCGCCTGTCGAGCCCATCCCCTTCAGTCATAGAGTTCATGCGAGCAGCGGGATGAAATGTGACCATTGCCACGAGGTTCCGAAAACCGGCGAACCTATGCATGTCCCCAATGCGAAGGAATGTCTGATTTGTCATCAGACGATCGGGAAGGAAAGTCCGGCGGTCCAAAAATTGGCCCAATTGGAAAAGGAAGGCCAGGAAATTTCCTGGGTTCGAGTGTATAAGCTGCCAGAGTTCGTTTTCTTCAACCATCTAAAGCATAGCGACGCGAGAGTGGGCTGCCAAGTATGCCATGGCGCGGTCGAAGACGGCGACGTTCTAAGACAAGAAAAAGATATTTCCATGGTCTCTTGCGTTAATTGTCACAAGCTCCGAAAGGCCTCTGTTTCCTGCGGTGATTGTCACAACATCGGGTATTGACGCGAGGAGTTGAGCCGGGCTCTTCTGATGTCCCATGCGAATTACCGCTCTCCCGGTCTTATGTGCAATTGTTGCCGGTCCTTCATTGGTTTCTACTCAAAACCTGCCGCCCGATCCCTTTCTCCAATGGATGGATCGGATCGCGCAGCAACACCTGGACAAACGCGCGAGCGCCATTGCGGCCATCCACACGGTTGCCGAGGCGGAACGCCGCAAGAAACGGGTTCGCGAAACGCTTCTGGACATTCTGGGCGGCTTCCCGGGTTTCCACGGACCGCTGCGCGCGAGGATCACCGGCCAAATCCAGGCTGACGGTTACACAATCGAGAAAGTGCTCTTCGAAAGTTTGCCGGGATTCTTTGTTACAGCAAATGTTTACCGGCCGGCCGGGCCCGGTCGTTATCCCGGGGTTCTCCTGCAGTCGGGCCACACGCAGGAGGGCAAGCCCGAGCCCCAGCGGCTCGCGGCGAACCTGGCTTTAAAAGGGTTCGTGGCGCTGGCCTTCGATCCCATCGGACAAGGCGAAAGGGAGCAGACCTATGACCCGCAGCTCCAGGGCCCCGCAGCAGGTTGGTCCGTGCCCGAACATATCCAGGCGGGCACCCAGAGCCTGCTGGTTGGCGAGGCAGTGGGCCGCTACTTCATTTGGGACGCCATGCGCGCCCTGGATTATCTGGCCAGCCGGCCCGATGTTGACGCAACGCGCATTGGGGCGGCAGGCTGCTCGGGTGGAGGAGCCTTGACGACTTTTGTCGCTGCGCTGGACACGAGGATCAAAGCCGTGGTCCCCGCCTGCTATCCCAATTCCTATCGAGTTTTGTTCGCGGGCCCCGATCCCGATTCCGAGATGAGTTTTCCCGGCTTCCTTGCGCGAGGGCTCGATGTGGCGGACTTTGTAGAGCTATCCGCGCCCACGCCATGGCTCATTCAGGCGACCGAAGATGACTACTTCAAGCCTGCCGGCGCCAAGCTGGTATATGAAGAAGCGCGGCGCTGGTACCGCCTCTACGGCGCGGAAGACAAAGTGAGCTTTTTCGTTGGACCGGGCCCGCACGGCACGCCTCTGGTCAGTCGAGAAGCCGTGTATGAATGGATGATCCGCTGGCTCCAAGACGGCAAAGGTGATCCTCACGAGCTGCCCGTGAAACTCTATCCCAGCCAGGACCTTTGGGTAACACGAACCGGCCGCGCCGAGGACGAGCCGGGAAGCCGGAAGCTCTATCAAATAATTCTCGACGACTTCAACGCCAAGAAAAAGCCTGGAACCACTCAGGGCTTGCTCACCGAGTTGCGGAGCCTGGGGATTCCCTCGGATGGCTCTCCTCCACCCGTGCAGGTTTTGGATGAGACCGCGAGTGACTGGGGGCGGCGCCAGCACCTCAAGTTTGAAAGCGAGCCCGACGTGGAGGTTGAGGGAACTCTCTATCTTCCCAATTCTGCAGGGCGAAAACCGGCAGTGCTGGCGGTGGCGGATAAGCCGCCGTACTTTCAGGCTCCGACGATCGAATCGTTGGCGGAAAGGATGGCCAGGGCAGGGCGGGTTGTGCTGGTGCTCGAGCCGCGGGATTCTCCGATGACGGACGAACACACGCCATTCGTAGGGAATTGGCTTGCCAATGCTCGGGCGAACCAGATTGGGCGTAACCTGCCAGCCATGCGGGCGCATGACATTCTACGAGGTGTTGATCTTCTCGCGGCGCACAGCGATGTGGATCCCGCCTCTATTCGCGCCCTCGGCCGCGGGGTGAGAGGCATTTGGCTCCTGCTGGCGGCTGCCGCCGACAATCGTATCAGGAAGGTTTGGCTGGATCGAACCCCATACAGTCTGCGCATCGCTCTGAAAACCACGATGAATAACGGCCTCTTTGACGCGGTCATCCCTGGCTTTGCCCTCCAATGGGACGTGGAGGACCTCACTAAGGCCATGGGGAAACGGCTGGTCATGTGGACCGACCCCGCGAATTGGATGAACCGAATCGTTCCATTGGGTCCGCCGTTCCGCTATCGCTATGTCCTTGGCGACACCACGGACCTGAGCGATGAACAGAACAACGCATATCTCGATGAGTTGATCAAATAGGGTTATTCGTGGAGGTTCGGTTCGGACTCCCATGACAAATCGGGACAAAGTCTTTATGAAGCTTTTAGAACTGGCGTTGTCATTCGATGAACATCTTCACGCAGGCTGTTTCAACGACTAAGCGCGAGGCGATTCACGGCGTTGCGGAAGCGTTTTTGAATGCGTGAAGTTCCGGAGTTGTACGAAACTGTACCCGACAGGTTTATCAATCGGGCTATCCATTGACGGGATGGGAGCCGGCGAAGGGAATCGAACCACCGACCTACGGTTTACGAAGACTATGACTGGCGTTAGCGAACACTTAATCCATTGAATTTACAGGACCGCCGAGTCCGACAACTAGGCGGTAATTGGTTCTTTTCGCGCTTATCTGTGACTCAAATTGTGACTCAACTCCCGGACAGTCCGAGCTTCCGTCGCCTCTCAGAGAGGGGCTGCTTGAGGTTCGAAATCTTACCCAGCCGTCCTGGCCATTCGACCGAGTTACGCGCCGCCGTTGAGTTATTTCGGCCTTTCCCTCAATTTTGTCAACCTTAGAGATACCCTCCCGGAATTTAATTAACAAGGATTTTACCTTGGAGTAAAGCTGCTGCAATCTGGCGCGTACACTCTGCCCCCTCAAGCTTTAACTCTCCGGCGAAGGTAGCTGACTGCTTTCGCCGAATTCTGACTGGAGGATGTATGGCTCATGGCAAGTCCCCCGATCGCAGATTGAAGAACTCCCTTGCGGTTTTCGTCCTGACAGTTGTGACAGCCGTATTGCTCGGTCCGAGCGCCCAATCAGCGGGGCCGGAACAAATCAACTCCGGGGATGGCATTCGCCACGTGTTATTGATCAGCATCGACGGCATGCACGCGCTTGATTATGAAAATTGTACGAACGCCGGAACGTGCCCGAATCTGGCTTCTCTTGGGAAAACCGGCGTGAATTACACTCGCACGACCACATCGCGGCCTTCGGATTCGTTCCCGGGTCTGATGGCTTTGGTGACGGGCGGCACACCGCGCACAGTGGGCGCGTTCTACGACGTGGCATATGATCGGGTTCTCGCGCCCCCGCAAAACACCACCGGCAACGGAGTCGCCGGCGGAAGTTGCAATCCGGGAGTCCCGAACGGCACTACGACAGAATACGAAGAGGGAGTGGAATTTGATCAGACGCAACTCAACGGCGGCGGACCTTACAGCCTGATGGATGGCGGGATCAAGTCCATTGATCCGACGCGCTTGCCCCGTGATCCCCTGAACGGCTGCAAGCCCGTCTACCCATGGAACTTCATCCGGACGAATACCATCTACGGTGTGATTCACGCCGCCGGCGGGTTTACCGCCTGGTCGGACAAGCACGCCGTCTATGCCGCGGTTTCCGGCCCCAGTAACAACGCCAGCAATGTGGACGATTACTACTCGCCGGAAGTCGACTCCAATGTTATTCCGTTGCAGGGCGTGGTGACGGCGACTGGTCTTCCCTGTGCCCCTCTGGCTGATCCAACCCAGGCCGGCGGAGCTTGGACGGGCAGCTTCGACAACATCAAGTGCTTTGACACCTTGAAAGTCAACGCGGTCCTGAATTGGATCAATGGCCGCACGCACCTGGGCTTGGGCAGTGCTCCTGTGCCGACGATTTTTGGCATGAATTTTCAAGCCGTCAGCGTCGGCCAAAAACTGATCGAGAACACTCTGGCGAGCCCGAAAGGCGGCTACACGGACGCGGCAGGAACTCCCACCTCCAATATGCTGGCAGAAATTAAGTTTGTTGACGCCAGCATCGGCGAAATGGTGACCGCCCTCAAGGCACGGCACCTGCTCGATTCAACGCTGATTATCATCACCGCCAAACACGGCCAGTCACCGATTGATACGGACCGCTTCTTCCCGATCCCCGGGCACAGCGGAACGAACGGGACATCGCCGGCCAACGTACTCGTGAATTCAGACCCAAGCTTGCTCCCGTTCTCGGAGTCTCCCCTCAACCCTACGGGAATCGGCCCGACCGAGGACGATATCTCTCAGCTTTGGCTCTCGGACTCGAGCAAGACACTCGACGCCGTGGGGCTTCTCGAGTCGAATGCATCGGCCGCCGGAATTGGCCAGATTTTTTACGGAGCATCGCTCGAGACAATGTTCAACGCACCTGGTCTCCCGCCGCCATTCGGCAACGGCGACCCGCGCACTCCGGACATCATCGTTCAGCCGAACGTGGGCGTGGTCTACACCGGAAGCTCGAAGAAGCAGGCCGAGCACGGCGGATTCGCCCAGGACGACACCAATGTGATGATCTTGGTGTCGAACCCCAGCCTTAGACCTCGAACCGTGACCAGCTTTGTGGAAACGCATCAGGTGGCCCCGACGATTCTTGAAGCTTTAGGTCTCGACCCCCGAAGCCTTGATGCTGTCCGGATTGAAGGCACCCCCGTTTTGCCGGGGCTGGACTTTGGAGGGGAAGAATAGGGCGCGAGCCAAGAGACAAGTCCAAACACATGTAGCCATATGGCTAATTTCCAAGGGCGGAGGGACGCCGCCGTCCTCCGCCTATTGGACCTCGTTGCTGTAACCGTTAAAATTCTCAGGTGCTCATAAAGAGGGTTGTGCACGAGGATGAAGTATTGCAATTCGAACCCGATCTATACCCTATTTTTGATCAAAACTTAATGAGGATTTAACAACAAAGTCACCTCGGCGAATGATTCCCCGCACACAAAAGGAGCGGTATGGCGGAGATTCGAAGAATCAAGGAAATGGAGCTGCTCGCGAACCTGAAAGTGAGCCGAGGGTTCGCCAGTTTGATTTCTGAACCGACAGGCCCGGTCGAGACCATCTTCTCGCGCGAGATCTCGATCGCAGAGGCCATTAAAGGATTTATTGGGGAAGTGGAGTACTCCGTTGATGCGGCCGTCCACCGGCTGAACAGCGGCGAACTCTTCGAGTGTTTGCTCGACGCCCGATACCGGGGCATCGAGGTCCGGCTGCTCACCGATTGGAGCAAGTATCAGCAGAACGAGTTTACGCGCACCCTGCTGTCCAAGGCGACATTCACATGGAGGCTCTCGCGCGGCCGCGGCGGCACGAATTCCAAGATGCACCACAAATTCCTGATCCTCGATCAGTCCATTATCCTGACGGGGAGTTACAACTGGACGCTCGCCTCGGAGACGCAAAACTTCGAAAACATCGTGGTTCTGCGCGGAACCGATTCCGTAAAGAGCTTTTGCTCTGAATTCGAAGCGCTCTGGGAAAACGAGAAACTTCCGCCTCAATAACGATGGCCGCTTGCAAGTTTTGACCTCCCAATACGGTATTAGCACTCTTCGGGCTACCCGGTCTGAGTAGGATATACTTGGCGTGGCGAGACATTTCTTGGGTGAGGCCAAGGACCCCCAGTTGGCCTTCAAGCGCGGCAAGAACCAAGTTTTTGGAATTTTGGGAAGCACCATTCCCCCCGAACGGCAAGTTCCAATCCTGCCGTAACTCATTGAAGACACGAAGTATAGCTGCTTTACAAAAACTTAATCTTCCTGTCATCTGCCATTAGCCGAAACTGCGTACAGTCGACGATGGAGGCATACAAACCCGCGGGGCTGCGGTACACGCCAGGCGAGCAACCGGGAAATTTCAAATGCATTTCGTCAGTACCGCCCACCCTAACAAGTGCTGGGTTGGCGCCTCGCGATATTTTCCCGCCCCATTTTACCGGAGAAACTCATGGCTACCACAAACTTGGTTCTACAAACGGACTCAACCGCGGAAGCGATGGAAGGCTTGATTCAAGCCAAAGCAAGCTCGAGGGCGACGACTGTGCGCGGCTGGTTCCGAGTCCTATTCCTCTACGATGTGGCGGAAGCGATCCGACTCGATCAGGTCCGGTCAATCCTGGGTGCGCAGCCCGGCTGGCGCAAACCGAGCTTGACCCGTCCAGTTCCCGACTACGTACGGCTCGAGCCCGCGCCGGCGGTCGAGCCCATCGATGAAGTCGCCCTCGAAACGGCCGAACGGCTCAAGGGCCGAATCAACTATTACGAATACGGAGTCGTCAGCGTCGAATTGGTACGAGAATTCGCCTGCACATGGGAACAACTGGTCGGGCTTGCGAGCGCGTGGATCGGCGATCAACGGCTCGAGATGCAGTCTGTCAACTTGGCCAAGCGCAGGCTGGAGCGGGCTACCACCGCGCTCGTCAAGCCGACTGAGAATTGGCTGAGTGAGGACTATTTTGTCGTTCAATTGTGCGAGACAGAGGATCCTGACGGAGGATCGGCCATCGCATCCGAGTTGCTCGCTCGGCACGGACACGAAATCTCTCAGGTTGTGCGTGGCGAATCAGCCGCCCTTTCGGGAGCCGAGCAAGAGGAAATCCTGCAATCGAACACCTCGTACACCCCTACAGATTTGTTGGTTGTGGGTTGGACGGGCGCTCTCGTTTACGACACCACAGAAGGTGCAGTGGACACGATCCAGCTCCTTGAGTACGCTAATACTCAGCTACTCGAATTTCGCTACTACGACAACCTGCTGACCCGCGTGCTAAAAGGTGTCTACGCGGCACTCGAACGGAAAAGAGTTTCCTCTCGCGCTGGAGGCTGGCGCGAGAAGCGCAGCGACTGAACACGATCCGCTTGGATGTCATCGAGCTGACGGAGCGGATGGATAACAGCATCAAGTTTCTGAGTGATATGTATTTTGCTCGCCTCTACCGCCTGGCGGCTGCGAAGGTGGGCGTTCCCGATTACAGAATGTTGGTGGACCAAAAGCTCCGCACCGCCGGCCAGCTTTATGAATTCATGGTGCACGAATTTCACCAGGCCCGAGCATTCGTCCTGGAGACGGCAGTCCTCCTTATCCTCATCATCGAGCTCGTCTTGCTGTTCCACGGCAAGCCGGCCTGATAAGGCGGGGTTCAGTTTCCTTGGCGCGCCTTTTGTGGGGCTGGAACGGCATTTCAGCCACCGACTGCGGGCGAGATAAGGTGATCCCAGCGTGAACATTGAGGATTTTTCGTTCGGTTTGATAAAGATCGACGGCAGCGCTTACTCCCATGATGTCGTGATTGATCAAGGGGAGGTTCGCAAACGCAAGAAAAAACCTTCGCGAAAATTCCGCAACCAGTTTGGCCATACACCACTCT
>QHZO01000346.1 GCA_003224695.1 Acidobacteriota bacterium
ATGACCTTGAGGATGGTCGGCCCAATGGCGGTCATGCGAATGCGATGGAGGTTCACCCCGCCGCGTATATCCGGCCCCCAGGCGATAAAGGACGACTCCAGGCCCTTGCGGAAGGGCAGGAAACCATGGGTGCCTATCGGGCGCTTCGCGGGAACCACCAGATCGCCAACGGCTGCGCCGTCAAACGCCGCGCCGAGCGGCGCCTCGAGCGCCATTTTCGCCGCACGGTCGGCCCCAAGGTCCACGAGGGCTTGGCGATTGAAAACCGCCCAGACCAGGCCCTGGCCGGTTAAGGGCTGAAGCGCGGCGCGGACACGCGCTTCCAGGTTCCCGCCCTCGGGCCAATAGATGAAGAACGACCCGCCGTTGGACACCGTTTGAATCGTTCCGCTCCTAACGTACCCTTGCGCATCGAGCGTGAACAATCCCGCCTTGGCCAGGAGAACGTTTGGCTGGATTAGGCGCTCGACCGGAAGGAAACCGTGATCGGAGACAATGAAGACGTCGGTCGAGTCCGCCAGGCCGGCGTCGCGATCCGCCTGGAGGATTTCTCCGATGCGCGCGTCAATGCGCTCGACCATGGCGCGCGCTTCCGGGCTCTCGGGCCCGTGCCCGTGCTCGACTTCGTCGAGGAGCTCAATGTGGACCAGCAACAAGTTCGGCTGGTGCTTCTTCAGCAAGTACCCGGCGAGCTTGGCGATGGTCGTGTCGCGGTCTTCGCCGGCCGGAGGCGAGCCGATGGCCATCGTGGCCTCGAGCACCAGGCCGGGAGTCGCGAACCGGCCGATGTACAACGGGTCGGGGACGGGGCCTTTTTGCGGGTCCCAGATCTCCGGGATGTCCCAATCAATGTCGGCGCCCGCGGTGACGGGCCAGAGAACGCTGGCCGTGGTCAGCTTGGCTTTTCGCGCCTCGTCCCAGAGCGTGGGCACTTTGATGGCTTGCGCGAACCAGAACCAGTCTCGCGGGTTTTGCCCGGCCACTCGAGAAGAAAGATTGGAATAAATGCCGTGCTCGGCCGGCATGCGGCCCGTGACGATGGTTGTATGCGAAGGGTAAGTTACGGTGGGATAGACGCCCTCGACGCCTTCGGCAAAGCTGCCTTCCGTTTTGAGCCGCATCAGGTTGGGCGTCGCGAGGCCCGCGGGCGGAGCGGCGTACCAAGACGCGCCCATACCGTCCACGGAGATCACCAAAACGTGCCGACTCGCGGCCGCGGGCGCCCCAAAATCATTCCCGGCAACCGCGCTGAGCGCGGCGACGCCGGCCATGCCGAACAAAGCGAGCAATGCGCTCGCCACGCCTCCTGGGCGCGCATAGCGTAAAATGGAATTGAGGCGTCGAATGGCCACAGTCACCTCCGAAGCCGGCCGATGGTTGCGCAGGAATTCAAACCTCGCGCGGTGGGCGACCTCGATCGAAGTTCTTGCGATCTACGCGGGCATTTTAGCCTACATCTGGCGCTGGCGGCACTCGCATCATTGGACTTGGATTGGTTTGGCGGCGGTGGTGGTCGCAAGCCACGCAATCCACCACGACACGTGGAAGCAGCTCGGACTTACCGTTCAGGAGCTAAGAGCCAGCGCCTCAGTGGCGCTGCCGCTATTTGTTATTCTGGCTGTGCCGCTGGTGGTCTACGCGCTTCTCAAACACACACTCGTCCCGGAATGGCCCGGCCCGCGCGCCGCACTCTATTTCGGCGGTTATGGCGTGTGGTGCGTCGCCCAGCAGTATCTCGCGCAATCGTACTTCTTTAACCGCCTCGATTCCGTCCTTGAGAACCGCCACTTGAGCGCCGCGTTGGTGGCCTTGATGTTCGGCGGGGCGCACATCCCCAACCCCGTCTTGATGGTCGTCACGACGTGCGCGGGCTTCCTCTTCTCGGAAATCTTTGCCCTGCATCGGAACATCTGGCCGCTGGCTTTGGTGCAAACCGTCGGCGGCGCTCTCGTGGGTGCGCTGTCACCCGCCTGGCTTATTCACAACATGCGCGTCGGGCCAGGCTACTTCTTTTACGGAATTCGATAATGCGCTGTTCGGAAGAGCCGCAGTCTGGCAGCGATTGTCGGTACCAAACCGGTTTGCGCGGCCCCATTTTTTCCAGTACCCTATTGGCATGACAGCGGAAAGGAAAGCCCATCTCCAACAAGTGGTGTGGATAGACCCGGACCGCATGAGCGGCGCCCCGTGTTTTGCCGGGACGCGCGTACCTGTTCAAATGCTTCTCGATCATTTGAAGCATGGAGAGACCATCAACGACTTCCTTGAGGGCGCCCCGTCCGTGACCCGTGAACAGGCCGAGCTTTTTCTCGATCTGGCCGCCGAATATCTTGTCGAATGCGCATCCTGTTAGACGAATGTGTGAACCCGCGGGTCAGAATGGCCTTCCCCAATCACGAAGTGAGGACAGTGAATGAAATGGGTTGGCGCGGCGCTTCCAACGGAAGGCTCCTGGCACTGGCCGAAACAAGCCGGTTCGATGCCTTCTTAACGTTAGACCAAAACCTTTGCCATCAACAAAACGTTTCGGCGAGAAAGCTTGGATTTATCGTCGTAAGGGTCCCCGACAACAACATTAGGTTCTATCAGCCGCTGTTTGCGGAACTGAAAACGCCGCCGAAACGATCAAGGCCGGCGAAGTCATCCAGATTGTGAGCCCGTCGCTCCAAGGCTGAGCGGTTCCATCGTGCCCAAGATCCGTACCCTCGGCGAGTTGCGCGGGCAGGGGACGGAAAGCTGTCTGAGGGATGGGTCGAGAGAGAGGCCAGTTCAGGCTTGGGCGTTTTCCTTTTCTTATTCGCGCTTGTCACTCGGCACTTGTTACTCGTTACTGTTTTTTCGGCCGGCGATTGCCTTCGGGGTCGGTCAGATGTATGTTGCTTGCCTACCGCAGCCAGGAAGGAGGTGATCCTCATAGCTCGCAGGAGAAAACTACCGTCGGACGCGAGGCCGCGAATATGCTTGGATTGCCGTCACGCATTCCGTCCCATGACAGACGCCGAGTGGCGCTGGAATTCGATGGCGCACCGCGCGACATCGCTTCGCCACAAACGCGCAATCGGGCAACCTTCCGCTGCTCCCAATCTGTCATGGAATAATCCAAGCGTCTAGCCATGGCACGTTTTCTGTGCTGTGGGCTTTTTTTCGCTTCACTAGCAACCCACGGCGAAGAAGCTTGCCGTGGCTAATGGCCGAGGCTGGGGCAGCTCACGTGACGGCCCGCTATAATCTCAAGCAGCATCCCGGAACTCGCGGGCGAAGGCTTCGAAGAAATGGCCGGTGATCTGCTTTGCCGCCATCACCAGCAACCGCTGGCCGACGCTGGCAATGACGCCGCCCACCTGAGCTTCTCCGGAATACGCGATGCGCGTTCCCGCGC
>QHZO01000347.1 GCA_003224695.1 Acidobacteriota bacterium
CCTGGCCCTCGACGAGGCCCAGGGTTCGATTGCGCTCTCGGCCATTTCCGGCGGGATGTTTGAAATTGGCGACGACTTGCCGACTCTCGCCGCCGACCTCGCGCGGCTGGCGCAGGTCGAAAACAAGGATCTGCTTCAAATTATGTTCCTCGGCCGCGCTGCCATCCCCCTCGACCTGATGACCTACAACGCTCAAGACCTTCAGCCGAGCGTTTTCTTTTTGCGCGAGGACCGCCGCGTTGGAGTGCTCACGGTTTTTAACTGGACCGAAACACCGTGCTCACACTCTTTCAAGATTTCAGATTTGAACTTTCAGATTGGACATCAGGTCCAGGCCTTTGACGTGTTCGGCCACAACGCGCCGGTCGGGATCGCGGAGGGTAGCATAGAGTTTCGGAATCAGCCGCCGCATTCGGTCCGCATGATCAAGTTCGTGGACAATTCCATCCCTGCGGCGCCTCCGGCGGTTTCAACCCTAGTCCCAACAAGCGCGGCGACTGGAGAAGAAATGAAGCGCTCCGCCGAGGTCAGCGCGGAAAGCGTGCCAGCCCTCGGCTTTCGGTGGGACTTCGGCGACGGGATGGCGGCCGAAGGCGAGCACGTGCGTCACACCTACACGCTTCCCGGCATGTTTAGAGTCCACTTGCGCGCAGACGGTGTTGACGGCCTCCAAGCCGTGAAGGAGTCTGTCATTAAAGTCACCGGACCGCTCAAGACCCGTTTTTCGCTTCAGCAGAACCGCCGCTATGCGGAACACGTGGGTCCCTAGGCGGGGCCGAAACCTCAACGAAAACCTTCACCTTACACTTGCCCCCGCTCCAAAATACGGCTTCGGGGTCGGTGTCATTTCTCTGCCTGGAATTATGAACCAGCCCCGCACGGGTTTAAAGCAGCGATGCATTTTGTGGTTCGGGAGAGCGCAAAAAGCTCTCTTTACTCGGCTTTGGCTTGACTTTCGGAGCCCGCGCGGGCAACCTTCTCATTCACGCGGAGGCAGGGTATGGCCGGGCAGGGACTGGAGCGCCGCGAAGTGCTGCGCATGCTGGCGATAGGCGCGTGGGCCAGCCAGTTCCCGGGTTTCTCGCGCTGGGCGTATGCTTGCGAACACTTGTCGCCAGCTCCTGCGCAAATTCGTCCCGCTGAATACACGCCGCAATTCTTCTCGCCCTCGGAATATTCCATCCTCGAGCGGCTGACCGAGCTCATCATCCCGAGCGACGGCACGCCGGGCGCGCGCGAAGCCGGCGTGGCGGAGTTCGTAGACTTCATGGTTTCGGCCGAGCAGGACGTTCAGTACCGATTCCGCTACGGTCTCGCGTGGCTCGACGCGCACGCCACAAACCTTCTGGGGAAAACTTTCATGGAGCTTCCGGCCGACGCCCAGACCGATCTGCTCGAGCACCTGGCCATCAAAGAGAAACACCGTCTTGGCGAAGAAGACGGCCGCGAGTTTTTCCGGCTGGTTCGCGAATACACGGTGATGGGTTTTTATACTTCGCGCATCGGCATGGAGCAGTTGGACTATCCGGGGCTCAGGCTCTACACGGAATCGCCCGGCTGTCCGCACGTTGACGACCCCGAGCATCGGCACCTGACAGTAGGATGACCTCTGAAGTATGAAGTGTGAAGTATGAAGTGTGAATTGTGAAGTCTGAAGTCCGAATTCTAAATTGTGAAGGCCGAAGGCAAAAGAGGAGGATTCCAGAGCTTACGTGGCGGACGGCCATGTAGTGCCAATTTCGTACTTCATACTTCACACTTCATACTTCAGACCTCTTCCATTCGACTTTCGACTTTTAACTCTCGACTCTTGACATGGACATGCCACAGGCGACTTACGACGTCATCGTAGTGGGAACGGGGGCGGGCGGCGGAATGGCCGTCAAGACACTCACCGAGGCGGGCCTGAAAGTTTGCGCGTTGAGCGCCGGACGGAAGCTCGACCCCGCCAAAGATTTCCGCAATCATCGCCAGCCCTACGACATGAAGTATCGCGGCTTCGGCGACCCCAAAACGCGCGCCAACTCTTACGGCTACATGGACAATGAATACACGGCGGGGATTTGGGAGCACGAAATCACCTACACCACGGCGCCCGGAACCCAATGGATGTGGCCGCGCTGCTGGGCCGTGGGCGGGAAGACCAATTTCTGGGGCCGCTCGTCGGCCCGTTTCGCGGAGCTCGACTTCCGCGCCGCGAGCCGCGACGGCAACGACGTGGATTGGCCCGTCAGCTACGAGGAGATGGCCCCTTATTACGCCCGCGTCGAGCGCATGATCGGCGTCGCCAGCACGGTGCAGAACCGGCCGTCGAATCCCGACGGCGAGTACCTGCCGCCCATGAAGTTCCGTTGCCTCGACACCATTTTGAAATCGGGATGCGACAAGCTGGGTGTGCCCTATCTCCCCGACCGCATCGCGCAGCTCACCGTAGTGCACGCCGGCCACCCGGCCTGCCATTTTTGCGGCAACTGCACGGAGGGGTGCGATACCGGGTCGTTTTTTTCCTCCCCGTGGTTTTTTCTGCCGCTGGCCCAGAAAACCGGGAACCTTGATTTAGTCGAACACGCGTTGGCGCGGGAAGTTTTGGTGGACGACGGCGGCCGCGCCCGTGGCGTAGCGTACTTGGACCGCAAAACGCGCGCGGAGCGCGAGGTTTACGGGCGCGCCGTGGTGATGGCCGCCTCCTCGGTCGAGACGGCGCACATCCTGCTCAATTCCAAATCGCGTTTTTGGCCGGCCGGCATCGCCAATTCCAGTGGCCAGCTTGGCAGGAACCTGTGCGACCACCTCTACGGGACCTCGGCATACGGCTTCTTGCCGCAGTTGCTTGGGCAGCCCAGCTTCCCCGACCATGTGTCCGGAAGCACCATCGCCTGGATGCCGCGCTGGCAAAATCTCGAAAATCCTCACCAGGAAAAATTCATTCGAGGTTACTCGGTCTATCCCGACGGCGGCTGCGGAGAGTTCCCCTGGTATCACGGCCGGCTCGAAGGCTTTGGCTCGGCATTCAAGCGCGATATCAAACGCTACTACCCCACCCCGGTGGGCTTCACCGTGCAGGCGCCGACGCTTCGCTCCGACACGAATTACGTGGACATTGACCCGGAAGCGAAAGACGCCTACGGCCGGCCGGCGGTGCGAATTCATTTCCAATGGGATACCAACGTGCTCGAGATGTGGGAGCACTCGAAACAGGTTTGCGCGGAGGCGCTCAAAGCCGCGGGCGGGGAAGTCTGGGGCGCGGCCGAGCATCCCGAAATTCCCGGCTACAGCTTGCACGAGACCGGCACCTGCCGCATGGGGACCGACCCAAAGAAATCCGTCACCAATCGTTTCGGACAATGCCACGATGTGCCGAACCTCTCGGTCGCGGACGCCAGCGTCTTCTTGAATTGCACCGACAAGACCACAACGATTTCGATCCTGGCGTTTTCCCTGCGGGCATCCGAGCATCTCATCGAAACCCTTCGCCGTGGATGAGCGGCGTGCGCGCAAACGCCTCGGGGGACAAGGCCATTTGGGGATCCGGCTCGCCATTACCGGCAGCAGTGGGTATCTGGCGCAACGGCTCATGGAACGCCTGGGGGCCGATCCCGATTGCGAATTCGTCTTGGGCCTCGACATTCGCCCGCGCGCCGCGTCGCTCGCATGCCCTTCGGAATTTTTGCAATTTGATCTGACGGCGCCCTGGAAAAAGCTCCACGAGCTTTTCCAATCGCGCTCCATCAACACGGGACTGCACCTCGCCTGGCAATTCAACCCCATTCACGATGCGCGCCGCCACCGGCAAGTGGATATCGGCGGGTCGGAGAACTTTTTTCGCGCCGCGGAAGCCGCGCGCCTTCGCCGCGTCGTTTACACGAGCAGCGCGACGGCTTACGTCAATCCTCGAAATCCTTCCGAGCCGCCGTACTTGGGCGAAGAGACGCCCGTCACCGGGACGCCGCGCTACCTTTATTCAAAGCACAAAGGGGAAGTGGACCGCTTCGCGCAAGCGTTTGCGGCGAGCCACGCTGAGATTTCCCTGCTGATCTTGCGGCCCGCCATCGTACTCGGACCGCACACGCGGAATATTGTGACAACGATGATGGATTGGCCGGCGCGCCGCTTTCCTTGGATGGTCGCGGTTCAAGGCTCGGACCCCCCGATGCAATTCATTTCCGAGGAAGACATCGGCGAAATTCTCTATCGCGCGGTCAAAACTGAATGGCAAGGGATTTTGAATTGCTCTGGCGATGGGATCGTTCGTTACAGCGAGCTGGCGCGCGCGCTC
>QHZO01000348.1:0-2767 GCA_003224695.1 Acidobacteriota bacterium
TACCCGGACCGCTGTGCAGCTCCCGGGTTGGAGATGACTGGATCGACGCCGGCACGTCATGCCGGTCACGATCCGGGATGCCCGGTCCCGTGAAATTTGTGGGAACGTTGATCCTGGGCGCCCTCCCGACAAATCCAGCCAAGGTGAAGTTTGATAAAGAACATCTCTACTCCTTGGCGCCGGAAGCGGCCCGCAAGCGCGCCATTGACTTGCAGATTATCAGTGGCGATTACAGCCGGGGCGGGGAGATCAGCATAGAGAATGAAGCCTATGTGAAACAATTGATTGAGATCGCCTCGGACGGCAAACAGAAGGTCGACGCCAGTGGAAAAGGAGATTTGCAATTCTTCATTATTCGGGGGGGCGCAGAAGGCTTCCTTCCCGACTGGCTCTCCACCCGGGATGCAAGTAACGCGGTGGTGCCGGGAAACCCCAGCACCATCACGTTTCGCTTTGACGATAATGATATGCTGGCGGTCTTTGACAGTGGCGGAACGCTGGTAAGCTCTGCGCGCCTCGAAAGGCCCCTGTTCATCACCGGGGCGTGGTCACAGAGAACCGCAGACAAAGTTTATGACTCATGGCACGACAAAGAGGTCTTCATCTACAAGAATACGAATTTCGCCATCCCCTATCTTGGGTTGGGCGTAAAAGATGGGATGCGGGGGAAAGTCGCCACTGTGGATATGCACAAACAGGAGGGCACCCTGGGCTGCATATTCATTGTGGACCCGAAAACGCCCGCACTCGATGATAGTAATCTCGGCAGGTTCGAGCCAAAACTGATCATGGATGTCTTGAAGAAGACAGGGCAGAAAGTGGATGATGTGAAGAGCCGCCACGTTCCTCTGGGCGTCATGCGCGTCGTTACGATCAAATGATCGGCGAAGAGGGGCCCGCCTTTACTGTGCCGTAAGGAGCCTGAGCCTAGGAACTCCAAAAGCCCTGTCGCGGCCGCACCGAGGCGAGTCCCTAGAGGCGTCCACACGTCATGTCGATCACCGGCCACACGCTAACCCTCACCTGGCAAGACTTCCTCGGCAACGCTCCTACGAACGCCCGAAGCGATGCGTTCACGTCCACGAGTTACGGTGTGCAAACCCCCTACACCATGAGCGTCCGCCAAGGGCGGCAGAGTGATTTCCGCCTCTCGACAGTCTCCGTTCAAGTCAAGCTGGACCGAGCGCAAATGTGGTCGCGCCCCTCGGCTCGCACGCCCGAGTTGCTCCGGCATGAACAGGGACACTATGACATTACAGCTTTGCTGATGCGCGACATGCACACCGACCTGACAGCGTTGCTCCAATCCGGCCGAACGTTCCCGACGAAGCAGGCCTTGGAGCAGGCCATCGCCGACCTGCAACAGCCGACGGTTGATCTGGATGATCGTCTCCAATCCACATCGACCGCTGACGGGATCTACGATCAGCAGACCGACCACGGAAGAAACGCCACGGTTCAGGGGAGATGGAGTACAGCGCTCACTGGCGCTCGATCGAACCCGGCCACGAAACTCGTCGACTGTCTCAGAAACCAGGGGATCGTGCTCCGCTGAGAGCGTGCGAAGGGTGATCGCCCTCGCTGGAGTAATGGTCGGCATGTAGAATCCCTGGTATCTCCCGTAAGGAGAGCGATCGCAATGGCGACGCTCAAGCTCGCCACATTTCCCAGCGATAAATCGGGACAGCTGTTGCTCGGCAAGGTCAAAGACGCGCTGGCGAATCTGACGGGCATTCGCGGCGGCGCGACCGGCGTGTATGTAGGCGCACCGACCAAACTCGATCGGGCGCGCGACATGCTCAAACCGAATTACCGAATCGTATGGCAACAGTGCACGCTGGAGTTTGATCCCGACGAACGGGGCGCTGAAGCGACTCCGGGCACCAGCAACCTCAGAGTCGGCCCGTTCTTCTTATCCGGGGATACCAGCGTGATGGACATGGAGAAGGTGATCTTGCACGAATACCTGCATCTGGTCATCGACATCGGATGGAGTGCGACGGAGGCCGAACACGGCCAGATCAATCACATCATCAGAGACAACCTCAGCTACCCAGGTCCACCCAATCCAGCGAACCCGGCCGAAGAGTAACAGCGCGGCGGAGGCTCCATGCCCGGACGCAGTAGGATTATTCCCGTCCCCTACTTTGCACAACCGACAGGAATCACGTGCCAGTCAACCTGTCTCAAGATGATGGCGACGTACCTCGAGCAAACGGTGGTCAGGCAGAACACCGGCGCCGCCGACCGAGATATCGAGGCGATCTGGAAGGACATCAACGAGGGGACGAAACGGCCGGTGCAGATGCGCAATGCGCACAAGAACATGAAATGGTGGCTGGAAGTCCACTTCCCATCGCTGCACTTCGAGTACATCACCACGACCGACGAAGCCCGTGCGGTCGAGTCGATCGTGCGCTTTATCGATGGAGGTTTCCCGGTGATGGTGGCCGTGAGCCACGTCAACGTCGAAGGACACATCATCCTCGTGGTCGGGTACGAGAACTACCAGCCCTATACGTGCTCGGCAGACTTTAGGATCGTGGTGCACGACCCCTACGGCAGCTTCGACCCGTCGCTGAGGTCGAGACTTTTTGGGGGGAAGCGCTGGCAGGGCGGCAGCTCGCTGCTGTCGGGTGGGGAGACCGGGCCCGGCCAGGGTGTCCGCCTGCCGCTCGAAGCCGCCAGCCGACAGCGAGTCGGCGACAAGGCGCTCGGCACGTATTATCTACTGTCGGCGCACTGATTACGGCTGCAGCACGTACAA
>QHZO01000348.1:2778-3615 GCA_003224695.1 Acidobacteriota bacterium
CATTGCCCCGGTAGAAGCGGCCGTACACCTTGCCGACATTCGGTGGCCATGGATCGTGAATGCGGAGCATGGTGCCACTGGCGTCCGGAGCGCCGTCGCTCCACAGCGCACTCAGCACAATGGCGTGTAGCCAGTCACCGGTCGGACTGGATCCACCGCCCACAGCCCAGACGGGCTTGCCGCGCAGCAGGCTGCCCAAGCCGCCCACGGTCCACGTTTGCGGATAATGCATCCGCCAGCCAAGCCCTTCACCGAACCGCCGAATGTTGTCCGCGTCCGGCACCATTCCTCCGCCGGGCGCAAGCGTGGCGCTTCCGGGACCGACGGACATGTTGCCCACGATCATCGTCGCCGCCGCTGACCAGCATGTCATCCCGGTGGGTTGTCCGAACAGCCGCACCGGATGCGTGATGTCGATCGTGATTCCTAACCGAGACCACGTGCTGGGGCTGGCAACGCCATCCTGTGCGATTCGCTCGCGAGTTTGAAACGCCCGCACCGCAGCATGCGTCAGCGTCCCGAGGGCCCCGTCCTCGACGAGCCGGGTAGTCGCACCTTTCTTGTTCAGGAGTCGCTGTAACAGTTTGACGGGAATGGCCCGGCTGCCCATTTGCAAGGTTTCCATTTGTGCCCCCCTCGGAGGCTCGTCGTCAGCGCCCAAATACGGCTTCGTCAATCTCGATGTACCCACGGTCGATCATCATAGCCACCAGCGTGGCAAAGTCCTCGGGCCCGAACCCTTCCGGTAATTGGCCCGCTGCCTGCGCTGCCTCGTACACCTCGTGCGCCGTGCGCCCCTGCCCGAATGCCCCGACCAGCTGCAGCATCCACGGCTCG
>QHZO01000089.1:0-7168 GCA_003224695.1 Acidobacteriota bacterium
AAATGACTAATTACAACAAAGGAATCATAAGGTCTTGTCTTTCAAAATGTTGCAACTACATCGCACCGCCGATTTGGCCGGGACATTGGTATGCCAGGTGCACTCACTTGGAGTTCTCCCGGCTAACGCATTTGCCGAGGGCAAAGGCAGCTTGTCCATCAGACATTCGATCTGCGACCGGGACTCCGACGATTTCGAGCCGCGCCGCCACTCAAAAAGGAGCTTAAGTCATGAATCGCGCTAAAAATTATCTCATCACATTGCTGGGAATCTCGCTATTGGGGGTGGGCCTGCTCGTCAAAGGCTCGAACCTCACGGCGCCCCCGACCGGCACTTGGTTGCCTGCGGGCACGATGGCGTCACCACGTACGGGCGCAACGGCCGTGCTGCTCAACGACGGGCGCGTGCTGATGACCGGCGGGACTGGGACAACGAGCCCGCTCTCGACGGTCGAATTCCTCAACTCCGACGGCTCGTTCACGGCCGCGCCCTCCCTGAATTTTGCCCGCTCCGGCCACACGGCCACCCTGCTTCAGGACGGCCGCGTGCTGGTCGCTGGCGGCACCGGCGCCACGGGAAGCGCGACCGAGACCGCAGAGATCTTCGACCCCTCAGCCAACACCTGGACCGCCGCCGGTCCGCTGATGGTGGCGAGGTCGGGCCACACGGCTACGCTCCTTGCCAATGGTAAGGTGCTCCTGGCCGGCGGCTCCGCGAATCCGTCAGCCGGCGGACTCGCCAGCCTCGAACTTTTCGATCCGACATCCAACAGCTTCACGCTCGCGGCGTCTACCCTCTCCGCCGCGCGTGAGTCGCACGCGGCCACCGTCCTCCCCGACGGCCGAGTGCTTATCGTCGGCGGCTGGGACGGGACCACTGGGGCGCCCGTCCCGCCCGCGACCACCGGCACGCCGAACGTGCTGGCTTCATCCGACATTTACGATCCCGCAACCGGCCTGGTCAGTGCCGGCCCGGCGCTCAATGTGGCGCGCATGAACATGACCGCCACCACCGAGCTTGACGGCAAAGTGGCCGTCATCGGTGGATCGAACGGCACGTCCGACCTCGCCTCGATTGAAGTCTTCGACCCCGCCGTCGGAAGCTTTGCACTTGCGGCTTCTTCGCTTTCGACCGCTCGCAGCAAGCACCTGGCCTTCTTGCTCCCATATAACTCGAACATCCTGGTTGTGGGGGGAGGGTCGAGCGGCACCGCCATCTCTTCCGTAGAAACGTATTGTCCCTGGACCGGTTCAACCAGCGCCACCGGCTCGATGTCGGCAGCGCGCGCAGGCGCCGCAGGCGCCGCACTCTCAAACGGCACACCCAAAAGCCAGAATGACGGCATCTTGATGGTCGCGGGTGGAAACGATGCAACGGGCTCCGCTCAGGTCACATCCGAAGTTTATGGTTTTGCCTGGGTCAAGACCGACCTCGCCGACTATCCTCCGAACACCACAGTCAATTTCACCGGCTCCGGCTGGAAGCCCGGCGAGACAGTCCAACTGAGCCTGGTCGAGGTACCGGACCTCGATAGCGACAGCCCAATCTCTCTTACCGCGACTGCGGACGCGAACGGAAATATTTCCAACAGCTCGTTTTCAACCGACATGAACGACGTAGCCATAAGGTTCACCCTCACTGCCGTCGGCTCAGCTTCGCAAGCGCAGATGACGTTCACCGACAAGGTTGCCACGACGACGACCGTGTCATGCAGCCCAGCGGCGGTTTCCGTCGGTCAGTCAACAATATGCACCGCGACGACCACTCCCTTCAACACCGCCAACGTGCACGGGCAGGAGGTCTGGAGCGTCAGCCCCTCGAATGCGGGAACGTTCAGCAGCGATGGATACAGCTTCGGTTTAGGCCCGGCGCCATATGCGGCGAATTGCACGCTCACCTCAACGGGCGCGACTGCACCTTCGCTTCTGTGCAGAGTGACCTACACTCCCTTGATCCTTGGATCGCAAACTCTGACGTCAACCTACGCTCCGGACGACAAGGGCAAGGAAACCAGCGCCAGTTCTGGAAGTATAACCATTGATGTCGCGCCAGACCTGACGCTGTCAGCGCCCAGCCCGAGCTCGGTTCCGGCTGGCTCCGCTGGCCCCGTCACTTTCGTCGCCAACCTCAACACCGGGACCTCGCCCATCGTAGGCGCCACCATCACTTTCACGGTGGACGGCACCTTCGCAGGCACGTCTGTCACCCTCGCGGACGGTAGCGCTACTCTTTCCACGTACAACCCATCGGCCTTGACGGTGGGCGACCACACGGTACAGGCGTCGTTCGCGTCTGCGACCGTCGGCGGAGTTACTTACACCAGCGCCCTAAGCAATACTCAGACCCTGACCGTTACTTCAAATCCGACAAGCATTTCGGTTGCTCCCGCGTCGGGGACCTATGGCGGGACGGTGAACCTTTCCGCCACGCTGACCCTCAACGGCAACCCGCTTAGCGGCAAGACCTTGAGCTTTACTCTGAACGGCACGAGCGCCGGGTCGGCTACCACCAACGCCAGCGGCGTGGCAAGCCTGAGCAACGTCAGCCTGGGCACCATCGCCGCCAACACCTACCCAAGCGGAGTCGCCGCGAGCTTTGCCGGCGATACGAATTACACCGCGGCGAGCGGCACGGCTCAACTGACCGTCAACCCCGCCCCGCTGACCATCACGGCCAAGGACGAGAGCAAGAACTACGGGGCGACTTTCAGCCCCGACGGGACGACGCAGTTCACTGCCAGCGGCCTGCTGTACAGTGACACGGTCTCGAGCGTTACGCTCACCAGCAGCGGCTACACGGCGACGGCGACAATAGCAGGCTCGCCTTATGCCATCACACCCAGCGCGGCCGTAGGCACCGGCCTCGGCAACTACACCATCAGCTATGCCACCGGCAAGCTGACGGAGAACACGGGCACGTTGACCATCACCGCCAAGGACGAGAGCAAGACCTTCGGCACCACCTTCACGCCCGACGGGACCACACAGTTCACCACCAGCGGCTTGGTGGGCACTGACTCGGTCTCGAGCGTGACGCTCGCCAGCAGCGGCTACGTGGCGACAGCGACGATAGCAGGCTCGCCTTATGCCATCACGCCCAGCGCGGCCGTAGGCACCGGCCTCGGCAACTACACCATCAGCTATGCCACCGGCAAGCTGACGGAGAACACGGGCACGCTGACCATCACCGCCAAGGACGAGAGCAAGACCTTCGGCACGACCTTCACGCCCAACGGGACCACACAGTTCACCACCAGCGGCTTGGTGGGCACCGACTCGGTCTCGAGCGTGACGCTCACCAGCAGCGGCTACGCGGCGACGGCGACGATAGCAGGCTCGCCTTATGCCATCACGCCCAGCGCGGCCGTAGGCACCGGCCTCGGCAACTACACCATCATCTATGCCACCGGCAAGCTGACGGTGAACGTTGACTCGCTCGCGGCTTCGGCTTCACTCTCTGCGGCCAGCAAGCAATACAGCGACCTTGAACAATTCACAGTCTCGATTCCCAACGTCACATTGGGCGGGCAGAATCCGATTCTGGGCGGGACTACGACCGTTCAGTTCCGGATTGGCGCGACGGCGATGGCGAATTGCACCATCGCGGGAGTGCCCAGCTTGTCCCCAACCACTTTCTCCTGCACTTTGCCCAGCGGCCAGTTTGCCTCGAACGCCACACCGCCGCCGCCTTACACACTGACGCAACCGGCCAGCGCGAACGGCTCGTGCAGTCTCTCCCTCGACGCGAGTACGATTGCCTGCACCACGCCCAACGTGCCTTTGCTTGAACCCGTGAATCCTGCTCCGCACACTCCGCCCGCGGGCAATCTGCAACCGGGCGCGAAGACCGTCACGGCGATCTTTGGCGGTGTGAATCCGAACTTTACGGTTAGCAACCCCACCGCTTCGCTCACCATCACCGCCGAAGACGCGCGCACCACTTACACCGGGCCGGTGTACGTTGACGTGCTTTCGGGCGCAACCACCGCGACCGTCCCCTTCAGCGCGAACGTTTGGGACATCAGCAACCCACTGTTCGCTTCGGATACGGCTTTCGATTCGAAACCCGGCGACCTCCAGAACGCCACGGTAACGTTCATGAATGCGGACACCAACACGCCGCTCTGCACGTCAGCCGTGACGCTTACGAATTCTTCCGACAGCACGGCCGGCGCCGCTTCCTGCTCCGGCACCATCCCCTTGAGCACCACAGGGCAAACCACCTTCACCCTGGGGATCAAGGTCGGCGACTATTACACGCGGTACAGTTCTCTGGATTTGGTTGTCGGCACCGTCGCCACCACCGCCACTGGGTTCGTTACCGGCGGCGGCTATCTCAACAACGTGAGCTCGGTCGGCCAGGTTCCCGGAACGCCGGGAGCGAAGATCAACTTCGGGTTCAACGTGAAGTACAACAAGAGCTCGACTAACCTGCAAGGCCAGATCAACGTGATTGTCCGCAGCAAGACGGTTGCGCCGGGAGACACCTGCGCGGCCGGTCCGGGCGGGTTCCACGTTTATCAGATCAAGTCGAACAACATTACCTCGCTGGCCGTCAATATCCCCAGCACGACGTTCCCTTCAACCGCGACGGCTATCGCTTACGCGAACCTACAAGATGTCACCGGCTCGAAGGCATGCTCGGTGTGGGGCGGCGGAACCATCATCTTGAATATGACCGATGGTACTCCGGGCGGCCAGACGGATATGATCAGCATCCAGGTGTTCGATAAGAACAATATCCTCTGGTTCGGGAGCGCCTTGAGCGGTTCGACGATCGTCCAGCAGTTGATGTCGTCGCCGACCGGGGGCGGAAACGTAACCATCCACTAACCACTTGAGCGGCTCCGCCGGCCATTTCTCGATGCACCTCAATGGCCGGCGCGACCGCAAGTCCCTCCTCCGGCGGCCGCTCGAAGCGTACGTAAACCAGCGACGGGAGTTTGAACCTCCGAAAGCCTCTGCAGTTCCTCAACTCGGATCGAATCCCTAACATTCCAGAGAAACAGCGCACGGAAGGAGCCGCGAAGCGCCATCGCACGGCCTCCTGAGTGCGTAGGTTGAAAGCCTGGCCGCGCTTTGGCATGGCCCTCCCCCCAGGCAGGTGGCGGCAATCAATCCAAGCTCGCGGCCCATAAGGACGCGGACCGTGGCAGAGATCCTGGGACACAAGCACGTCCGGATGACCATGCGCCACGCGCATTTGGCGCCGGCGCACAATCGGGCTGCCGTCGAACAACGTCATGCATACAACAAGACCCAGCAGTCTGCTATATTGGGCGTGTCGCAAGGGGGAGCAATTGAGTCTGGAACTGGAACCGATGGAAAGGAAGGGGTTTCAGGCAGCTTTCCACGGAACGATGCAAGATCCTTGGAATCTATAGCCTAAAGGCAACTTGCGGGCCGGTAGCTCAACGGTGGAGCACTGCCCTTTTAAGGCAGGGGTTCTGGGTTCGAGTCCCAGCCGGCTCATAACTACAGTGACGAGTGGCATGTGGTGAGTGACAAGCAGCAAGGGGACCGCGACTTCTCTGTCCATGGAAAAAGCACCTGGCAACGTTCCCCCGACCCAGCCCAATTTCCACTGGGTCGAGTAGTCAGTGGCCAGCAGGCGCCTGTGCCCAAGCCGGGTTGGAAATTGTCAGTCCCAGAACGACGAGGGGGAACAATGCTCTAGGTGGAATCATGCCCCTCACTTACCGCGCAAAATGTCGCGGCTCCTCGATGGCCGGTTCTCAACAGTATGCTCTCGAAGACGCGGGCTTTCAAGTCTCTCCGGCTCGATTCCATGTTTAACAAGGTGTCCTTACGGCGGGGCAATGTCTCAATTTGATCTTTTTGTGGCTGCGATCCGTCAGCCGGCGGACTCGCCGCAACTTGGATACTCGAAACGGCGAGACGCAGCTCGCCGCTACAGCGAACTGAGTCGCCGCCTACGGGGGTAGCGTCTTGCCGCCGGCCTCCACCCTAAATAGGCGGAAGTTGGAATACGTGTGGATGCTCCTGTAAACCACATCCTGCGCTTTCTCAGTCACCACAACCTCGTGCGGCAGCCAGAGGGCTTTCGCGCCGCTTTTGAAGTGGACCTGTTCGTAAGTCAAGTCGGTGCTTTGGACCTTCAGCCCGATATCAGGTCTCGGCGCAAGCAGTTCGGTGACCATGCGGACCACTTGATAGTTTTTCGAATCAATCCATGCGGCGCCCTGGACCAGGGTTAGGACGTATCCGTTCGGCCCAAGCGTGGCCTTGCCGACTATGCGCGCCTTTCCGGGAATCTGGGCAAATCCCACGACGTAGGTCTCATGACCCTTCACCCTTTGCCGGCCCAGCAGGCGGAACTCCGACTCGCTCTGATATTCCGGATGGAACACCGCTTCCATAGAAACGAATCCGACAGTCGTAAAGGAGCCGGACGGCTTGATGAGATTCCCTTCGGAATCGGTGCGAAATTCCTCCAGTCCGACAACGGCCTTCGTAGGGCGATTCAAGGCCAAATAGCGAAACTTCTCGCTGTGCCCAGGTTGGAACATGCCGCCGTTGAATTGATTCTCTTCGTAGACTTTTTCATCGCAAGCGGTATTCGGGAAATCGTGGAAAAAGGCGTGAACTGACTTCCCCGTTTCCGCCAGGATGCCCGCCAACTCATCCTGCCGCTCGGCAGGCTCCAGGCCCCGCAAGTGCGGGATGCGGCGGATGGCTTCTTCGAGGGGGAGGTTGACGACCGTCCGGGCGTTCCCGTAGAACTCCATTGCGCGAGGATCGCTGAGATTCTCCGGCTCTTCGCCGTCGCCGCCGGACGACTGCTGCGGGAGGGCCCTCGGCACGAGGAGCGCCAGGCTTGAAACCATCAGCCCCATCCGGACGATCCGGCTCTTGGAAAATGGCACAGGTTAACCTGAAGTCGTGGCGGTGAGATTTGCTTCATCCAAAATCGGCGAGCTTTCGCATATCGGCCAGGTTTTGCTCCAACGGAACGAGTGGGCCGTATTCGAGCGCCGCCGTGCCTTCGAACCGCTCGCCCAAGTCGTAGATGGCGCGGAAGACGTTCCGATAATTCACTTCACCTGTGCCCGGCTCGTGTCGTCCGGGGACGTCGCCGATATGAAAGTGGCCGATGCGGTCAATGTGGGCGCGGAGGTTGTTGATCAAATTTCCTTCCATGATCTGGA
>QHZO01000089.1:7176-13711 GCA_003224695.1 Acidobacteriota bacterium
CGTTGGGGCTCCCCACGCGGTCAATCAGTTCCGCGGCGTCGTTCATATGGTAGAGGAAATATCCGGCGTGGTCCACGTAGGTGTTCAAGACTTCAACGACCGCCGTGATGCCGTTTTTTTCAAGCAGCGGCGCCGCCGCGCGGAGCGCCGCCACGGCGTTCGACATCTGCTCGGCGCGCGGCATCCCGCCCAATTCATTTCCCGTCAGCACCACCAGTTGTTTCGAGTCCACTTTTTTGGCCGCTTCAATGGCGCGCTCGACTTCGTCGAGGAACGCTTCGCGTTCGCGCGGATTCACCAGGCCGCATCCCGGCGCCGTCACACCTTTGTTCGCCACCAGACACGCGCAGCCGAGCGGATATTTCCCTTTCTCTTCGACAAAGCTCCCGAGCAGCCGCGGGTCGCGCCAGTCGAACATCTCGAAGGCGTTGAAGCCGCTCTTCGCAAGCAGGGCCAAGCCGTCAGCCGGACTCCGTTGTCCCATCATGCCCCAAACAATCGAAAGCCGTAGGCCCGCCGGGGTGGGCAGGCCTGCCTGCCGGGGCGGGTTCCCCGTGTCGGGCAAATTCGACGTCGCCAAGGTTGTGTCGTGAGCCAGGGCCACCGCTCCACCCGCCACCGCTAAAAATTCACGTCGTCTCATACCTGTCCTCCAAGAGAGCGTCGAACGAAATCAAAGCCATTTTATTTTACCGGCATCCAGGGTCGAAACGGGCTTGCTCCGGCTGGCGCGGCGCCTTGGCCAGGCTTTCGCAGCTTACTTTTTCAACTCCGCCGTCCAGTTAGTGACCAGCGTGATCGGCTGTCGAAGCGCCGCCCGGCTCTTCGGCACGCTTAGGGTCGTCATCGAGGTCGAGCGACGCATGTCCCTCCGCGAGTAATCGGTCGTAGTCGGGAAGAAAGTGCCATACGCCCCGTTGGCTGATATTAACACGTTCTCCGGCCCCAAGCTCAGACCGCCTGGCGCCGGCGGCTTGCGGGGATTTCCCAAAGCGCGGCCCCCACATCTGTTATTCTGAGGCCGGCCGCGTTGCCAAGCGGGCCGCAAAACCCGTAGGGGCGATTCACGGTTCGACTGGCTCACCGTCCTCCCTTCGACTTCGCTCAGGGACGGTGAGCGAAGTCGAACCGTGAGCGAAGTCGAAGGATGAATCGCCCCTACAACTCGACGAGGAGCGCATGGACCCGGACCGGAAAAATTCCGAGGAAGTGGCAGAGCCGCTGCTTGCCTACCGCAACCCTGAGTTCTTGGAGAGCACGCCGGCGCGGACGTTGCGGATCGTCGCCGAGTACGTCGAGCCGCAGACGCGGTTGCGCAAGGCCGGCGTCCAAAACACCGTCGTCTTTTTCGGTTCGGCGCGCATCCTGCCTCGCGACGTGGCCGAGGAAAAACTGCGCGCCATCGAAAATGCCGGGGGCGAGGGTGGCTCCAAACCCTCTCGGCACGTGCTGCGCCAAGCCCGCCGCGACCTCGAAATGTCCCGCTATTACGAAGACGCGCGGGAACTCGCCCGCCTGATAACGCGCTGGTCGCTCGCGGTCTCGAGCCAGGGACGGTTCCTGGTGGTTTGCTCGGGCGGGGGTCCAGGGATCATGGAGGCCGCCAACCGCGGCGCCACGGAGGCCGGCGGCAAATCCATCGGGTTCAACATCAAGCTGCCGATGGAACAGAAACCGAACCCCTACATCACGCCCGACCTCAGCTTCCTCTTCCACTACTTTTTCATGCGCAAGCTGTGGTTCGCGCAGCCCGCGCGGGCCTTGATCGTTTTTCCGGGCGGCTACGGCACCATGGACGAATTAATGGAGTTCATGACGCTGATTCAGACCGGCAAGATCGGGCACCATATGATTCTGCTCTACGGTTCCCGATGGTGGAAAACCGCCATCAATTTTCGCTGGCTGTTGCGCAGCGGGACCATCAGCGAAGAGGACCTGCGGTTGCTCCGCTTCGTGGACAGCCCCTCGAACGCCCTGGAGCTTCTGAAGAAATTTATCCGCCGCGACCGCACGGTGAGAGCCTTCCTGCAACGCGCGGTTCCGTAGGGGCGGGCCTTGCGCCCGCCCATTTGGGGGCGACCACAAGGGTCGTGCCGTAGGGGCGGGCCTTGTGCCTGCCCTTTTGGGGGCGACCACAGGGGTCGCCCCTACGGCCCCGCTGGACAAAAATTCTATACAGCGAACGAAGGTGCGGTTAGAATTCAGGGCTCAACCGAGGTGCGCCGTCGAAAAGCCAGCCGAGGAGAATGGTAAGGCATGACGGAATGGACCGAGCCCTTGCGGATTCGCCCGGCGCGCGTCGAAGACGCCAAAGAAATCGCGCGCATCTATAACCAGGGCGTACAGGACCGCGCCGCGACTTTTGACGACGCTTACGTCACGCCCGAAGAGCGTTATCTGTGGCTCGTGGCGCGGCCCGACCGCTATCCCGTTCTGATCGGTGAGGTCAAGCACACGATGATGGGCTGGGCGTCGCTCGCGCCTTACAGCCCGCGGCATTGCTACGACGGCATCGCGGAGCTTTCCATCTTCATCGAGCGCAGCCTGCGCGGCCATGGCGTGGCACAACAATTGATGAAAGCCATGCAGGACGCGGCGCGCGAAAAGGGTTTCTACAAACTGATCGGGCGCGTCATCGCGGATAACGAGCCCGCCCGCAAGCTCTGCCAACTGATGGGCTGGCGCGAAGTGGGCATCCACGAACGCCACGGGAAGCTGGGCAGCGATTGGCACGACTTGGCCCTGGTGGAATTTCAGATCCCGGAAAATATGAAATGACGTCAAAGGCATTCGGAGGCAAGTGTTCAATCGTCGAAAGCAAAGGCATCCGACTCTCGCCCGAAAAGCTGGGCGTCCTCGCCAAACGGCTGGCCGCCGCAAAAAACCCTGAGCACGCGGCCCGTTTTTGCGAGCCACTGGCTCGCGGGTTCAATGGACGTTGATATAATCACCGGTTGGCTGGGGGAGATCAGGACGCGTGAGAAAGGCGTAGCTTCTTTAACGCTCCGCTTGAAAAGGGAGTGGTGACATGAGCACGAAAACCGCGCCGAACCTCTTAACCGTTGAACGAATCCTCGACGAAGTTGACGAATGGTACGGGCGGGTCCGCACGCTTCGGCAAAAGCTCTCCCGCCTGAAACGCGGGAGTTCTGCTTATCTTGACGTTCTCCCGGAACTCGAAGTGGAACTCGGCGTCTTGAAATATAAGGCTGAATGGGCGGCCCGCGCCCTCGACGACTACGAGGAGTCCCTGCCCGAAAACGAAAGGCCGTAACCGCCGAAGGAACCGCGAGAAAGCACGCGGCACCGATCGCTGACGCACCTTCTACCGGCCTCCAGCGCCGACTTTTTCCAGTTCCGCGCCCGTCGCTGTCCAAATGTCTTCGTGGAGCGAATTCCCGTGGGCGTCCATGGTGATGATCGCGGGAAAGTCGCGTGCCTCGAACAGCCACATCGCTTCCGGCACGCCGAGCTCTTCCAGCAAATGGACTCCGCTGACGCGCGGCAGGCAGCGCGCATAGAACTGCGCCGCGCCGCCGATGGCGTGCAAGTAGACGGCGCCGAATTTCTGGAGCGCCTCCAGAGTCTTCTTGCCCATGCCGCCCTTGCCCATGACGCCGCGCAGGCCGAAGCGTTCGATAATCTCCGCCTCATAAGGCTCCTCGCGGATGCTGGTGGTGGGTCCGGCGGCGGTGGTGCGCCAGCGGTCGTTCTCCTTCATCATCACGGGCCCGCAGTGGTAAAGGATCTGTCCGCGCAAATCCGTTGGCGAATCATGGTGCAGCAGGTAGTGGTGGACGGCATCGCGGCCGGTGACGAGCGGGCCGTTAATGAGCGCGATGTCTCCGACCTTAAGCGCGCGCACTTTTTCTTCGCTCAGGGGCGGCTCGATCCTGACCTCGCGCCCTGTGAGCTTGAAGCCTTCGCCTTCTCTTATCAGCCTTTCGACGGGCCGCTTGGGGTCGCGATAAAGCCACTGGCGGATGGCTCCGGTGTCCGCATCGAGCAAAACTCCGAGCCGGCGAAACGCCCAGCAATCGTAGGCGACGGAGACGAAGAAACTGGCGGGCAGGCGGTTCGCCGCCATAATCTTGCAGCCGATCAATGAGGCCTGGCCGCCGAAGCCCATCGTGCCGACGCCGATACGGTTTGCTTCCGCCATAATTTCCTTCTCGAGCCGGGCGAGCGTTGGGTCGGGGTTCGTGTCGTCGAGCGGGCGAAAGAGTTGTTCCTTGGCCAGCGCGTAGCCGTGCGAGCGGTCGCTGCCGATGCAAACGCCAAGTGCTCCCGGCGCGCAGCCCTGCCCCTGCGCTTGCCAGACCGCGTGCAAAATACATTTCTTGACTCCCTCCAGGTCCCGGTCGGCGCGGCCTAGATGCTCGATCGTGGCCGGCAGCGAATATTGAATGTTCTTGTTTTCGCAGCCGCCGCCTTTCAGAAGCAGGCGGACTTCAATCTCGGGCTGCTCCCACTGCTCGAATTCCATCACCGGCGTTTCCGTGCCGAGATTATTTCCGCTGTTCTTGCCGGTCAGCGAGTCCACCGAATTCGGCCGCAGCTTCCCCCGGCGCGTCGCCTCCGCCACGGCTTCGACGACCTGCTTCTTCATCGCGATCTGGTTTACGCCCACCGGGGTCTTGATCTTGAAGGTCATGAAGCCCGTGTCCTGGCACACCGGCCCTTCGTCGTCAAAGGCCATGTCAATGTTTTCGCCGATGATGGCCAGCGCCTGCCCGGCCTGCGTGGCGGGCTTTTCAATTTCGAGCGCCCAGGCCATTTCTTTGCGAACGTCCGGGGGCAGGTTGGTGGACGTCTGGATAATCAGCTCCAGCATGCTTTCTTTGAAGAATTCCATTAGGGCCTCCGGGAGCCGCCACGGCGTCTCCGGGCGGATGTGTGTGAAGCAATTCGATTATACGCTCGGAACCAATACGTACCAAACCCGTCGTCGTGGCCCATTTTCAATTTTGAATTTTGCATTTGCGATGTCAGGCCGGCCGCGCCGGCCCGGCGGGCGCTTACAAATGAATTGTCATTATTTCGGCAGTTCAAGGCCTTCAGGGTTTCCAGGCGAAAGTTGACTGCTTGACTTTAGCGTAGTTTTCGTCCAAAGCCGGTTCAAGCAGAAGGATGGCCGCGATCCGCCGGGCCATCTCGGAGACGTAGCGGACCTCGTCCTTGGTCAGAGCGCGCCCCAGCAGTTTCAATTCACGGTAGGAGAGCCACTTCTTCATCACCTGATATCCGCCGATGGCGAATTCCCAAACCCGCACGGGAACGTTTTTCCAGTACGCCACGTCGTTCAAGTAAACATCCAATGTACGTTCGCCAAGTAGGGGCGACCCTTGTGGTCGCCCTGGAGAAACATCCAGGGTGGCTTCGCCAGGTAGGGGCGCCCCTTGTGGGTGCCCTGGGGAAACGTCCAAAGTCCGTTCGCCCGGTAGGGGCGACCCTTGTGGTCGCCCACGGGCAGGCACGAGGCCCGCCCCTACAAGTGCCGCGCATTCGGATTCGGTGTAAACCCGTTCTACGATTTCGCCCTTGCCCGACCTCGTGACACCGCCCTTGCCCGCGTGCCCCCTGCCCGCTGTCACCGCGAATTCGCTCTTGGAATTTCCTTCGTCTTTTTCTCGCTGCGGCCCGCCGCCCACGCGCGATGGCACGGCAATGTGCTGTAGCGCGGGTCTATGACCGCCGGTCGTCCGTCTTGGAAAGGCAGCGACGTCCTGTTGCGGTTTAAGTTTCGGCGATCATAGATCGCCGCTACAGTTAAGCCGCGTAGCGCTGGTGCTTGCGCTCCTGATGCTGCCGGCCTGCGCGGGGTGCGGCGGCAGGGGCGGAATTCTCACGCACACGCCCGGAACGCCCGCGGGCCCCTACACCATCACCATCACGGCCACCGACTCGCAAGCCAGCCTCACCCAAACCGCTGTGGTAAATCTGGCCTTGAGTCAGTAGTGCTACCGAAGCTCCCCCTACTAAAGTACCCTTGCGCTGGAGGGGGGGTTAGCGTAGGCTGAAAGTGCTCGAAAGATACACCCATCGAGCCAGGAGCTTTGGCGTGATAATCTCCGCGTTAATTCTGGTCTTATCCTTAAGCCTGCTCTTCTTCTATTTCCAGACGCTGTGCCAGAGAATTTTGCGCCGCGAATTTGACCGGGATTATTTTCAGACCGTCGTCAGATCCGGAGCCCTCGAGTTCGCCACGCTGCGCCAAGCCTTGGAATCTCCGACCGAGCCTCTCAACTACGAGCAGTGCCGGGTGTCATTGCAATGCGATCTCCTGACGCTCCGATACTTGCTGAAGCACGCCGCCAACCTTCGTCAGAAGCTTTCTTGGCAGGAACGGCTGCTGCTGGTCTATTACCGCCTGTCTGCGGCGAGCATGGCCGCGCGGCATTGGCTGGGGATGAACGAAAACACCTCGATCCTGAAGATGACTAAGGTTCTTCAATACTTTGCCAACGTGATTGGGGAGAGAAACTTCAAGTTGCAGGCCAACCCACTCGGCTCCTGGCAATAAGGGCGCAGGCTT
>QHZO01000089.1:13780-15138 GCA_003224695.1 Acidobacteriota bacterium
GGACGAGCCTTCGATCCGCAACATCCTTTACGTGTTGCTGGCAGGCATTGGGTGTGACGCGGAGACGGCGACGAGCGGAACCCAGGCCCTGGCGCTGGTGGAGCGCGAGAAATTTGACGCCTTGCTCCTCGACCTGCGCTGCTTGAACGTCAAGCCGGAAGAGGTTGTGGGTGGAGTGCAACGGATTCGGCCCAGCCTGATTGGCCGCGTTCTGGTGGTCACCGGCGAAGTGGCGGATCAGCAGGCCCTGGACTTGATTGAGCGCAACTTCCTGCTGCACGTTCCGCGGAACCGGCTCGAAGAAGTTAAAGGTATCGTCAGCGCCATGCTGACCATTGCGCCGCTTCCGAAGACCCCCTCGTTGTGACCGCGAGCAATCCTCGGTAAACCCCCTTTGGTTTTGAGGCTTGATTCATCTCAGGAAAACAGGTTGCGCAGTACGAACCAGGCGTTCGCGGGGCGCTCGGCGAGCCGGCGCATGTACCAGGGGAACCAGAAGCTGCCGTAGGCGAAGAGCACCCTGGAGCGCCAGCCTTGTTGGGCCAGCCGCAACTGCTCTTGGCGCTGGATGCCATAGAGCATCTGGAACTCGAAATCCTGTTTGCTCAGCCCCGCGGCCAGCGCGTGCTCCGCGATGCGCCGGATCAACGCGCCGTCGTGCGTGGCAACGGCCGCCCGGACGCCCGCCTGCCGCGACGCCTCGCTTAAGAGTTCCTTGCTCAACGCGAAGAAATTTTCATCCACATCGCGCTTGCGGGAAAACGCGACGCTCGCGGGCTCCTGGTAAGCCCCTTTCACCAGCCGGACCGCCGGACCGAGCGGCCGCAGCGCGGCGAGATCTTTCGCCGTGCGGTAAAGGTATGCTTGCAGGCACACGCCGACGTTCGCGTACGCCTCGCGCGCGCGGCGATAAAGCTCGAGCGTCCGATCGAGGTAGGGGCTCGATTCCATATCAATCCAAACGATGTTGTTTTCCCCCGCCCGCTCGACGAGCGCCCTGAGATTTTCAAAACAAGTTTCCTTCGACAGGTCAAGCCCAAGCTGCGTTAATTTGACGGATATTTCCGCATTCAACCCGGTTCGCTCGATGTTACCCAGCACCCCAAGGTAATGTTCGCGAACCTCCGCAGCTTCTTTTTTATCTCCGATATTTTCGCCGAGCTTGGTGAACACGGCATTGATGCCCTGCTTCGCGAGAGTTTGGGCCGCCGCCAGCGCATCGGCGAACTCTTCGCCGGGCATGAAGCGCGCCACCGATTTCCGCGCGAAGCGATACCTCGGCAGGCGCTCCCGCAGCCAGCGGTTTTGCGACGCCCACAAAAAAACACTTCGCATCATCACAGCGCTCGCTCCCCATT
>QHZO01000089.1:15173-24311 GCA_003224695.1 Acidobacteriota bacterium
AGGCAGACCTCAGAAATTAAACCGGTAGCCCATGATCCACTTGACGATCCATCGGTCGGTGCTGCGCGTGAAGCCGTCGCCCACTCCGATGTTGATTTCCCACTGGGGCGCCAAGTTAAGGTCGAGGGTGGGAAAAATCTGGTGTTGTTGATCGGCCAGCGGATCGAAGCCCGTGACGGGGCCGACGGCGCCGTAATATTCCAGGCCGGCCGCAATCTTTTTCGTGACATCGTAACTAAATTTAAAGTTCGGGGAAAACTCCAGACCCTTGCTCACACTTGGGCCGTGGAACGAGCGGTCGAAGCTGGGATTGAGCGACCAATACCAGCGGCCAATCTGTTTATCCACAATGGGCCGGATTTCCCACGTCCACGTGTCGGGCGAAAACTTTGGCCGCTGATAGCCGATCTCGTTTGAGATACTCACGCCCACGGGCCAGTGCCAGCTCTCCGGCGCGCGGAAGCGCGGACGAATGTGATCGCCCACCCAATCCCAGCCATCGCCCCGCCGCGCGCTGGTGAAAATATAGAAGCCGGTCTCAAACCAGGGCGTAATGCCGCGCGTGACTTCAATGGTTTCGTGCCAGGCATGATTCGTCGGCGCGACGCCGTCCTGGGCCGTCGTGCTGCCTTCGGCGGTGAAGTTGCTGTGCAGCTCGACCATGGTGTGGTGCGGCGCGACTGTGTCGTAAGAATAGACCTGTATTTCGTAGTTGTCCTGCGCTTTGGCTGTGGGGGAGAAGAGTAAAATGCTCACTGCCAAAACCCATCCCGGCACGCGGCAGGGTCCGGAGCCAGCGCACGAAATCATTTTGCGATTATATGTTGCCGGCTGAGATCGGTGGCAAGGTTTTTGGAAACCTTTTCCAGCATACGGAAAAACCTCCGAGGAAAGGCAAGGGGCGCGCTCGCCCGGCTCACGAAGGCGTGTGACGGCCATCACAACGAAATCTCGCCCATTTGTTCTAAGCTTTAGGCGAGCGGCCGGGCGGGAAGTGGAGGGAGTAAAGTCATGGGACTGGGAAGAAGCCCGCGCGGACCTGGCAGAAAGCCCCGGTCTCGAAGCCGGCTTCGGGAGAAGCCGAGGGCCGTGTCCGCGCGTGAAGTCTGGGGGTGATGGGTGTGAGAGAAACGGATCAGTTCGAACTTCTCGCGGAACTGAAGGCGGAGCTTGCTTTTATCGAAAAAGGGGGTTATCGCCGCCCGGCTCTGGACGTGTGGCGTGCCCGCTCGGTATTCCAGGACTCGCCAATTTGCCCGAATTTCCGCCTCCACAGCAGGCCGGAACCATGTCACGAGTGCGTCCTGGTGCAGTTCGTCCCGCCCGAAAGCCGGGACAGAAGAATCCCTTGCCACCATATCCCACTGACGGAGGCCGGAGACACTATAGATTCTGCGGAACGCTGGGCGGATCAGAATGAGCTCGAGGCCATGGTCGTCAAATGGCTTCGCGGCGCCATCGAGCAGTTGGAAAAAGCCGTTGGGCTCACGGTGGGCGCGCGCGGCCATTGAAGGCGTGCCGCTCCAAAACTCCGTCGGTACTGGGGTCATTTGTCAGGCATCGGCGGCCCGAGCCGCAGTCATTCCCGCGAAGGCGGGAAGATAAGCTCTTTGGTTTGGATCTTCCATTGAAAGATTGCAGGGAGGACATTAACTAGAGAGTGTTGGCGCTTTTGGGAGTTTTTTGGCGGGATGCATCCTGGTTGTGCCCACGTCGGCATCGGCGGAGACCGATGATCTTGCCGCAAAACCCCATCGCGCCAAGCAAGCGATGCTGGAGTCGTTTTCGGAATCTCCACGGGTGAAAACCCGCAGCAGACCGCCGGCGCGCGAGTGGTCTACCACGGCCGGAAACTTTTATCGGACGTTGAAAGGGGAGAGAATACTCCTCACGTTATTCTCTACGCCATGGACGCGAAGACGGGAAAAGTCCTCTACTTGAGCGGCGACGCGATCACGGCGTGGGTCCATTTCGCGGGCTCGCCGTGGCCAACGCCCAGGTTTACGCCGTGGATCACGATTCGAACCTTTATTGCTTGGGCTCGTCCGATGCTCAGTGACAAAGTGACGATAAGGACTGTAAAGAAATCCATGGCAGCGATTGCCTCGCGGTGATTTCGAAGAAGGGCAAGCCACGGCCTAGCTAGGTTAGGAGGTCAGGGGGCTCGCTTCATCCGTCCAAAGATTGTCCTCTCGGAATGTTAAATCCTAGCATGAGAACTTCTCCGTACGCGCTCATCCAGGGCAGTTAAGAAATTGGTTGCGGCTAACATGCACGCAAGTGCATCGAAGTGCCCAGATCATTAACACTAGGCTGGTAAAAATCCCCCCTCAATCGAATTCCAGTATCTCTGTAACAGCATTGTTATGTTAGGCTTATACTAAATGCTAAATTATGACCATCACTTGTACGCGAATTCGCCTTTTGGCACACAAGTTGCACAACAAAGCATGGATGAGCATATCTCGCATTTGGGGTTCCTTGTAGGGGGCGCCCGCCGCGCTTGTCGGGACAATAAAAAGCGTCCGATACCCCAGTTCTAATCAGGAGAATATTAGTGTCGATCTTGCCGATCACCGAAGCCATCAAAATCTCCCCCTTGCCGAACTCTTCTGCAGGCTTTATCGTCTTCGATCCAGGGATAAAGCTCGTCTATGCAAGTGCTGAGGCCCTGCGGGTTTTAATCTTCCCGGAAAAGCTTGAAAACATTGGCCGTTCTAGCCGCATCCTCCTTGCGGAGATGATCACTTCCGTCGTAACCGACGCTCAGAAAGCTGGCAGCCCTTCGCCCCCCATGGAATTCCTTTCCGGGATGCGCCGTTACAAATTCCTGTACTTTGTTCTGAACAAAGTCGGTAATTCCAGCGCCGCCCCTGAAATTTTCGCCGTCCTAATCCACCGAGCCGGTAGAATTTCAGCCCCGGTCTCCGCGGTAGCGGAGCAATTCCGGTTGAGCCCGCGGGAGAAAGAATCGCTCGAGCTGCTCCTGCAAGGATTTACAAACAAGGAGATTGCCCAGCGGATGAGCATCAGTCCTAACACCGTAAAGGTGTTCCTCCGGCTCGTCATGGTCAAGATGGGTGTCTCGACGCGGGCTGGGATCCTTGGGAAAATTCTATGTGCGGCGCCAAGCGAGCGACCGCGCGACCTGGTTGCTGCTTAACTGAACTACCCTCGGCTCTGAGCGGAAAAATCCCTGGTTGGTTAATCCGGCTGGAGTAGTGGCAAGTCTCTCTCGCCAACTGATGCGGCCCTGGGCGGGTTTGCCTCGCCGTTTGGTGGCGAAAACCCGTCTTTGCGGCATGGAATCCACGCTAATGAATCGGCTCTGACCGCGTAATGGTTATACGTGCGGAGGGACCGTGCTTAGACGCGGTAAGCTCTTCCTGAATGATCTTTTCGAACTCCGCTTCGGGCTTGGCGCCATCCACGAAGACTCCGTTGATGAAGAAGCTCGGGGTCCCATTCACGCCCGCCCTTGAAGCGTCCTGAACGTCCGCATCAATCTGCGTTTTGTATTTTTCGCTGGAAAGGCAGGATTCGAACTGTTTTTCGTCCAGGTTCAAGCTGCGGGCCTCTTCCAGGAGTCCCGGACGCTCGAGTTTATCGGGGTGGGCGAAAAGCAAGTCGTGGTATTCCCAAAACTTTCCTTGCTCTCCGGCGCAACGCCCCGCCTCGGCTGCCCCGAGGGCAAATGGGTGGATGCTAAACAACGGGAAGTCTCGATACGCCAGACTCACGCGGCCTTTGTGCTTGTCGAGCAAGGATGTAATAGTCGGCTCGACCTGGCGGCAGTACGGACACTGAAAATCCGCGAACTCCACAATAACCACCGGCGCCTGGGCGCTTCCCCGAACGCGATTCTTGTCGTAGCCAACTTCCGCCTTCGGCGGCTGCAATAAAACCGACACATCGCTTTGCTCCCGAAGGCGCTTCATAAACTCCTGACGCGCCTGCTGGGCTCTCGCTTGCTTCAGTGACTGCCGGAGCTGTGCCTTGATTTCCTCAAACGGGCTATTCGATCTCTGCTTTTGACCCTCATAGAAGGCTTCCACCTCGGCGTCCGCGGGATCGGCGACTTTGGCGTCCACTTCCTGCTCGAGGAGCTTGTCTGCCGTCACGCCCTTTTTCGCGGCCTCGGCTTCTAGAACCTTTTTGTTTACCAAGTCGTCGAGCGCCTTGGATTTGATGTCGTATTCCCTTTGGAGGAGCGGCCGCAGTTGCCCTTGGACGAGGGGCGCCAAATCATCCTCATAGATGCTTTTCCCGGCTACCACCGCGATTGCCTGCTTCGGCTTCGGTGTGGGATCGCTGCTCTGACCGCGGAGCTGAGTAATGGCAAGCAGTGGGAAAAGAAGTGTGACTAGCGTCCGTTGGTTGATTCTCATATGCATTTTTCGAGCGTAGCATACTGCACCGCATTTCGCCAAGTCAAATTTCGGTTAGTCAAAAGGATTAATCAAATCAAATTAGTCCCGCAGGTCAAGCCAGTCGTGTAAGCCCATTCGTTTAGCCAAGCCACATAAGCCCATGAGGTTATGCCACTTGGAGAATTGACGCCTTGCGGACCAGAGTGCAATATCCAATCCGTGAGAGCAGAGTGTCCATGAACCCATCCCAAGTCAGCTTCGCCACTGCTCGAGGTGCAACGTGCCCTGCCATTTCGAGCAGTTATTTTCGCAATGCTTTCCCAGCGCGGTTGCGATGGTCCCAAAACCGCATCGGCCGGGGAGCGGAATTCTTTTTGCGTCCCCCCAACCCGCCAGCCTCCAGGCATGGTTAGAGCCCAGGGAGTTTGCGAAAAACGTGAGTCAAAAATCTAAAGGAGAAAAATGAGACAGCTAAAGATGCGAAGTACATTTTGTAAGTTCTCCGGCTCCCTGGCAATAGCCGTTGGATTGATTGGCTTGACTCTGGTTACTAGCGCGCCCGCGGCTGCCCAGGTCAACGGCGCGATTTTCACCACAGATAGTTCCGGCACGCAGGTGAACGGAAACATCTACCAAAGCCAGGCCGATGTTTACCTGGACGGGGGGCCACAACCGAATGCTCCCTGCAGCGCCGGCGGGCTGCCCAACGGCGACTACTATTTCCAAGTGACCGACCCGTCAGGAAGCGTGCTTCTATCAACTGACGCTGTCAGCCAGCGCGAGGTCACAGTCTCGGGCGGTCTAATTGCTGCGTACATCGGCAGCCCGGCCGACCACACAATCGGCACCGGGAAGTGCCCCGGCAGCATCAGCGTCGCACTTGCCCCGTTCAGTGATACCCCCAATCAGGGCGGAGAGTACAAAGCATGGATGACGCCCGTGGGCAGCTACAATATATGCTCGACGTCCGGCTCCCATACCACCTTCGGCTTTTGCGATTCCGACAGCAAGACTGACAACTTCAAAATCCACAAGTCGGGTCAGGCTAACGTCACGGTCTGCAAATTCAACGACTTGAGTGACGATGGCGTCCGGAACGGCGATGCTCTCGAGCCCCTGATTCCGGGCTGGCCGATAACGGCGACGGGTGTGGATGGAGATCCAGTTTCCGGTCTGCTCGGGAATACCGACCAAGATGGATGCGGGTCATTTACCGTTTCGACTTTCAGCAACAAAGACGGCACGCAAACGGTGACACTGGCCGAAGGACTGCTCACCGGATTCACGCAAACCGCCCCGGCAGACGGCACCTGCTCGCTAGCTGGCGGCGACAGTTCCACGCCCAACGCGAACGACTCCTGCTCGGTGAGTGGCGGGGTGATTACTCTCAGCGTCAGTCCGGATGACAACGTCATTGCCCCGAGCTTTGGCAATGCCGGGACCGCTCCCCTCGTGGTTTCCAAGAATGCGTACACGAGTTACAAATACAATTGGGGAATCAAGAAGAGCGTGGACAAGACCGAAATCGACACCAACAGCGGCGGCAGCGCAACATTCAACTACACGGTTAGTGTGACGCACGACGCCGGCGGCGGCTGGATGGTGGCCGGCGCGATTTCGGTGTACAACCCCAACACAACCGATGTCACGGGCGTCACGGTGACTGATGCAATCGGGGACGGTAGCACCTGCACGGTGGCGAATGGTTCGGGAATAACCGTGCCCGCGACCAGCCAAGTGGACTTGGCCTACACCTGCACGTACCCCAGTTCTCAGACCACCGTTCCGGACCTCGCCACAAATACAGCTACGGCAAGCTGGACGGACAGCTCCAGCAATACGCAGACGGCTACCCTAAGCCCCACCACGTTCCCGATCTACTCGCACACATTCACCGCTCCGACCGCAACCTGCGCCAGTTACAAGAATACGGCCACTACCGGTCTGACGGGCACGGACCAATCCGCCAGTCAGACGGTGAAGGTCTGCGGCGCCAGTGACCTGACGGTGAGCAAGGATGCCACCCCTTCGTTTATACGGACCTACGCCTGGGGCATCCAAAAGACCGCCACGAGCCAAACAGTGCCAAACACTGGCTCGGCTACGCTGAATTACAACGTAAAAGTGACCGAGACCGGCATCGTGGATAGCCTCTGGCAGGTGACGGGCACGATCACAGTCATTAATTCAAACGACTGGGAGGACATTACCGTTACTATCACCGACGCCGTGAATGATGGCGGGAGTTGCTCGGGAGGGGGTGTTCAGGTTCCAGCCCGTGTCCCTGGTCAACCTGTTCCGGGATCAGCAACGCTCACCTACACCTGCACCTACACCTCGCAGCCGGCGTATAACGCCACGGCTACGAACACGGCCACTGCTGCCTGGTCGGGAGCCTACACACCGCACGCCTCGGCGTGGGGAAGCGCGGGCTTTAGCTTCACTTCCCCCACCAGCTTGCTCAACCAGTCCACTACGGTAACGGATAGCTTCAATGGTGGGACGGGCACAACGTTGGGGACTGTGTGGGCGTCGAACACGCTCCCCTTCTCCTACACGTACGCCTACTCGAACACTATACCGGTGCCGGCGTCGGGCTGCATTACGGTTCCCAACACGGGCACGCTCTCAACCGGCGGGTCGACCAAGGTTAACGTTCAAGTGTGCCGGCCGGCAGCCAAGACTGGCGCGCTGACCATGGGCTACTGGCAGAACAAAAACGGCCAGGCGATCATCACCAACGGAGCCTCTACCAACAAGGCGTGCAACTCCGGCACTTGGCTGCGCCACTACGCGCCGTTCCAGGACCTGAGCTCAACCTCTACGTGCACTCAGGTGGCAAGCTACGTCTATAACGTGATCAAGGCGGCCAACTCCAGCGGCGCTTCCATGAACGCCATGCTCAAGGCCCAGATGCTGGCGACGTCGCTGGATGTCTACTTCAGCGATTCGACGCTGGGCGGCAATAAGATCAACGCTCCTGCCCCGATTGGGGGAGTGGTGATCGATCTCACCGAGGTCTGCTCGGTCAGTGACCAGACGAACGGCACCGGCACCTGCTCGGGCACCTACATCAATACCAGCGTGGCGTTCGGCGGCGCGTCCAGCATGACGGTCTCGGGCTTGCTGACCTACGCCGCCAGCCAGTCGAACAGTGGAGGCAGCACTTGGCATGCGAACGTGAAAAGCACGCAGTTCCTGGCGAAGGACACGTTCGACGCCATCAACAACCAGCTCGCCTACACGCCGTAAACGCCGGCATCGAGGTGGTTGCTTCGCATCGTGTTTCTGGGACCGGCTCCGGCAGTTCATGCTGGAGCCGGTCCCGTTTTTGCTCCTTGCTGCCCCCCGCGCGGTTCCGCCACGCCGTTTACCTATTCCGACTTCTTTTCCTCAGCGAAGGGAACCAGTAGCCCCGGCCAAACAGACAAGCACAACGGAGTAGGCCAATCGAGTAAGTCCATTTGATTAGCCTGGTCGGATGCGTCTAGTGGGCTAACCCAAACGGGTAAGTCCATAGGATTAGCCCACTTGGATAATTGACGGAAGGCCGACGAACGTGCAATATTTTATCCATGAGAACAGAGTCCCCATGTCTATAGAACCTATTGTAAAGGCCGCATTTGGCCATTGTAAGCCGTTGAATCTAAATGGTATCAAACCGGTTTTGCAAGAGCTTCTAACAAAATCTAGTTTGGCCGCTGTTCGAAGTGCAACGTGCCCTGCCATCTCGACCAGCTATTTTCACAATGCGTTCTCAGCGCGGTCGCGATGGCCCCAAAACCGCATCAGCCGGGGAGCGGAATTCTTTTACCGTCCCCCCGACCCGCCAGCCTCCAGGCGATTGTAGCCCAGTGGGGTTGGCAAAAAATTTGAGTCAAAAATCTAAAGGAGAAAAATGAGTTCTAAAACTGGAAATACACTTTTGCGGTTTTGTTGTACGGTTTTCGGTATGAGCATGTTTGCTGCGTCGCTATCCGCACAGACTTGCTTGCAAAATGAATACAACTTAGTGGCCAAACAAAAACTGAACTGCACGGCCAATGATGTGAGTATCGCGAAGGTCACCAACATCAGGGATCCGCTCACGGGCGCCACTCTGACGAGTTGCTACCAAGGGACGAAGTTCAATTTTCTCGCCGACTTTGAAATCGTGACCACTTCGAGCCAGGCACGGGAAAACATCGGCCTCTACATTGCCACTAACAGCACAACACAGGCGTTGACGGGTACGTGCGTGGATAAGATCATCTCTCAACAGCATTCCTGTGCGAATAACAGCGCCATTTCGTGCGGATCGGACAACTGGCACGAGACGGATGCTTCGCCGGACAACTGCGGGGACACCAGCAGCGGCGACTTCAGCGCTACATTCGGAGCTGGAGCGGAAAAGGTCACCCTCGAAATCGACAATTTCTTATGCGTGCCCCCGACCGGTTCGACCCAGTTGGTGCTGCCGAACTGCACGAGCTGGCAGATACCCGGCGGGACGATTCAGTGCAAGTCGCCGACACCGGACACCTATCCGAGCAACGGTCCCGGCGGAACGCCAACAGCAATACCGGGGTCGCCGTCGAAGTGCAACTGCAACATCATTTCTCTGCCCATCACAGCTGTGCCCGTAATGGTTGGCGTGGCTAAAAGTTGCGATGATAGCACCGGAACGGGCCTCACATCCTGCAATGCGGGTGCCCAAGGTAACACCGTGACGTACCACGCCGCCATAACCAACAAGGCGAGTGTCGGCGACCTCGTGGTTGACCAGATC
>QHZO01000089.1:24346-26032 GCA_003224695.1 Acidobacteriota bacterium
CAGCAGGAGCTCTAGGCTCCATAGCCAGCACGACCTGCGCGGCAGCAGGGCTGGATATGGCTGCTGCTTCTACCGCAACGTGTGATTTCACGGCAGTCCAGGGCGAGCTTGCCGTGGTAACAGATATCTTGACTGTAGCTGGACACTCAGGCATTAACACGACCCAAAAGTTCACCAACGCACAGTCTAACAGCGTCACGGTAACATCTTCGGACGCGCCGAGCACGGCGACGGTAACCCCAGGTCTGGCTGGTACCGACGCTGGCTGCGCGACCGTGAGATACAGCGTGGACGTGCATAACTCGAGTGGTGCGGACGAGACCTTGTCGCTGTCTGCGCTGACCGAGGGCAGTGGCACTGGATACGGGGACATCACCAAGGTCCTCGGCAGTGTTCTCGGCACAACCTGCGGCGTCACGGGTAGTGGCAAAGGGACGCTGTCAACGTCTACCGGAGCAGGCGCGCTCCCGCAGAACATAGCTCCGGGTGGCGACTATACGTGCCAGTTCGCCGGGCAGTTCTGCAGCGCACTCGACCAAAATAGTTGCATCTCGCAAACGGTCTCCGTGTCGGCAACGATGAATGGCGACGAAGGCGTCAATGATCCGGTCACAGTGACGGTCAATACGCTTACGGCGAAGGAGTGTTTCACAGCAGCTCCTTAATACTGCTTCGAGAGCCGGACTCGTCCGTCGGCTGACGGACGACTCCTTAGCTCCGTGACTGCTTGATTTCCAGGGCCGGCCCGAAGTGGGCCGGCCTTTTTTTTTGCCGAATCTTGTTTCGAGCACTGGCGTCATTCGGGATGCGATCCCTCTCGCAACGCCGGTCATTCCCGCGAAGGCGGGAATCCACTTCGAAAACCTTTGGAAATGCGCTGCGGACGGGCTGGATTCCCGCCTTCCGCATTCGACTTCGCTCATGACCCTGAGCGGTGAGTCGAAGGGCGGGAATGACGGTGGCTCGGGCCCGGCCATTCCTGACAGAGGCCACCAGTACCCATCTCCTGAAATCCGGAACCAGCTACGCTGACTCGCCCTGCGGATTAAGCCTTGTGCTGGCGGCGGATGTGCAAGTAATTGCTCATGCGAAATGAACGGGCGTTTCGTCAGCATTATTAGCCCACTTTGTTAGGACTTGACCGGATCGACTGGGGCTCGACGAAAATGGTATTGGGTTATATTGGGTGGGATTTGGGTCCGCGTGCCGTAATTTACTCTTGAAAGCCGCAGACGTGATCTATGCCGGGCGGCTTACAAATAGAATTAACAATTTTTTATTTAATCTTTCACACTCTCTTAATACAGCGGATTAAAACTACGTGAAGTTGCTGCCACGGGGTTCGAAGGGTTAAAGGAACTCCTGGAGGTGAGAAGGCCGGGGATGGCCTCTGAGCCACAGACGCCATCCCCGCTAGGGACCTGAGCTTGGTAGTCCCCAGAGCGCTATCACACGCTTCGCGTAGACTACCATCGCTCTTCCCTTGCCGCAAGGAACCATATCCTTTCTGAATTTCGCTGCCTGACCGAAATCTTTCGGGCGGTCCAATTAGGTTAGGCCAAGCAGATTAGCACAACGGACGAGGCCAATCGGATAAGTCCATTTCATTAGCCCGATCGGATGCGTTCAAAGCGCTAACCCAGCCGGGTAAGTCCAGTGGATTAGGCCACTTGGAGAATTGACGCA
>QHZO01000349.1 GCA_003224695.1 Acidobacteriota bacterium
AAACCTCCGTTCGGATTGAGCGTCGGATTGGCCAATGATCCTGTTTGAGCTCTTCTCTGGTCAGCCAGACCTTTACATGCTCTAGGCTCGCTGGACTTCCGGATGCCAGTTGGCTTTCTGCAAAGCCCTTGAGGGAGGTCTAAACAATGCGAAGACGCAGCTGGCTTGTGGCTGCAATGTGGGGTGTGGCGCTCGTCGCGATTACAATTGGCGTCGACCGCGGCGAGACAAATTGCGCGACGCCGCAATCGAACGGTTCTTCACTTGATCCACGGCACTGGACACACTTTGTGCGGATCGGCGGGTACGGTCTGAGCTTGGACCGCGTCGATGCGATTATTAGAGATGCTGTAAACTCTCATGTATTCGGAATTGAGACGGATAACGACATTCCGGGGCGTTACGAGAGTTTTCTTGATCCTCGAGATAAGCTACGTGCCATCAAAGCCGTCGCAGAGAAGGCCCATGCAGCGGGTAATTATGCATTCGTTTACATTGCCGGGCTGGAGTGCATCACTGCCAACGCAGCCCAAAGGCCGCACACGCTCTTTAAAGACCACCCCGATTGGGTACAGCGGAAGCTTACCGGCGAGCCTGCGGTCTTTGGCGGGGGCACGGCCTTTTGGATTGCCCCCGGCGACGAGGACGTTTGGATCAGCCCCTATGCTTCCGAGTGGCGCCAGACTTACATGGAGCGCGTGCGCCAAATTGCGGCTACGGGAATTGATGGGATCTACGTGGACATACCATACTGGATGACACATTTTGAAGGTTGGGAAAACAGTTGGGCGAGCTTTGATAACTACACCGTGGCGGCGTTCAAAAAGAAAACCGGCCTCGATGCCCGGACCAATATCAAAATCGGCGACTATACCGATGCGGGCTTCATCCGGTGGCTCGATTTCCGGGTCGAGACGATCACTGACTTCATGAGGGAGATTGACCATAACGCGAAAGCCGTGAATCCCCGGTGCATGACCATTGCGGAAATCTACCCGGGCATTGAAGAGGGAGCCCCGCGAGTGGGGGCCGACGTCTACGAGCTATACCCGGTGGTGGACGCGATTGCCCACGAATATGAGTATGGGGGCGGCGATCACATGGCGGCATCGAGGACTCCTCTCGACTGGTTCGGCTACATGACCGGCATGTATGCCTTCCGGTCCTTTGCTGCCGGGAAGGCGTCTTGGATGCTCAATTACTCCTGGGACGGCAATAAGAATGTCGACCGCCGCGAGGCGATGAAGAACTTGGCGATGGCGGAACTGATGGCAGGCGCGAACGTTTGGGATGCTCGGGGTCATGTCATGTCAGGGTCAAACGATTTGGAAACTCGCAAATTGATTTTCAATTGGATCGCTGCGCATGAGAAGACCTTCTATTTACCCCGTCATCCGGTTCGACCAGTCGGCATCTATTTTTCGCCCAAGACCAGAGATTATTTTCCCAAGGAGTTCATCGAATCCTTTCGCGGCATGATGATCGTGCTCTTGCAGTCGCACCTTGAGTTTCAAATCGTGACGCCGCGCAGCATGCAGGATTTTCACGGTGAGGTACTCATCCTCCCGGACGTGCGTTGCCTGAACGAAACAGAGTTAGATTGGCTGCGGGGACTGGTGCGAAACGGGAAAGCATTGCTGGTGACCGGGGAAGCGGGCAAGTATGACGAGCGGCTCCAACCCCGGAATGAAAATCCGTTGCACAAGTTACTGGCCATCATTGACCCCACCCGGGAACAAACTTCGACCGGGCCGGCGCGGTTTATTTACGCCCCACGTTGTCCCGCCAGGGCGTACTATGCCGAACTCCACGGGCATTTCAATGACTACGCTCTTCAAGGAAATTACAGGGTCGCGAGCTTTGAAAAACTGCGTGAACAGATATCATCAGAGATCCTGGGACTTTCCAATTCGGAACCTGCAGTCAAAATCGACGCCTCGCCTTTCCTGTCCACCCAAATTGCAGAGGTCGACGGGAAGATCCATGTCTTCATAGCGAATTTCAAGGGATTGAAAAGCAATGAAGTGGCGCAGCAGGTTCCGGAGCGAAATGTGCGAATCGTCTTTTTGGCACGGCGAAAATCGAAACTGCACGTGCTTCGTTTCTTAGGCGAAATTCAAGAACTCAACGGTGAATGGAGTCACGGAAAAATGAGTTTCACAATTCCCGAGATCGCAAAAGGAATGGTTGTTTGGTGTGGCGATTGAGGGGGCGCGCGACCTGTATGGGCGACTATGCAGGGGCCATCTCGATGCAAGATTGCCGTTTCGAATCGGAGACGCGAATTTGCGGGGATTGTGATGACCAGAGCCGGATTTCCTACGCCTGGTAAAACGAGAGGGAATTCACGGTTGAGCGAAACACTTGACGACATCCTCGAGCGAGGTGCTGGCTAGATTTTCGAGGACTGAGGACTATGGGGCACCCGGCATGTTCACCTGTTGATCCCACATTAATGGCCTGAACCCCGATCGTGAGACCGAATTTTCAGGAGCCCTTGACGTTTGCGACGGAGCCTGCCTCGCATGTTTCCAGAAAGGGAAGTCTCATGGGCATGGAGGGATTCGGACCTTTGAGCACCTAAGCATGATTTTTCTTAGATGGGTCACAGGAACCTCCTTGTGACCCATACATTATTTGACGATGAGCACCACGGCTGCTCATTTCACCACGCGCCAGCGTCCGCCGCGCGAGCGGCTTCGTTCTGACGCGCAACTCGGAAGCTGGATAGGGCCGGGCAAGTTGACGCTAAACAGCCAAATCGGACGTTTAGTCAAACGCGGCAGACCTTCGGAAATCGAGGTGTGGCGCCGGACGCAGCATCTTCCGCGCGAGTTGAAATCCAAGTGCCTTCACGCAGAAAGCAAGCCCGTGCCGTCAGTCGCTCCATCAGTCCGCGCGGGCGAACTGAGGCACACATCTCGCACACACGCACGTACGGAGGTCAGTATTTATGCGGGTTCTGAAGGGGTGCAACTGATCCGGGGTTCAGTGGACGCCATGGTCGGCGGGTTCCCACCTACTCGCGGGTGCTACGATCAGCCGCGCGTGAAGACGACGAAGCCGTTTGCTGGAATGACGAAGTTCGCCGACGCTCCGAATCCGTGCTGTCGTTCGAGCGAAAAGCTGTCGCAGCGGGCGCTAAACTCGGGTAGAATCGTTCGCATTTGCGGCCTCACGCTTGCTATGTGCCGATCGAAGGGAGAATCGAAGATGACGAAGGTCTGGGAGCGCGCTTTGATTTGTCTGGTGCTAATTGCAGGTTTGCTTTGCGTCGCCGTTGCCGACTTTGGCCAGGAAATAGCGAAGCCGGCGCCCCCTCCGGAAGACTACGTCAAGACGCACTACACCAAATATGAGTATCGAATTCCGATGCGCGACGGAAAGCATCTGTTTACTTCCGTCTATGTGCCGAAAGACGGGTCCGAGTCTTATCCCATCCTCATGGATCGCACGCCTTACAGTGTGGGTCCTTATGGCGAAGACCAATACAAGAAGAATCTCGGTCCGTCGGACGAGTTCGAGAAGGCGGGTTACATCTTCGTCTATCAGGACGTTCGCGGACGGTATCTTTCCGAAGGGACATATGTGGAGATGCATCCCCACATCGACGTGAAGAAGTCGCCGCAGGATGTGGACGACAGTTCGGACACTTACGACACCATTGAGTTTCTGCTGAAACACGTGGCAAACAACAACGGCAAGGTCGGGATTTGGGGAATCTCCTATCCGGGTTTCTACACGTCGGCGAGCATCATCGACTCCCATCCTGCGCTGAAGGCGGCATCGCCGCAGGCTCCAATGACGAACCTTTTTATGGGCGATGACGGTTATCACGGCGGCGCGTTCATGTTGGCGGCGAACTTCGGTTTCTACACCTTCTTCAAGCCGTTCGCGGGGCCCTCCTTGCCGCCGAAGTTCATTGCGCCTTTCGATCCGGGAACCCCTGACGGCTACGAGTTCTTTCTAAAGGCTGGCGCCACTTCGAACCTGGATAAACTCTACCTCAAAGGCTCCAACTGGCTCTTTAACGATCAGCTTAAGCACACGACTTTCGACGATTATTGGAAGGAGAGGGACCTTTCGCAGCACATGAAGAACGTCCAGTGCGCCGTGTTAGTGGTGGGCGGCTGGTACGACGCCGAAGATCTCTCCGGCCCGTATAACACGTACTACGCGATCGCACGGAACAATCCGGGAACACCGAACACGCTCGTAGAGGGTCCCTGGGTTCACGGCGGTTGGGCGCGAGGCGATGGAGACCACCTTGGCGACGCGCAATTCTACGTGAAGACGGCGGAATACTTCCGCGCCAAAATCCAGTTCCCGTTCTTTGAGTACTACCTGAAGGGCAAGGGATCCGCGATGCCTGCGGCTTACGTGTTTGAGACTGGAACGAACGTCTGGCGCAAGTACGATCAATGGCCTCCTGCCCAGGCCGAGCATCGGACGCTCTACTTCCACCGCGGCGGCAAGCTCGACTTCGCCCCTCCGGACGAAGACGAGCCAACCGATGAGTACGTGAGCGATCCCGCTCATCCCGTGCCCTTTGTGGAATACACGGTTCAAGGTGTGCCGCAGCGCTACATGGTGGATGATCAGCGCTGGGCCGCGCGGCGTCCGGACGTGCTCGTTTACCAGACCGATCCGCTCGAACAGGACGTGACGATTGCCGGTCCTATCTCGCCGAAGCTCAAGGTGGCGACCAGCGGAACAGACTCCGACTTCGTAGTGAAGCTGATCGACGCGTATCCAATGGATTATCCCGACGACAGCAAGGTGAACGAAACCAGGAGGGGCCTGGGTTTGCAGGACCTGCGAATGGGCGGTTATCAACAACTCGTGCGCGGAGAGCCGATGCGAGGCAAGTTCCGCAACAGCTGGGAAAAGCCTGAACCGATGAAGCCTGGAAAGGTGACGAGCGTCAATTTTATGATGCCCGATCTCAACCACACCTTCCGCAAGGGGCACCGCATCATGGTGCAAGTGCAGAGCTCGTGGTTTCCATTGGTGGACCGCAATCCTCAGACCTTTGTGGACATCCCCAACGCAAAGCCAGAGGACTTCCAGAAGGCAACTGAGCAAGTGTTCCACAGCAAGAACGCGGCTTCAGGAATTGACCTGTTGGTCTTGCCACAATGACGGAGGGCCCGATTTTTGAGTTTGAATACGTCCAAGGGCACTTATGAAACCTGCCTGCGGAAGGCAGGTTGGCACGACGGCGAAGGATCGCGGTAGTTGCTTGGTCCGGATCCTTCCGCTTCTCCCCATACCGGACACGCCTACCGCGAGCGGGCTTCTCGAACCTGAAGGTCGTCGTGACGAAAGGACTCGGCAACTACTACCGACGGCTGAGCGGGGCAGAGTTCATCGAGAGAATGGTCCCACATGGAATCTCCGCCATGCAACTCGTAGGGTGGCGGCATGTCGCCTTGCTGCGTCGAGGCTTGATCGCCGATTATCAGCGTGCCGGCGCAGTGCCCACGGCCGATGACGCCTTTAACTTCTCGATGTGGCGCGGCTACCTATCGGAACCGGATGTCGCGGAGGTGCTGAAATGGTTCCAAGCGGGCGGCGCCGAGATCGCCTATATCCACACGAGCGGCCACGCCTCGCCGGCCGATCTGCGCGCCTTCGCCGGCGCCAGTTGCCCGAAGGTGACTGCACCCGTCCACGACGTGAGGTGGGATGAGGAATCGCACGGCTTCGGGGCAATTCGCCATCTTGCGGATGCTGAACCGATGGCGATCCCTTAACGATCCCACTTGCACCGTAGGCCGCCCTTTGCCGTCAACGGGCATCCACGCATGGCACCCCTTTCCTGACATTTGACTCCAAGAATCGTAAATTGTTTTCCTGAAGCGAAGGTTCATTCCCGAGTAATATGTGTCAGAGAAAGCTGCCGCGGCCTCTCCCACTCCTGATCCATAGGAACCAAGCCTGGAATCGGTATGACTGATCTGAACTTGCGTGGCTATCTAGTTGGGCCTGACGTACATCCGGTTCGCGCCGTTTCCGAAAGTATTGGCAGCGGCAATCAGGACGAAATCTTGATGGCGCATTGCCTGCGGGCTTCCGATGCGATTGGGAACCGGCAAATGGCCGTTGGCGAGCGCCTGATTAAGGACCAGAAAAACGTTTGCGTCGGCGGCGTCAATCTCGTCTAGCAGGAAAACCCCGCCCTCTTCATAGAACTCGACGAACTGCGAACGCTGGTATTCGAACTTTCCGCCATCGCCGGTTGGAATCAGCCGCCCCGTGATCTGGCCCTCGCTCATTGCACCGGAGCAGGAAATAGACCTGAACCGAAGCGCAAGGGCCTTGGCCACTTGCTCTGCAAAGTGACTTTTGCCACAGCCTGCAGGCCCCACCATGAGGATTTCCATGCGCTGGGCCGCGAGATCCAAGACCTCGGCGAACTTTTCGTGAACCTTGCCGTCCATTCTGACGGCGGGCAGGTCTGCAACCTTGACGACGATTTCCTTGATTTCCGGCTTCAATTGGCTCAGGGCCTCAAGGATCAGTTTGCGGACCGCCTCGAGCGTTACCGGCCGGCGGACATAAACCCTGTTGCCTTTCTTGCTGGTCTTGCGGTACTCCCATTCGGCTGAGTCAGGCTCGGGTTCGCCGGGACCCATGTAGCGAATCATGCCTGGGGGCCTCACTCGGTCTGCTGTGTCTTGTCCCGCCTGCATCGTTAACATCTCCTGCTGAATCATCAACTTACAGACATGGAATATTCCTGATAGAAAGCCATGTCAAGAGAGACGGCCTGATTCGGCCTGCAAGTTATTGATGCCAGATGCGGAATAAGTGCTTTTTTATGAAATATTTCTAGAGTAGTTACTGGGGTGCCGTTGGCAGCTCCGACAGATGCCTGAGTGGTTCGTTAAACCAAAGCGCGCCCGGGAAATCTACCATCGAGCCAAAGTTCCCGGTTACTGAAGGCATTCACTTTATTACTTCGGCGAGCTTCACGGGTGCTCCGTCTCTCGTCTTGCTGATATCCGCAGCTTCCATGAAGGCAATTATTTCCAATGTCTCATCGGGATTGACTGGAGGGATTCTTGTTCGAAAGAAATTAGCGACTTCAAGAAGCAGGGGACGATAAGTTTCCGCTCGCGAGCCCGAACGAAGCACAGCTTTCACGCCATATAAGGTGATCCCATAGTCATGCGGACCTTTTCGGATTCCCCGTATCACCCCAATGCGGCCATCTCTCCACTTTCCTACGACCACATCGGTGTCCCCGGTATTGACCCGTGTCACCGTTACGCACCCTGGACCCATAATCGTGTAAAGCGCTTCGACAGCATGAACCCCATACCACATCAAGTCCGGTTGTTGGGGCTGGATGGGGCAGGGGCCATAGACATCGCAACCCACAATACCTCCCGCCTCTGGAGATGCTTTGAGACGCACCGTTTCTTCCCAAAAACGCAGAGAGGACGAACTGAACCAAGGCACGCCTCCCTGCTTAGCCAACCGTGCGATTTCACTGGCGTCGTGGTAACTGTCCGCCAGTGGTTTGTCGATGAACACAGGTTTTCCGGCCGCCAGTACGGGTCTTACTTGCTCCAAATGAGCGCGGCCATCCAGACTTTCCAGTAGGACTGCATCAACCATGCTGGTAAGCGTGGGAATATCATCTACGATTTCGATTTTCCACTTGTCCCGGAGTTCGGTCGTGAACCCCTCGACGCGGTTCCGGCTGGCGTCGATATCCAGGCTGCCACCCTTAAAGGCGGCGACGACGCGGAAGCCACGTATGTACAAAGGATTGGCCGCATCGTTAAAGATTTTGGTGAATTCGATACAGTGCGAAGTGTCGAGGCCAATAATCCCGAGACGGATCGGCTTGCCTGAATCCGCCGGAGCAAAGCCAGTCAAAGCGCAGAGCAAGGTCAAGGGAAGCACCCGCACGAAAACGTATATTGCGCGCCGTACATGTCGAAGCAATCAGTCCTCCCAGAATGTTCACTAGATTATCACAGTTGCACCTTCCAAGGACTTGCCCGGAATCGAGCTACGAAGCGCGTGATATGATTCCCGACGGAATTTCGCTCGCGGCGGAAGAGTAGTCTTCCCAGCGAGCCTTCCTTAAGAGGCAACATGAGGGATCAGTACGACGGCATTATTCTCGGCACGGGGCACAACGCTCTAGTGCTGCTCGCGTATCTCGCGCGCAATGGCCTGCGAGTTGTAGCGGTGGAGAAATCTAATGTAGTCGGCGGGGGATTGGCCACCGAGGAAAACCCGCGCTTCCCTGGATTTTTCCACAATACCCATTCCTTCTTTCATCGGGCTCTCACCGCAATGCCGTGGTATCGCGATTTGGAATTGGAAAGACACGGGCTGCAATACGTCGAGCCTGAATTGAACGCTGCTGTGATTCTACCCGATGGGCGGTCACTCGAGTGGTGGACGAGCTTGGATAAGACAATGGATTCTTTTTCGGAGTTCTCGAAGAAAGATGGGGAGAGTTTGCGAAATTGGGTAGACGAAATTAGACCCATTGTGGAACGAATCTTGCTCCCCGAAGCTCAATCCCCTCCGATCAGTCCGCAACGCCGACGCGAGCTTCTGAGTCGAAGCCCACTCGGAAGAAAACTCCTCAGCATCGCAGTGCGATCTCCTTTAGAGTTTGTGGAGCAGGAATTCGATGACGACGTAATTCGCGCGGGACTGCTGTTTTTCAATGGATTGCGGGAAATCGACCTACGGCTTAAGGGGTTTGGACACAGCATTCCTGCTCTACTGGCGGGACGGCACACGGCGCAGATGTGCCGCGGCGGATCGGCGAAACTAGCCCAAGCCTTAGTGGATGACATCCATGAACACGGCGGCGAAGTCAGGACCGGTCTCGAGCCGAAATCGATTTTGGTCAGGCAGGACCAAGCAGTTGGCATTGAATTGCATCAAGGGGACCGGATCATGGCCAAGGCATTTGTAGCCTCCGGACTCAATCCGCAACAGACTTTCTTGCAGTTGCTGAATGCTGATGCCACGACTCGGCAGGTCCGCGCGCAGGCAGAGGGGTACCAGTACAATTTGTTATGCCCATTGTTCGCGTTGAACCTGGCTCTGCATGAACCACCTCGTTACAAGGCTGCCGAAAAGCGACCCGAGTTGAACCGCGCGTTCATGGTCATCCTGGGACTCGAGCGGTTTGCACAGTTCCATGAGATCCTCGGCGCACACGAGGAAGGTGAGATCCCCAGCCCAACAATAATGTGGGGCGCCTGCCCAACGCTGTTTGACCCTGATCAGGCGCCGCCCAATAAGCATACGGCGTTTATGTGGGAAAAGGCGCCTTACGCACTCCATGGCTCGCCCCAGAATTGGGACATCGAAAAGGACCGTCACGGGCAGGAGCTTCTACACCTCTGGTCACAATTTGCCCCGAACCTCACATCCGATGTTGTGATCGACTCGTTTACGCGCTCGCCGCTCGATACGGAACGGAGGTTGCCAAATATGAGGGAGGGTGATCTGCTAGTGGGATCACTCGGGAACAATCAGGTGGGGTTCAATCGGCCCTTTGCTGGAGCGGGGCAGTACCGCACGCCCGTGAGAGGGCTGTACTTGTGCGGCGCTTCAACCCACCCGGGCGGCAACATCACTGGTCTCTGCGGATACAACGCCGCCCGCGTGATTTCCGCCGACTTGGACTTACCTATTTGGTGGAATCCCCCGCAGGCTGAGGACTCTTTCAAAAGTCTGTGAGCGGCCGATACAAACCGAAGCCAGGGATTGGGTGGACCTACCGCATTTGTGCTCGCGCGTCTCCTGAAAGTGCGATAACCGAAGCTAACGCGCAGATTCATCGCCCGGGCAAGGTTGAGCAAGGCGGGTTTCTCCCTTTCCTGTCTGCCCCGTTGGGGCCTGTCCTTCGCCAAGAGTGCATCGCAAGAAGCCATCGATCCTTTAGCGCGTTTCTTCGATACTCCAACCCATGACCGCGATCCTGCGATGGAGGATGATATGACACGGCGCCAGGCAATGGACCTCATGGGAAAATCCGCAATCACAGGCGGCATCACAACTCTATCGGCTGCGAGCACTGTGGCGGAGCCGCAGCGCAAGGAGGCAGCGCGGACCCCACCGCCACCCCAACTGCCTGGAACCGACCCTTTAACAAGGCAGGGCGACCTCGCTGCCCAGATGGTGGAAGGCATCCGCTCTTATTTGGAGAACCAAACAACCGGCTCAGTCGAAAAACGAGGCGTACTCTGGAATCGCGATTACTCTTCACCAGCCGCCTACGAATCTTCGGTCGCCCCACAGCGGGAACGATTTCGCCGAATTATCGGCGTGATTGACCCGCGGATCCCTTTTTCAGTACCCAATCTGGAGATCCCTCTGGGTGGGCATTCCGTGGTCGCTTCGGGCGATGGATACACGGTCTGGAGTGTACGCTGGCCGGTGCTCGAGGGTGTTGATGCGGAAGGGCTCCTGCTCGAACCGGCCGACACACCCCTGGCGCGGGTCGTGGCTCTGCCCGACGCAGATTGGTCTCCAGAAATGCTCGTGGGACTGGCGCCGGGCGTGCCTTCCGAAGCCCAATTCGCTCGGCGGCTCGCTGAGCAGGGCTGCGCGGTTTTGATTCCCACCCTTATTAATCGCGCCTGCATATGGTCTGGCAACGAACAACTCGGCAAGCTCACGAACCTCACGCATCGAGAGTACGTCTGCCGCATGGCGTACGAAATTGGCCGGCACATCATCGGATATGAAGTTCAAAAGGTGTTAGCCGGGGTGGACTGGTTTTCACAATGCCGCCCTGCGCGGCCGATCGCGGTCATGGGTTACGGCGAGGGAGGGTTGCTGGCATTCTACAGTGCCGCTGCCGAGACCAGGATTGAGGCCACCTGCGTCAGTGGGTACTTCCAGGCGAGAGAAAGCGTATGGCAGGAGCCCCTCTACCGAAATGTGTGGTCACTGCTCGAGATGTTTGGGGACGCCGAACTGGCCGGCCTGATTGCCCCGCGCACGCTTACGGTGGAAGCGTCACGCGGCCCGGAGATTTTCGGTCCACCTCCGGTTACCGAGGGCCGATTAAGTACCGCGGCTCCGGGCCGCCTGGTGAGCCCGCAGCTTTCTGACGTATGGGCCGAGGCAAAACGCGCTCAACCCATCTTTGAAAAGTTGGGTGTGGCCGAGCGCCTGTCCTGCGTTGCGAGTGGCGCCGGGCGGGGAGAGCCGGGATCTGCGGAGGCGCTGGATGCGCTTATGCGGGGACTCGGGGCGCGCACAGGTCTTAGGCCCTCCGGACGGGTGCCGCGAGAACTGCGAGTAGGATTCGATCCCGTCGTTCGGCTTCACCGCCAGTTCAAGCAACTGGTCGGCTTTACAAAGCGGGCGGTCCTTGAGTGCGAATCGGCGCGCGAGAAGTTTTGGGCCCAGGCTGATAACTCCTCGATCCAGAAATGGCAGCAGTCCACGGAATACTACCGGCGTTATCTTTGGGAGGAGATTCTGGGCATGCTGCCAGCGCCTTCCGAACCGCTGGCTGCACAGACCCGCAAAGTCTATGACGAAGCGAGCTGGACGGGCTACGAAGTGTTGCTTCCGCTCTGGCCTGGCGTCTTCGCTTACGGCATTCTCCTGCTCCCAAAAAGTATGGGACCGGACGAAACGCCGGCCCGTCGTCGTGTGTCAGCATGGATCCGAGGGTCGGCCGCATGACTTAATCCAGCCCGGCAGCGTTTCCGCCGAAGGCTACTACCACCGCTTTGCAGCCCACCTCGCCGACCAGGGATTCATCGTTTACTGTCCCCAGAATCCTTACATTGGGGGTGAACACTTCCAGCAACTCCAAAGGCTGGCCAATCCGCTCAAGCTCTCGCTTTTCTCGTTCATTCTCAGTCAACACGAAAGGGCCTTGGATTGGCTCACGACCCATCCCAATGTTGATGCCAGCCGGATTGGATTTTATGGCCTTTCCTACGGGGGCAAGGCCGCGTGTCGCGTCCCAGCACTCCTTGCAAGGTACGCGCTCTCCATCTGTTCAGCCGATTTCAATGAGGGGGTCTGGAAGATCTGCCGGGATGATGTGCCTTTTAGTTTCTTGTTTGACGAAGAATATTCCATTCTTACGTTTAACCTCGGAAACACATTCAACTACAGTGAGATGGCCAAGTTGATGACACCGCGCCCGTTCATGGTGGAGCGTGGGCACGACGACGGAGTCGGGGTGGATTCCTGGGTGGCATACGAATATGCGAAGGTTCAGCGCCACTACGACAAGTTGGGGTTACCGGAGAGGACGCGAATCGAGTATTTTAACGGCGGTCATACCATCCACGGAGTCGGCACCTTTGAGTTTCTCCACCGCTTCCTGAACTGGGGCGAGCCACCTCTCAGATAGGTTGTTGTAATGCGTCCGGGGCCGGCACCTTGAGCGACGTGAACGACCTCGCTCTGTAGGCTCAGAGCCGACTCCGCGAAGGCTCCGGCGCCGGGTTCTTGGGTGAAAGGGCCGAACCAAGGCGAGATCCTTTAGTCCGTCGCGGCGTACTCAGCATGACCGAGCCTTTTCTGTGCAGCCCGTTAAATCACAAGTCTTCCCCGGGAATGCAGGTTATCGACAGCCCTCTATTTCCTGTCAGTCCGCTACACGATTTCCTCACGCTCGGCGTCCCAATGCGTCTTCCTACCCTCATGATAGGACCGAATTGCCATCTGGCAAGCGATCGCGGAACGGTAGCCCAGCTCGAAGGGGCAATTCGGCTCCTTCCGGCTACGTATGCAGTCAAAGAAATTCTGGAAGTGTTCAGTCGTCCCATCTGACTTGCTTGCAACGTCGAAAACTCTGGACTCTGGCGGGACAGCGGGACCTTCCCCGGGCGAACGTTTGCGGTGCTGGCCCTCGGGGGTGTACTCCGCTCGGTACCGCCCGCGGAATATCGTGCCCTTGGTTCCCAGCAGGAAGTCGTCCTCAGCGTTGTAGTGGCGATTCCCGAACCCGGAATTCCAGGTGAATAGGAGATTCTCCGGTTGATCCAGGGAGACGTCGATCGTGTCCGGCACTTCCATATCGGGAGAAAGATAGTTGCCGCCGTTCATCATCACGCCACGCGGCATCTTGAGGTCGAGCAGCTTGTACCAGAAACCCACTTGGTGGACCATGTTTTCGAAAACGTTGCCGCCGTCATAATCCCAGAAAAAACGCCAATTGATGTAGCGGTTCGGGTCCCACTCGTGCGGTGGGGCTTCACCTAGAAATCCCTTCCAGTCCACGTGCTCGAGATCGCAATCCGCAGGGGTGGGCCGCTTCCAGCCCCCGTAAGGCGCA
>QHZO01000087.1:0-4155 GCA_003224695.1 Acidobacteriota bacterium
CAAGAGCCGATCGGGCTTCGCCGCGTGAGGGCGCGACACGAGGCTTACCGCTTCGAGGCAGGGCATGAAACTGACTGAGGCTCTGAATATCATCCACGGTGCGACCCATCGAAAGGGAGGGACCTTTAAGAGTTTTCTCGCGACGGGATTGAACCCCCTCCACCTTAAAACCTTCATCGCCGCAGAACTCAGTTTGCTTTTCACCGACCGGAAGATTGAGATTCAGACGGGATTATATGGTGACTTCTTAGGTAATCTGAGGCGGCTCTCGAAAGCCGAAGTAGACGCCGGCATCGTGGTAATGGAATGGGCCGACCTCGACCCTCGCCTCGGGATCCGCACCACGGCCGGGTGGACGCCCTCAATCTGCACAGAAATCCTTTCGACAGCTCAGAACCGCGCTGCTGATATTCAAGAGGCTATCACCGAGGCCGCCGCGGGCCAGCCCTTGTCCCTCTGCTTGCCAACCCTCCCCTTACCGCCCGTATCACACACTCCGGGTTGGCAAGCCGGTGCGCTTGAAATCCCGGGTCCGACTCCTCAATCCGCAGCGGATAGATGCGGTCTCTCCCTTGCCAGACCGGTTCGACGTTCGGTCTGAGCTCCTGACGGGGTTCCCCTACAAGCTACCTCACGCCAAGGCTTTGGCTAGTCTCCTCAGCCAGCTGGTTCGGGGTCCGGTTCCTCAAAAGGGTCTGATTACGGACTTGGACGACACTCTGTGGAGAGGGATCCTCGGAGAGGTCGGCGTGAACGGAATATCCTGGCACCTCGATCAGCACAGCCACATGCACGGTCTCTATCAGCAAGTGCTTAACGCGCTCTCCGCCGAGGGTGTGTTGGTAGCCGTCGTCAGCAAAAATGAGCGCTCCCTTGTTGAGGAGGCGTTCCGCAGGAGAGATATCCTTATATCTTCGGCTGCGATCTTTCCCTTCGAGTTGACCTGGGGGGCGAAGTCAGAGGCCATAGCCCGTGTCCTGAAAACTTGGAACGTCGGGCCGGATTCCGTGGTCTTCATCGACGACAGCCCTTTTGAGTTAGCGGAAGGGAAAACATCCCACCCCGAGATGGAGTGCATACAGTTTCCAACGTTTGACGGCCCGGCAATTTATGAACTGTTAGAACGCCTGCGCGATCGGTTCGGAAGAAGTGCTATTTTAGAAGAAGATGCTATCCGTCTGGATAGCATACGCCGCACACACGTCGCCGCGGCGGAGGGCGATCTGGGAGGCGAGGAGTTACCCCGTTTTCTTGCGCAAGCAGAGCCGGAGCTGACTTTCGACTTCAGCGGGTTGCCGATGGACCCCCGCGCGCTGGAACTGGTGAATAAGACCAATCAGTTCAACCTTAACGCGAGGCGATTCACAGAGAATTCTTTCCAAAGCTACGTTGGAAATCCAGCGGCCTTCTCATCGGTCGTTTCGTACCGGGATAAGTATGGTCCGCTAGGAAAAATTGCGGTGTTGATGGGGCGAAAGAACGGGCGGAAGCTCCGTATCGACACGTGGGTCATGAGTTGTAGGGCTTTTTCGCGGCACATCGAATACCAGTGCCTCAAAGAGTTGTTCGACAGATTCGATGTTGACGAAATTGAGTTCGACTATTTGCCCACGGAGAGAAATACTCCACTTGGCGAGTTCTTGGGAAAAATTTTGGGTGTCCCTCCCCGGCCAGGGCCGTGCCTTTTTCGCAAAGAATTTCTCGAGAAGTTTCCGGAGACCTTCCACTCGGTTCAAGAGGTTGCCCATGAATGAAACGGAGGCTCGTTTGGTGAAGTGCTTCTCGGCCCTGTTCCCTGAGTTGGGAGCCCACGAAATTGCCCAAGCCCATTCAGCCTCCGTCCCCAGTTGGGACTCGGTTGCCTCAATCACCCTGATGATTGCGATCGAAGAAGAGTTCCGCGTGAGTATCAATCCCGAGGATTTTGCAAAATTCGAGTCATTCCAACAAATTCTGAGTTACTTAGAGGGCGTGGAAGGAGAAGCTCGGTGTTCTAGCCATGGAGACCGTCCATGAGTAGTGGCCCTCCGGGTGGCGCCGGCCCCCCGAGTAACGCCCGGCTCCACCACATTGGTTTTGTGGTCCCCTCGATCCGGAACAGCGGTCAGTCCTTCGCAGAATCGTTGGGTTCGACCTGGGACGGCAGCATTGTCCGTGATCCCTTGCCGATGGTGCGCGGTACTTTTCTGAGGGGGCGGAGCCCGGCGGATCCCTTGATCGAATTGGTCGAACCGGATGGGCCTCTGTCACCTGCGGCAGGCTGCTTGAGACGCGGAGGGGGGCTTCACCACTTGTGTTACGAGGTCGAAGACTTGGACTTGCGCCTGAGAGCATACGAAGCGATGCTCGCCAAGGTCGTAAGGCTTCCAGCGCCTGCGGTCGCCTTCGGGGGACGACGAATTGCTTGGGTTGTTACTAAAGATAAGCTTCTCCTTGAATTCCTCGAGCGGTAGGCGACCCTGACAATATGGCCGGTGGGTGGAGGAGTTCCCGTCCGAGCGGAGCATCATGGCACGACGGCACGGCAAGAAGCCAGTTCAATCCCAGCTCCCTGTTTCGCCGGCCTAAAATGCGGCGCCGGTTATTTGCCGCTCCGTGATAATAGATGGCGCCCAAACTGCAGCGGGCAGACCCGCCGGCGAGTTACTATTACTAGGCTTTGCCATTCTCCGTAGCATGTTTCGATACCCCATCAGATTACCCCGGCTCCGGCTAAGCGACGCGGTGCTTATGGCCTTAGAAATTATTGCGCGCCAAACTTACTTTCGTTTTCCCGCTCTGGTGGAGAGGTTTAGCGCCCCGCGGAGCCGGCCGGCCGGACCTCCTCAGCAGGCAACCCTCGGCGAATTGCGAGACGTGCTCGATCGCCTGGGTGTGAGGCCGGGCGCCCTGGCCATGGTTCACACGTCGGTTCGGGGAGCTTCATTAGTTGACGATAAGGCGGGAGGCCGCAATTTAATTAGTCCCGCGGGGGTGGCCGCTGGCCTGTTAAGTCTATTGCTGGATTTGGTCGGAGACACGGGAACATTGGTCATGCCGACGCACCCGGCTTATCAGGATGGGCGGCGACATTTATCCGGAGGTGAGGAGTCCGACTCGCTTGTCCGATACGACCCTCTGAAGACGCCATGCCATGTGGGGCTCACGAATGAGCTGTTTCGGCGCTTGCCCGGGGCGCAAAGAAGCATGCACCCGCTGCAGAGCGTCTCAGCGCGCGGGCCTCAGGCTTCGGAACTTCTTCAGAACAATCTGAATGACTCAAGACCTTTACCTCACGGTGTCGACTCCGCCTACTACCGGATTTGTCAGAAGAGGGGATTGGTGGTCAGCATCGGGGTGCCTCTCCTTGAATATTTTACGTTGATTCATACAGCCGAAGATGTTCGGGATTCGGAATGGCCAATCCGGGATTTCTTTCGCGAGCGGCGCTTCCGGGTTCGGTCCGGTCCGGACGAGGCAGAATGGGTCGTGCGAGAGCGTCGTCCGCTTTTTGCCCGGAGCTATTGTGAAGGCCAGCTTCACCGAGACTTCCTGCGCGAAGGGATTCTCCACGAAGGGAAAGCGGGGTCCCTTCGGGTGGACTTCGCGCGGGCCAATGAGGTCTTCGAATACCTGATGTGGCGGAATAAGGGAAACACGTATCCTTACTTCTTGGCAAACCTCGCAAAATGGGGCGGCTGAAATCTCTGCGCAGTTCATTCAGCAGAGTTGCCATCCCCATTGCTGTACACGACGCCACAAATAAACGCGGATGAACGTCTTTGGAGACCAGTGTTTATGCGGCATTGCTTTCACGCCATGCGCAAATATTTATGACGCCATGTATAATTCGGCGAACCACGCCCGAGCCCCGGGGTTGGCAGAGTGTGGGGCATGGCGATTGAAATGGTATGATGGGCCCATTGGCAAATAGCCTGAATGACGGAAGAAAAGATCGAGGCGCACCTTTGGGGATGGCCAATATGCTCGGCGAGACTCGGGGCCTATCTCTGCTCGCGCACACCGTGGGCCGTGCGCAATATATCGCCCAGGACGGCACGCTTTATATTTCGAGAGGCTACAAGGTCTACCGAAGTAAGGATGCGGGCACGACGTGGGGACTCGATGCAGCGATCCCGGCGGATTTCACGAAACGCTTCTTGGCGCGTTTTCGTT
>QHZO01000087.1:4173-10762 GCA_003224695.1 Acidobacteriota bacterium
CCGACGGTACGCGACTTGTCATCGCGAGAGACGGCATCTACCGTGCCCCTTATGGTTCTTCGAAGATGGACCGCGTCTTTCGAATCGTCCGCGGTTCACGCCCACTGAATCTTGGCGTGGGTCGGGAGAACCGGGTGGTGTTTGGCGAATACGGCTGGAACCGCGAGCGGAGCGAGATTTTCATTTACGTTTCAGATGATGAGGGGCGGAGTTTCCAGGTTGGCTATGTATTTAAGCCCGGTGAAATCCGCCATGTGCATAACGTCGTCTATGATCCTTTTCTGGACAGGTACTGGGTGCTGGCAGGCGATTTCGGGAAAGAGCCCGGCATCGGATTGTTAGAGAGAGATTTCACGCGGCTCGAATGGTTGGCGCGCGGGGATCAGATGGCGCGGGCTGTGGGCGTCATCGTCGAGCCGGACTACTTATTGTTCGGAACGGACTCGGAACTTCAGCAAAACTATATTATACGGATGGACAAAGCGAGCGGAACCCTCCACAAGCTGCGTCCCGTGGAAGGCACTTCGCTATTCGCCGCGCGTTTTGGGCCCGCGCGAGCGATTTCCATTTGCGTTGAGCCCAGTCGAGTGAATCGGGAGAGGAATTCGAAGCTTTATGCCAGCCGGGACGGTGAAGCGTGGGCCCCCTTGTGCGGTTACCCAAAGGACTTCCTGCCATTCTTGTTTTTTCAATACGGCACGCTCGTCTTGCCCCAAAGTGTCTGCGCTCGCCCGATCGGCATGTACAGCGGCCAGGCGGTGAGCGGGCTCGATAACCGCGCTTGCGTAGTTTCATTCGATGATCCGAAGGCTTCCCCCGATCGTCTGCGGGCCTGCTAGGAACCATCCGAGCTGGGGAACGCGGACGCGGGTTTCAGACTATGAAGATTGTGCACATCGTCGGAGCGAGGCCGAATTTCATGAAGGTGGCGCCGGTCGCGGCGGCGCTCGCCAAAACCGGAGTCTCCGGGCAGGTACTGGTACACACCGGGCAGCATTTCGACGCCAACATGTCGGCCATTTTCTTCGACCAACTGGGCATCCCCCGGCCCGAGATCAATCTGGAAGTGGGCTCGGGCAGCCACGCGGCGCAAACGGCTGCCATTATGACCGCGCTCGAGCCGGTCCTCGTCCGAGCTGCCACAGACCTCGTGATGGTTTATGGTGATGTGAACTCGACTATGGCGGCGGCCGTGGTTTGTGCTAAACTGCTGATACCAGTGGCCCATGTGGAAGCGGGCCTGCGGTCGTTCGACCGCACGATGCCGGAAGAGATTAACCGCGTTTTGACCGACCAGGTCTCCGAGCTTCTGTTCACCCCGTCGGCGGACGCGGACGAGAACTTGCTTCGGGAGGGGGTGCCCAAGCGCCGAATTCATCGCGTCGGGAACGTCATGATTGACACGCTCGCGCGACTCTTGCCGAGCGCTGAGCAGGCGGTGCCGCCCAAAAGCCTCCCGGAGCGGTTTGCTTTAGTCACGCTCCACCGCCCGTCGAATGTGGACGACGCCCAAGTTCTCCGGCAGTGGGTGGGGGCGCTCGAAAAGGTGAGCGAGCGGCTTCCAGTCTGGTTTCCCCTCCACCCGCGCACTCGGCAAAGGATTGGAGGCTCGGCTTCCGTCGCGGCGAATGGGCGCCTGCGCTGGATGGATCCGGTCGGATACGTCGAATTCCTGGCCATGCAGCGCCGCGCGACGGTGGTCATCACGGATTCGGGAGGCATTCAGGAAGAATCCACCTTCCTGGGGGTACCGTGCCTTACGGTGCGCGAGAATACCGAGCGCCCCATCACTGTCACGCTGGGCACCAACAGCGTGGTCGGCCGTGACCCGGCCCGGCTTCTCGACCAGGTGGAAAAAATCCTCGCCGGGCAAGGGAAGAAGGGATCGGTCCCGCCGCTTTGGGATGGAAAGGCCGCAGAGAGGATCGCCGTGGTTGTGGCGGCGTGGAATTCGGACCGGCAGCGGGCAAAAACCCAGGCGAACTGATGACGAGGGAAAAAATCGAAAAGCTTGGAACCGTTTTGGTCACTGGCGGGGCGGGCGCTATCGGCTCTCGATTGGTTCGCCGCCTGCTCGCCGATGGCGCGGAGCGGGTCATTGTCGTAGACGACCTATCTTCGGGCTACGAATGGTTGTTGCCCGCCGACCACCGGGTTCAGCTTGTTAAACGCGATGTGTGCGATTTGACGAGCATGAACCTCGAAGCGGACCGGCCGCTGGTTTTTCATCTGGCCGCGTTTTTCGCCAATCAGAACAGCATCGAGCACCCGCTCGACGACATGCATACGAACGGTCTGGGCACATTGACGGCTCTTCTGTGGGCAAGGGACCACCAGGCTCGTCGCGTAGTCTACGCATCGGCCGGCTGCTCGATCGCGGGGCACGGCATTGATGCGCCGATTCGCGAGGACATGCCCGTCAGTTTAAACCTCGACACGCCCTACCAGATTACGAAGGCGTTGGGCGAGTTCTATTGCAACTACTTCGACGCGGACGTGCCGACGGTGCGTTGTCGGTTCTTCAATTCCTACGGGCCGGGCGAGCTTCCGGGCCCCTATCGAAACGTCATCCCGAATTTCATTTGGCGCGCCCTGACTGGCGAGCCGCTGGTGATTACTGGAACTGGGGATGAAACGCGAGACTTTATTTACGTGGACGATTTGGTAGAGGGGCTGATGAAGGCCGCGACGGTCTCCGCCGCCCGAGGTGAGGCCTTCAACCTGGGCACCGGCATCCAAACCCGAGTTCAGGAATTGGCAGAGATGGTCATCAAGGCTTGCCATTCTCCGAGCGGGATTGAATACGCACCCCGCCGGCTGTGGGACAAGAGCCTGCGCCGAGAGGCGGACATTCAGAAGGCCCGGAAGGCTCTGGATTTTCAGGTGACGGTCGGCGTGCCCGAGGGCCTCGAGCGAACGGTGGCCTGGCACAAGGAGAACCGGGTAAAAATCGAGTCGGCCGTGAGGTGCGCTTCTTGAAGGTCTTGGTGACGGGTGGGGCGGGCTTTATTGGCTCGCACATTGTGGACGCGCTGGCCCAGGGCGGTGCGAGAGTCCTGTGCATTGACAGCCTGGACCCGGGCGTTTACTGCCGCCCGCCCGATTACCTGAACCCGCGAGCCGACTATTGTTTTGTTGACCTCCGGCACTGGCGGCCCGACGCGCGCTTTGACGATGTGGAGGGAATCGTTCATCTGGCCGCGCTCGGCGGGGTGGGGCGCGCGGCGCGCGAGCCGGAAAACGTTATCGGCGCCAACTGCGGCGGCACGGCGCGGCTGGCCGAGGCGGCGTCCCGATGGGAACACTTGCGGCTCTGGGTCCAGGCCAGCAGCTTCAGCGTGTACGGCGCCAATTACACCTACCGCTGCGAGCGGTGCGGAGCCGAAAGGAACGGGCACCGAGCGACGGAAGACCTGGAGGCACAACGCTTTGAGGTGCCGTGCCAGAAATGCGGGAGCGAGGCTCGAATCCTCCCCATTAAAGGCACCGCTGCTCCAGACCCGCTCGAGACGTATGGCGCTTCGAAATACATGCAGGAGCTGTGTCTGCGCGGGCTCACGCGTTGTCCGACCATCATCGCGAAGATCGCAGGGTGGATTCGGGCTGGAAAACGGCCGAAGCTCTTTGAAGACGGCCGCCAGATTCGGGACTGGGTGTTTGTGGGAGACCTGGTGACGGCGGTCGTAAGGCTGCTCGAAGGCACAGAGGCGCCTCCCGTGGTCAATGTCTGTTCCGGCATCGCCACGACCTTGACTGACGCCTGCAGCGCCATTGCGCGCGCCTTGCGCAAGGACTGTCCGCCGGAAATCGTCGGCGGGTACCGCCGCGGCGACATGCGGCATTGTCTCGGCGATGCGGCGGAGTTTCGCGCGCTGATCGGCCGCACGCCGCTGGCATTTTCCGAAGGGGCGCAGGCGGCATTTGGCGCTTAGCTCCAGGCTCGCTTAGGGCCGGAGGAGATAGCAATCATGTGCGGCATTCTGGTTCGATACGGCGGAGAGCGGCCATTCCATCACCGGCTGCTCCGCTCCTTGCAAAAACGCGGCCCCGACCAGATTGGCTTCTGGACCAACGGCAAGCTCCACATGGGGCATGCGCGCCTCTCGATTATCGGCCTGGACGAGCGCGGCATCGAACCCCTGGAAAGTTCCACGCACGTCCTGGCCTATAACGGCGAGATTTACAATTTCCACGAGATCAACCAGCGGCTCCGCGCCGAGGGCGTGGATGTGGATGAGTCGAACGACGCGATCACGCTGCTTCACGCCTGGGGCCGCTGGGGTCCGGCGATTTTGACCGAACTCACCGGTTTTTGGGCGTTCACGATTTACGACAAGCAGGCCAACAAGCTCACCCTGGTGCGCGACCAGCTCGGCATCAAGCCGCTCTATTACTGGCACACCCGGCAGGGGACAGCCGTTTCCTCGCTGCTGCGCTCCGTCCTGGAAGTGATGGATGAGCCTCCGGAACTCGATTACCAGGCGCTTTCCGAATATGTCCGTTACCAGTTTACGTTCGGCGACAAGACCTTCTTCCGACAGATCAAGAAGGTTCCCGCAGGGCATTTGGTCGAGATTGACCTCGGAACCGGCGAGCTGACATCAAAATGCTACGAAGACATATTCGCGCTGGATGCTCCCCTCTCGCGCCGGCCCGCTGGAGATGAGGTCAAGGAGCTGCGCGAGCTTCTGGTGCAGTGCGTGCTCGATTCGACCATCAGCGACACCTCGTTTACGACCTTCTGCAGCGGCGGCATGGACTCGAGCCTCATCACGAGTGTCGCCCGGCCGGAAATCGCCTACCACTGTAATTACTCCGACCCGGAATGCAACGAGACGTTCTACGCTCAACAAGTGGTGGCCGGGACGCCCACACGCCTTTTCGTGGTCAACGCCCGGGAAGAATTCAACCTGGTTTCGCGCTTGAAAGACATCGTCGAGGATTTCGACGAGCCCACCATCGGCTCCGTCGTTTTGCCGCTCGACGACTTGCTTTTCCAAGTCAAGCGCCGCTACAAGGTGATTCTTACTGGGACCGGCGGTGACGAACTGTTCGGCGGCTACGTTCGCTACCAGTTGGCTCTGGGCGCCTGCTACCAAGACTCTTACCGCGCTCTTTATGCCCGCATGCGGCCGCTTTCGGCGGTGGTGGACCGTTTCGAGCTGGCTCATCGCAAAGGCGACCCGACGATGTACAAGTTCTACAGCCCGTCGGCCGAGCAGTCGTTCAAAGAGACGTTTGATAGCTGCCGTCTTAACGGGAACGACCTCGAAACTATGCTGCGTTTTGACCGGCGGTATTTCCTGACCGGTCTGCTAAACATTGACGACAAGATGTGTGGCCGGCACTCGCTCGAAAGCCGGCCGAGTTTCCTTCACCAGAAGCTCGTCCGCCGCGTGCAGACGCTCGATCCCATGGCTTTCTCGCGGAATTCCGACTTGAAACCCGTTTTGCGAATTCTGGGCGAAGGACTTATCCCCGCAAGCGTCCTTCATCGGACGGACAAGATGGGCTTTACCACCCCTGTCGGGACGTTCATCAACCGCTCGTCGCACCTGGTTCGCGAGCAGATCATGAACTCCCGCTTTCAAAACCTTTACGACTTGCGGCGAATGAACCTGACCGCCGAAACCAAGTTTTCCAGGGAGGTTTTTGGACTGTTGATGCTGGACCTCTGGCTGAACCGCTATGCCGTCCGGCCATCTCAACCGGCGGCCGCAGAGCACCATAGGACCGGCACCGAGAGCTAAACGATGCGAGTTATCTTTCTGACGATCACATTCGAACCGGAGCCGGGCAACTTTCGCGGCCTTCCCTTGGCGCGGTGGCTGAAAGCGAGAGGATACGACATCCAGGTACTGACAGCCGTTCCGCAGTATCCGGAAGGGCGCGTCTATCCCGGCTACCACATGCACCTGTGGCAGCGCGAGGTGCTCGACGGTGTCCCCGTGCTTCGCGTTCCCATCTATCCAAGTCACGACAAATCCGCAAGCATCGGCGCGGCACTGATTGGGCCTGCGGACTTGGTTTACCTCTATGACCCTCCGCCGACCAACGGCTTGGCTTCGCTGGTTTTGAAGCTGTTTCGGGGGACCCCCATCGTCCACCACATCGCCGACATGTGGCCCGAAACCGTGATCGCCTCCGGCATGCTGCGCGGGAAACACCTCCAAGGCTTCGCGACGCTTGCCCTCGGGAAATGGTGCAAGTTTCTCTACCATCACGCCAGCGTGATTACGGTTTTATCGCCCGGCTTCAAGCGCTTGCTGGTGGAGCGCGGTGTTCCCGCCAAGAAGGTCGAGGTCATTTACAATTGGGCGGATGAGCAGTCCTTTTGCCCGGTCGAGCGCGACCCCGCGATGGCCCGCGAACTCGGCATGGACGCCCGTTTCAACATTGTTTACGCAGGGAACATGGGCCCAGTACAAGGCCTTGACAACATCCTCGCGGCTGCCCGCTTGATTCAAGATCAGCCCCGAATTCAGATCGTCCTGGCCGGAACGGGTCCGAGCGAGCCCGAGCTGCGGCGCCAAGCCCGGGAGTTTGGGCTGAGGAATGTCCGCTTTATCGGCCAGCGTGAGTATGCGGA
>QHZO01000091.1:0-2360 GCA_003224695.1 Acidobacteriota bacterium
TTCCGGGCCGCCTTTGAGCAACCGCTGCCGCTCCACGTCCCATTCGAGCCGTTGGCCTGTGCGCAGCGCCACGTTGCCGAGGATGCAAGCCGACGTGGTGCGATGAATGAGCTCGATGTCGCTCGCCGGCCGCTCGCGCGTCTTCATGCAATCGAGCATATTGGCGACGTGGTTCGAGAGCCCGTCATCCATCTCCTCCATTTTCATCGCCGGAGTTACTCCGTACCGCTTGTGGCCGCGCTCGACGGTCTCGGGGAAAACCTCGAAGCCGCCGCGGTCCACAAACATCGTCCCCTCGGTGCCGTAGAACTCGATGCCGTAGTCGTGCCCCTCGCCATTATTCGAGAGCCGGTTTTCGTAGGTGGCGACGAAGCCCGGAAATTCGTAAGTGATCCAGAGCGTGTCGGGGATGTCGGTGTTGTCGTGAATGCAAAACTTCTTTCCCAAGGCGGTGATGACGGAGGGCCCCTGCGCTTTCATCGCCCACATGACGATATCGAGCAAGTGTACGCCCCAATCGCCCGGCCAGCCGTTCGCATAGTCGTAGAAATAACGGAACGTGGACCAGCGGTCTTCCGCCACGCCGAAACGGTTCGGGTTGAACGGCACCTTCGGCGCCGGCCCCAGCCACATGTCCCAGTCGAGCTCGGGCGGCGGGGCGGAGTCGGGCGGGCTGCCGAAGCCATTCGGAAACATGTTCCCGTAATTCCAGGTGCGCGCGAGCGTCACGGTGCCGAGGAAGCCGTCCTGGACCAGCGCCACGGCTTTCTGGAAGTGCGCGTTCGAGCGTTGCCAGGTCCCCACCTGGACAACGCGCTTGTACTTGCGCGCCGCCTCCACCATCTTTTTGCCCTCGTCTATGGCCACTGAAATGGGCTTTTCCACGTAAACATCTTTGCCGGCCTTCGAGGCTTCGACGGCCGGCAACGGGTGCCAATGGTCGGGCGTGCCGATGATGACGGCATCAATGGTTTTGTCGTCGAGCACTTGACGGAAATCTTTGTACGTCGCGGCCTTGCCCCCCGCTTCTTCCAGTCCCTTTTGGAGGTTCGGCCCGTAAACGTCGCACACCGCCGCAACTTCGCATCCATGGCGCATGAAGTGGCCCATGTCGTCGCGGCCCTGGCGGCCCGTGCCGATCACGCCAATCCGGATGCGGTCGTTCGCGCCCAGCACCTTGGTGGTGCTTGCCCCGTACAGCGACAGGCTGACGGCTGCGGTCTTCCCCGCCGCGCGCTTCAGAAAATCTCGCCGATTGGTTGCCTCTCCCATGGTCGTCCTCCCTCGCGAGTTTATGATATCGGTGGATATTCTCTATCATATCGCAGCACGTGGCGTGGACTTGTTTTTTGAGTTGACGTAGCGCCCAAAAGTTGAGTTGGGACTAGAATGAGGGGCCTCGGCGGTCAACTATCGGAGACTCGACCAGAAGGAGCGAGGACGCCAATGCGAATTATTGTTGCTGTTGTTGGGCTGATGATGCTGACGGGCATTCCAGCGAGCGCGCAAGGGGAGCACAATCCGCTGCTGCCTCGGCCAAAAAAACTCACTTATGGTGCGGGCGCGCTTCCGCTCGCCGGGCTCTCCATCCGCTTCGCGTCCCCGCCAAGCGAAGAGGATTTTTTCGCGGCCCAGGAGCTGGCGCGTGGGCTGGAGGAGAGAACCGGCGTTCGGCTGCCGATCGCGGAAAGGGAAGCGGGTGGACCGGCAATCGTGCTAGGCCGCACCGGCGCGCTCGACCCGTTGCCCGTGCCGGGCGAAAGTCCGGGGGCCGACTCCCGCGAAGCTTATCACCTGAAAATTACTTCCAGCGGCGGTGAGCTGCGCGCGCGCTCATCGGCGGGAATTTTCTACGGCGCTCAAACGCTGATTCAACTGGGCGAGGGGAGGGGGAAAGACGCAGCGCTCGCCGCCGCGGAAATTGACGACTGGCCGTCTCTCGCCTATCGCGGCACGATGGTGGACATGAGCCACGGGCCGCTTCCAACCGTTGCCGAGGTGGAGCGGCAATTGGAATTCCTGGCGCGCTGGAAGGCCAATCAGTATTATTTTTACAGCGAAGCCTCGATCGAGCTTGACGGCTACTCGATTCTGAATCCCGGCGGCCGCTTCTCGAAAGCGGAAATCCGCCGCATCGTCGCCTACGGCCGCGCGCGGCATATTGATGTCGTCCCGTGTCTCGAGCTCTACGGCCACATGCACGACCTGTTTCGCGTCGAGCGGTATTCGGACCTTTCCGACTTGCCGCACGGCACGGAATTTGACCCGCGCAACCCCAAGGTTGCGGCGCTCCTCGACGATTGGATTGACCAGTTGGCCGCGCTTTTTCCGAGCCGGTTCGTGCACGTCGGCTTCGACGA
>QHZO01000091.1:2378-7700 GCA_003224695.1 Acidobacteriota bacterium
AACAGCTCGGCCGCGTCGCGACCCGCTTCGCCGAACACGGGAAAACCGTGATGGCATGGGGCGACATCATCGTCAAGTATCCTGAGATTCTCACCGAGCTTCCGCGCGGGCTTATTGCGGTGGCGTGGGAATACGATCCCAGGCGCGACCGCTACCAGCACTGGCTCCAGCCGCTTGCCGCGCACAAAGTCCCCGAGATGATCGCCACGGGCGTCACCGCTTGGAACCAGATCGCGCCCGACTTCGATCGCAGCTTCTCGAACATTGACACTTTTCTCGACGCCGGCCGAAAAGCGGGAACGCTTGGCATCATCAACACGATCTGGACCGACGACGCGCAAATGCTCATGCGCGATATTTGGCCCGGCATGGCCTACGGGATGGTTGCGTCGTGGCAGGCCGAGCCCGTCGAGCGCGCGCGGTTCTTCTCCGACTACACGAAGCTCGCGTTTCCCGCAGCGGCGGCCCCCGAAGCCGCGGCGGGCCTCGGAAGCCTGGCGCGCGCCGAGACGGCACTTCAAAGCGTTTTGGGCGATGGCACCATGCTCGCCCTTTGGGACGATCCTTTCGCTCCAGCGCGCCTGAAGCGCGACACCGAGCACTACCAGGACCTTCGCCAGGCGCGTCTCGAGGCTGAAGACGCCGAAGAACATTTCATGCGGGCGCGGGCGCTTGGCGCGGACACGGAGTGGCTCCGAAGCCTGCTGGTTGCGGCGCGTTTGCTCGATTACGCCGGCGAGAAATTCGAGACCCCAACCGACCTCGTGAACTTGTGGCGCGCGCTCGGCTCGAAACGCCCCGCTGGGGACGAATGGTGGGATATGTGGGAGTCGCAAGTCGTCTATCAGGACCACTCGCACCTGACGGACTTGATGGACGCCATCACAGAACTCGAGAGCCAATTCAAAGCACAGTGGCTGGCGGAGTACCTCCCCTATCGGATGGCGTCGGCGCTTGGCCGTTGGGACGCTGAATACGAATACTGGCGCGCGCTCCAGGTGAAGATGGCGCGGCTTGCCGAGACGCTTCACGAGGGCGACCCATTGCCGCCTCTCGAATCGCTGATCGAGCCGGAAGGAGCGAAACCCTCTCCTTAGGGATGCGAAGAAGAACCTATTGGAAAGTTGTCATTCCGAGGAAAGCTGTCATTCCGAGCGCAGCGAGGAATCTTGCTCTGAAAACAACGCCACTGCGAGATTCCTCGTCGTCCCGATGCATCGGGACTCCGCGGAATGACAGCCCAGAGAAGATTTTCCCCAGCCCGCCAACCCGTACTCACAGACTAAATAGAGAAAGATTTCAATAGGTAAAAACTTCCGTCGTTTGGGAACGGATTTTTACTAATAACCTGCCAGTAATCCCCTAACCTTCGAGAATTGAGAGATTTACAGAATTCTGTGAATGGCAAAAGAAATGCACATCTGAAGCGCGACGGAGGTCCATTATGACGAAATGTCTTAGAGCTATTTTCATAGTTGGAACGTTTGTAACCTCAAAGCGAGCAGGCGCAAGCTGCGAAACATGCGCCGAAAGGGCAGCCGGAATCGGACACCGCGGGCATTCGAGCCGGCACGAAATTCGCCGCCGAGCTCCAGTCGAGCCTCGACGCAAAAACCGCGAAGCCCGGCGATGAGGTTTCCGCGCGCGTAACCCAAAATGTGAAAGAAAAGGGGCAGGTGGTGATCCGCAAAGGCGACCGGCTGGTCGGGCAAGTCACCGACGTGAAGTCGGGGGCGGAAGCCAATGGCGGGTCCGCAGTGGGCATCAAATTCGACCGCCTGGTAAGCGGCAGTGAGACAACGCGCATGAATGCGGTTCTCGCGGCGATTGTTTCGACACCCAGCGAGATTCGGTCCGAGAACGAGGGTGAGGAGCCGATGTTGGCTCCCGGCCCGGCGCCGGCACGCGCTGGCGGTGGGTTGTTGGGCGGCGCCGGCTCGGCCGTCGGTGGAGCCACAGGCGCTGTGGCTGGTACGGCCGGGGGGCTTGGCAATACGGTGGGCGGCACCACACGCGGGGCGCTCGGCGCAACTTCCGCGACCATGGTTTCGACTCCGATCCGCTCCATTCGCGTCGGGTCTTCGACCAGCGCCCAGGGTAGCGCCGAGTCGGGCACCATGCTCAGCACACGGCAGGGCAACTTGCGCTTGGAGTCCGGCACGCGCAGTCGAAAAGATTAAAAATCCAGACGGCGGTCATAGACCGCCGCTACAACCAAACCCCAAGCCCGGCGTGCGAGATATTCTTGCCCCGCGGGTCGAATCAATGAAGATTCGGCTCAGGCAATACGGCAGTGGGTCAGTTTGAGGTAGAGGCGGCTTCACGCCGCCATTTGGCAAGATAAACTAGCCTCTACATGGGCCAAACTGACCCACTGCCGACAATACGCGCGTGTTGTTTTGCGCTCGCGTAGTACCTGGAATCTTTTCCCGGTTAGAAGAGAAAGCGGCTCATCAAGGCGATCGCTACCCATTCTTTCAACGCTCCGCGACGGCCCTCCAAAACCGCGCCTCAAAAGAACGGTACAGGTCGGTCCCGGTTCGTCGGCTGACGGATCGGCCAAAGTAAGTATCTCTTTGAATCTCTCGTAATCCCCTCTGCGAATCGCATGATCGAGCTTCGGCTTGATATCTCTCTTGATTTCCCCCCGCGTGAATCTCATTGCGTCTGACATTTTCAGCTTTTTCGCTCTCGCAGCTTGGGCGAGGGCTAACGAGCCGGCCTCGAGCAGGCTGGCGACGCGGCATAATACCTTTCCCGTCCGCCCCGAATCAACGGAGTTTCGTGATAGACATAGGGGCTCAATCCGCCCGCCGACGGACTTGCGCCCCTACGCGGCTGAACAAGATTATTCTTGCCAGCCGCCCGCGAGCGAAATAGCATGGGGCCGTTGTAAAAAGAAGTCGGGAGTCAGAAGTCAGGAGTCAGAAGAGAAAAAACGGTTTGTGTTTTTCTACTGGCTTCTGACTTCTGGCTTCTGACTTCTCTCCCTTGGAGGTTTTCCCATGCGCAGAACTCGAATCTCGCGTCGTGATTTTATGGCACGGACGGCGGGCGCGGCGTTCGCCGCCAACGCGGTGATGCTCGACCCTGACGCTTACGGCAAATCCGCCTTTAGCCTCGCGGTGTCTCCGCCGCGTGCCGTTCCGCCTAGTGACACGATACGCTTCGGGATGATCGGCGTGGGGATGCAAGGCTCAGGCTTGATGCGGACTTCGATCGAGCTTCCGGGCGTCGAGTGCGTCGCCGCCTGCGACCTCTACGACGGGCGGGTGGAGCTTGCAAAGGAGATTGCCGGCAAACCCATTTTCACCACCAAGCGCTACAAAGAGCTGCTCGACCGCCAGGACGTTGATTGCATCGTCGCCGCGGTCCCCGACCACTGGCACAAGCAAATCGTGGTGGATTGCTGCCAGGCCGGCAAAGACGTCTATTGCGAGAAGCCCATGACGCACCACGTTCCGGAAGGCTTCGAGATGGCGGCGGCGGCCAAAGTCAATAACCGCATCGTGCAGATCGGCAGCCAGCGGGCGAGCTCGGTGATCTACCGCAAGGCCAAGGAGCTTTACGAGCAGGGCGCGGTGGGCGATGTTTGCCTGGTCGAAGCCTCCTTGGGCCGCAACGACCCTTGCGGCGCGTGGGTCTACACCATCCCGCCCGACCTCTCGCCCGAAACCGTGGATTGGGAAACCTGGCTTGGCACCGCGCCCAAGCGTCCCTTTGACCCGAAGCGCTGGACGCGCTGGCGCTGCTACCAGGATTACGGCGAAGGCATTCCCGGCGACCTGTTCGTTCACCTGTTGACTGGCATTCACACCATCGCCGGCATCACCGCGCCGCCTGCGCGTGCGAGCTCTGTGGGAGGGCTCTTCCGCTGGAACGACGGGCGCGACGTTCCCGACTGCATCTCCACCTTTTACGATTATCCGAAGTTCCACGCCATGCTCCGCGTGACGCTCAATACCTCCGCCGAAGAAGGCACGTATTTCTTCGGAACGGGCGGGATGTTGGAAGTCCACGACGACCGCGTGACCGTTTGGGCGCAGGACGGCATGGACCACGAGCCCTGCACGCCGGGCTGGCCGAGAAAGATGCGAGCCGACTACGCCGAGCACTGGCACGGGGAGCACGACCCGAAACCCGGCTCGCAACAAACCATGGCGAGCCAGAATTTCTACACGCCGCCCGGCTACAACGACGACCGCGAGCACTTGTGGAACTACTTCACGTCGGTGCGCACGCGCCAGCCTTCCGTCGAAGACGCGTCCTTCGGGAATAACACCGCTATCGCCTGCCACATGGCGAATCATTCCTGCGACAAAAAGGCCATTGCCGTGTGGGACGAGAACGCGAAAGAGATCAGGGGCTAGGTGATGGGGACTAGGGACTAGGTGCTAGGGACTAGGGGTTTTCGATTGACGAATGACGATTGCTGATGGGAGGAACACTCAACTTTCAGCCGGGGTGGAGCAGACGCCGACGTTGGAAGTTTGGGACTCCCGACGAGAGAGGTGGAACATGGCCTCTTCACCGGTAGCAGTCGATGCGGTTCCGCTACCCTCTTATGCCGGCCTCGGCCGTAGGTTGGCGGCATACCTTCTCGACACGGTAATTGCCATCTCCGTCGTCTTCATAGCGGGCTTCGTAATGCGAGGGTTTCGCGTCGCCGGCCTCTGGATGCCCGGTGGGGGAGGAACGTTCGATCCCATAGCAACGTGGAGAGCTCTGGCATGGAGTTCCAAACTCGCCATTCTTTTGGCATTCGCCCTCTCGACGGGTCCAATCTATTTGGCGCTTTTTGAGTCTTCACGGTGGCAGGCGAGCTTTGGAAAGCGGCTCCTCGGCATCTACGTGACCGACGACGTGGGCGGTCGGATCGGAGCCATGCGGGCTTTCGGGCGCTGGTTTGCCAAATGGTTCTTCAATTGGTTTTGGTCATGGCTGTTAAGCATGGTTAGTATAGCTGTGGGCAAAAGGAAGAAAGCCCTTCATGACTTTGTGGCGGGGACCCTTGTGGTACGCGGGCGACCAGTACCGGGAGGCTCGCTCGAGCCATGGCGGATTTTGGCGGCGTTTGGGATTCCGCTTCTCTGGATAGTGGGGACTTTTCTTGAGACTCTGTAAGCCCGCCGGGCTGGAGGCCGTCGTAATCGCAGACCTGAAGGTCTGCGCCAGCCCCGCCAAGGGCGTTCGAAATGTCCTTCCCCTCTCTTTTGGTCGTTTGGTTGCTCGCCCTGCTTCAGGGCGCGAACGAACCCTCCTACCGTTCTGAATTCATCTTTGAAACCGCGCCTTTCGCGTCGTGCCACGCTTCGACGATTG
>QHZO01000091.1:7819-8915 GCA_003224695.1 Acidobacteriota bacterium
CATCTGGCTTGATTACAAAGTTGGCTCTTCGCCTGAGACCTGGACCGGCGCGCGCAAATTCTCAGACGACGACGGGCGAACCTGGAGCGTTTCTGAATCCCTGCCCCCGGGCTTGCTGGGGCCCATCAAAGACAAGCCCATCGTATTGGCCAATGGCGACATCGTGGCCGGAAGCTCCACGGAGAGCCCCCACAATTGGTCGGCCTGGATCGAGCGCAGCACGGACGGCGGCAATTCCTGGAGGCGCTTCGGCCCCGTCACCATCCCCGGCGAGCCCTACGGCATCATCCAGCCGACGCTGGTCGAGCTCGCGCCAAACCGTCTGCGGCTTTTCGCCCGCTCGCGCCAGGGGAAAATTTATTTCGCCGATTCCGCTGACGGCGGCCGGACCTGGACGGCTGCACGCCCTACTTCTCTCCCCAATCCCAACAGCGGCATTGACTGTGTGCACTTGAGCGATGGACGAATCCTGATGGTCTACAACCCCTCGGCGCGCGAGCGCTCGCCGTTAGCTGTCGCCGTGTCGCGCGATGGCGGCGAAACTTGGAAGCCGTGGCTCGAGCTCGAAACCGGCCCGGGGGAATTCAGCTATCCCGCCATCATCGAAGACTCGCGCGGCAACCTCCACATCACCTACACGTGGAATCGCAGACGCATCAAGCACGTTGTGATTGCCGAATGAAGAAGCTCTCAGCTTTCAGCCGTCAGCCCTCAGCGAAAATCGAAATTCGAAACTCAAAATTCGAAAATTGACACTCGAAAAGTGGAGCTTGTATTGCGCGCTTCGAGTTTCGAACGTCCTAACACCTAACACCTAGGCCCCAGCCCCCAGCCCCTAGTCCCTAACACACAGCTCGCCTTGAACCCTGCCGACAAACTGCCCTACAATCAAATTCTACCTGCCTCACGCGGGGTTCGAGCCATGGTGGAATTTGCGGAAATCGTTCGGAAGGTGGAGGCGTCGCGGCCCGGGGAAGACTTGACGCTGCTCCGGAAGGCGTACGACTTTTCGCTTGCCGAGCACCGGACGCAAAAGCGGCTGTCGGGCGAGCCGTACGTCTCGCACCCGCTGGAGGTGGCGAACGTGCTCGCGGCC
>QHZO01000091.1:8966-14816 GCA_003224695.1 Acidobacteriota bacterium
GGCCCGGAAGTGGCGCGCATCGTCGAGGGCGTCACCAAAATCAGCCGCATCGAGTTTTCCTCGAGCGAACAGAAGCAGGCGGAAAATTTTCGCAAGATGTTGCTCGCCATGGTCGAGGACATCCGCGTGGTGCTGGTCAAGCTGGCAGACCGGCTGCACAACATGCGCACGCTCGCGGCCCTTCCGCCCGAAAGGCAGTTGCGCATGGCGCGCGAGACCATGGATATCTACGCGCCCATCGCCCATCGCCTGGGCATGGGCAAAATCCGCGGCGAGCTTGAAGATCTGGCCTTCCGCTACTTGGACCCCGCGGCGTTCGAAGAAGTCAAGAAGTCGGTCGAAAGTCGGCGCAAGGTGAGCGAAGAATTTCTCGACGAGGTGCGCGGAGAAGTGGAAGCCACGATGAAGCGGCACGGCATCCCGGCGCGCATCGATGGCCGCACGAAGCGGCTCTTCAGCATTTACCGCAAGCTGCAGCGGCAGAAAATTCCGATTGAGGAGGTATACGATTTGCTGGCGCTGCGCATCATCACGGACACCGTGAAGAATTGCTATGCCGCGCTGGGCGTCATCCATAACACCTGGCGGCCCGTGCCCGGACGCATCAAGGACTTCATCGCCATTCCGCGCCCGAACCTCTACCAGTCGCTGCACACTTCCGTCATCGGCCCGCACGGCCAGCCGTTCGAGGTGCAGATCCGCACGGAGGAAATGCACCGCACCGCCGAAGAGGGCATCGCCGCGCACTGGAAGTACAAGGACGGCCGTCCGCCCGGCCAGCAGGACGAAGAGCGTTTCGCCTGGCTGCGCCACCTGGTCGAATGGCAGCAGGAAATGCGCGATTCGGGCGATTTCCTTTCCACGCTGCGCATTGACCTCTATCCCGAGGAGGTCTACACCTTCACGCCCAAGGGCAAGGTCATCGTCCTGCCGCGCGAGGCCACGCCCATTGATTTCGCCTACGCCATCCACACGGAAGTGGGGAACCGCTGCGTGAGCGCGAAAGTGAACGGGCGCATCGTGCGGCTGAACTCCAAGCTCAAGAACGGCGACATCATCGAAATCGTCACCAAGGCCGACCACCGGCCGAGCCGCGACTGGCTGGGGTGGGCGCGCACCTCGCGCGCGCGCAACAAGATCAAACACTGGATCAGCGTGGCCGAGCAAACCAAGGCCATCGAGATCGGGAAAAAGCTCGTCGAAAAGGAAGCGCGCAAATACGGCGTGACGCTCAAGCGCATTCCGGAGCCGGATTTCCTGCGCGTGGCGCGCGAGTACGGCGCAACACAGATTGACGACCTCTACGCCGGGGTCGGCTACGGCAAGTTCCCCGCGCGGCCGGTGCTGGCGAAGCTCGCGCCTACGGCCAAGATCGAAGCCGAGAAGGCCTCGAAGATCACCACCGCCGTCAAGCGCGCGCTCGGCTTCTCGAGCGACCCGGCCATCGAAGTGCACGGCCACGACGACTTGATGCTCTATCGCGCCAAGTGTTGTAATCCGATTCGAGGTGAGGACATTATTGGATATATCACGCGCGGTAAAGGCATCGCCGTCCATTCCAAAAACTGCGCCAACGTGCAAAACCTGCTTTACGACGCCGAGCGGCGCATCGAGGTGCGCTGGGCCGGCCCCAAGTACAGCCTCTATCCCGTCGAGCTGACGCTCGAGACCGAAGACCGCCAGGGCATGCTCGCCGATGTCACCTCGGCCATCAGCGGCGTCCACTCGAATATCCAGAACATCGAAGCCCGCACCGGCGACAACCGCGCCCAGATCGCCGTCACGCTCGATATCGTGGACTTGGCGCACCTGGAAAAAATCGTCTCGCAGTTGAAAAAAATCGAAGGCGTCTATCAGGTCGAGCGCGTCATGCGCGCTTAGGGGCACCCCTTGTGGGTGCCTCCAAGGGGGCGGGCACAAGGCCCGCCCCTACAAAACGCGATAAAGTCCCGGCCGCGGCCTGACAAGTGTGGACCATTCCTCGAGAGATCCGCGATGGGTGCACGCCTCGCCGATTTAGGTGATAAAGGGAACGATGCTGGATTGGTCTCAATGCCCGAAAGTGGAGGGTTCGCCCGATAAGGTGAGTGGTGCCTGGGTCTTTCGCGGTTCGCGCGTTCCCGTTCGGTCGCTTTTCGAGAATCTCGAAGCGGGGGCGACGGTCGAGGAATTCCTCAAATGGTTTCCGGGCGTCGAGCGCGGGCAAGTAGAGGCCGTGCTGGAATGCGCCCGGCGAAGCCTGGCCGAAGCTCCTGGCCGATAAGGGTGGCGGATGCGGATTATTTTCGACCAGGGGACTCCTGTACCTCTCCGCGACGCTCTGCCTCATCATGCGGAGGAGCTGGGTAGCTCTTTAGGGGGAAATCAAAAACAGCCGCACAGTTACAAAACAACTGTGCGCTACCTGCTCTGAGATCGAGGGGTGGCGCCGACATCGCCCTTTATGTCGGCGACCCCTGAGAACCCGTCCCCAGTAACCTTTATCCTCTCCCGACGGCATTCTCGTCGACATGCGCATGCATACAAATCGATGTTTGCGCCACGCGCCTGGTTTGCAATCACGCCGCCCTGTCCATTGTCAGGATGGTGCCGCGACGACATAAAAAGCGATGTCGGCGCCACTCGTGTGCGGATTGCCGTTCAGAGGAGTCCGTCAGCTGACGGATCGGAATGACACCTTCGCCTCGGATTTATGCAACGAATCTATGATTCGGGCCGCTAGGCGACTTTGACGACTTTGCCGGAGCGGATGCAGCCGGTGCAGGCGTGAATGGTTTTAGCGGCGCCGTTGATGAGCGCGCGGACGCGGCGGAGGTTCGGGTTCCAGCGCCGGCGCGTCAGGTTATGCGCGTGACTGATGCGGTTGCCGAAGTGCGGCTGCTTGCCGCAGATGTCGCAAGATTTGGCCATCCATCTCCCTCACCCGTTGTATCGAAACGAAAAAACTAAGGCTGGATTGTAACAGAATTTCCTTGGCGCGGGTGAAAAACCGCGTCCAGGGATAGTGCCTCGGTTTGCTTCGCAGCACGGGCGTCTCGCCCGTGAACGCACGGCCAGGATGGCGGTGCTACGCTGGGGCCGCGGCGAGAAAAATCAAACTGAGACACACCGCGTCCAGGCGGGCGGCGGCTCGCGCCCTTAGCGCCCGTTGGGGCGCCTGGGCGGGTGCTGGCGGGCGAGCCATTTCCGAACGCGGGCGGGCGTGACATCGATCTCCCTCAACAGCTTCCAGGTGAACGCGGGAGGGGCGAGCTCCGCGAGCTTCAAAATGTTTTCGGCGTCCGGATGGTTGCGGCCGATCTCCCAACTGCGCAGGGTGTCGAGAGAGACTCCGAGCCGCAGCGCGCACTGCATGCCGCTCAGGGCGTGGGCGCGGCGAATCGCCTTAATTGTCCGACCGAGGGCCTTAGAGTTCTCCACCATAAAAGGGTGCTTGACATATTACTTGTATTGTGGTGCATGCACCGCGATACATCAGCCTTGGAGCCGCTCCCCGAAGGGCAGAGTAGCACAAAACCCTCGGGGACGGGTCGCCACCGTGACCCGAATGATTATCGGAGGAATGAGGCGGTATCTGGAGTCCGATGCGGCTTTATTTTCCAGCCGTCCGGGGTGGAGACGGGGCGCGGAGCAGGAGTCGGCGGGTGGCCGACGAAAGGCCGGGGACGCCGCCCCCCCATCGAAGCGGCCCAGGGCGTGGAGGTGACGGCGATGATCTGTCCCGAGTGCAAGAGCACCACCACCTGGGTCATTTCCACGTGGGGCTTCCACGGGCGCATCCGCCGCCGGCGCCGCTGCGCGATTTGCGGCCGGCAATTTTCGACCGAGGAGTGCTTGATCCGCAACCCTTTACGCCGCGGGCGGCCCACCGCCGGCGGGCGTAATAATTTGCCATTGGCGGCAAATAAAGCCGCCAAATATAATACACTAATGGCAAATAAAATAACTCATTGAAATATTATACTTGACTTAGTTAACTGGCCGGTGTATATAAGCCGGGCACGCTGGACAAGCCGAACGAGAGGGTGTGGCGGCGGTAGGCCGCCCGGCTGTCCGGAACGATAAGGCGCTCGGGGATTCTCAGGTTCCCGAGGCGCTGGAGGCGGCAGCGGCCTGAGACGCTGCTGCTGCCTGTGAACAAATCTCCAAAGCCAAAGTCTGACAATTCCCGGACCTTCGACCCCGTGAAGGCGGAGCCGCAAGAGCTGGATTTCCGCCTGCGCCGTTCGACTTCGCTCACGGCCCTGAGTCTCTCGGCCGACGGATCGAAAGGGGGGAATGACGACGGGCCGCGCGGCAACGAAATCGCGCCGCGCGCCCATGACCGCGCCGCGCGCGGAAATGACTGCGCCCCCGTCTCCGAGCGGGCGCTCGTGGCCCTGGTCGCGGGACGCTGGGATCGGGCTCTGCGCGCCGCCTGCCAAGGTTCTTCTCTTCCGCCGGAATTTCTCGCCGCCCTGGTCGCCAACGAGTCCGGCGGCCGCGTGGACGCTTGCCGCTACGAGCCCATGGTTTACGGCGCGCTGGTCAAGGTGCAGCAAGGACGCAAACCGCGCTTCGGCGGCTTCATTCGCGAGCAATTGCAGGACAAAACTCCGGGAGAGCTCAGGGCCCTTGCCACTTCCTGGGGCCTGACGCAGATCATGGGATACAACGCCGCGGCGCGCGGCGTGCGCGTGGGCTTGACGGGCGGGGGCGTGATGGCGCCCGAGACCAATCTGGCTCTAGCGGTCGAGATGCTCACCGACTTCGCGCGGCGTTTCCACCTCGACCTTTCGCGGGATTTTGAGGCCTTGCTGCACACCTGGAATACGGGCTCGCCGGACGGGCGGACGTTTGCCCCCGAATACGTCCCAAAGGGTCTCGCGCGCATGGAGCTCTACAGCCAGCTCGCCGTCCGCGCGAGTGAGATTGTCCCCGCGCTGCCACAAGCTCACGCTTCGCCTTCGCTCAGCGTCCCTGAGCAAAGTCGAAGGGAAGGCCCCGAGCAGAGTTCGGCGGAAGCAGGGGGCCTAGGGATTCCCGCCTCCGCGGGAATGAGGGGCAAGGACGTCGCCCGAGCCGGCTTCGATACAACCGAAGCCGGCCTCGATGGAAGCGGGGCGGGCCGAGCCCCTTCGCAACCGGCGGGACCCGAGAGGCCTTTGCCGGCCCGTCGGCGGACGGACGGCGCGGGAGAGAGCGGCGCATGACGGTGCTGCCGAGACCTAGACTTCTCGAGCCCTCGGCGCCGTTTCCTTCCGGCCGGCTGGAAAAGACAAGTGGCAAGTGACAAGTGACGAATGACAAGTGGCGGGAAATGAAAAGTGGCAAGTGGCCAGTGGAAAGTGGCAAGAAAAAGAATTTCCTTCCTCTTGCCACATGCCACTAACCACTTGCCACTCGTCTCAACCTGCCACTTGCCACTAGCCACTTCCTGTCAGTCCTTCCCTTTCGCCTTCTCCCACGTCCGCGCGCCCACGTACCCAAGAAACGCCGTGCCAAACAACTCCAGATACGCCGGCGGAATTTCCAAAATCACCAGACCCCGGTGCGTGGCGAGGTTCAAGAGCGGGAAGATGATCAAGTCCACGCCCATAGCCAGAATCATCATCCACAGAAACGCCGGGCGCGCGCGGCGGACAAAAGTGTCGGAGCTGGAGGTTTCGGCGCGAATGTTTTGGCCCTGAATGTCCGCGATCGCCTGGTCGCGCGCCGCCTCGATCTCCTCGCGCCGCTCTTCGAGCGCTGCCGCCGCCTGCTGAAATTCGAGCTTCTGCTCGGGCGGCAGCTTGAAATCCGCAATCAGGTCCGAAATGGACTTGATCGGATCGCCGCCCAGCACGCCTTTGAAAAAATCCGCGAAGTTCA
>QHZO01000351.1:0-3630 GCA_003224695.1 Acidobacteriota bacterium
GAATCCGTTCAGCCGCGCTGTGACGGCGGCGCGCAGGGGCCCGGCAAGCGTCTTCTCCTGGATGCGATCGAGAATTTCGTTCGCAAAGGCGAGCGTCAGCATCGAGCGCGCCTCGTCAAGGCCGATCCCGCGCGAGCGCAAATAAAACACCGCTTCGGCGTCCACTTGGCCCACCGTCGCGCCGTGCGTGCACTTGACGTCGTCCGCGTAAATCTCAAGTTGCGGCTTGGTGTTGATGACCGCGTCTTCGGAAAGCAGCAGGTTCTTGTTGGATTGCTTGGCGTCGGTTTTCTGCGCATCCGGCCGGACAATGATCCGGCCATGAAAGACGCCGGAGGACTGGCCGTCGAGAACGCCCTTGTAAAGCTCGCGGCTGCCGCAATGCGGCATGGCGTGGTCGAGCGTGGTGTAGTTATCCACGTGCTGCTTTTCGGCCTCGATGTAGAGACCGTTCAGGACGGCGTCGGCGCCTTCGCCGTCGAGCACCACCGTCACGTCTTCGCGGGCAAGCGCCGCTCCGAGCGCGATCGAAAAAGTCGCCAGGGTGGATGACCGCTCCTGGCGGCTTGCCACGGAGGCGATGTGAAAAGCCTCGCGCCCTTCCTGTTGGATTTTGACATACTCCAGGTGGCTATTTTCGCCGGCCACGATTTCCGTGACCGCGTTGGTGAAATAGAGGCCCTCGCCCACGCTGAAGTGACACTCGACTAGTGTCGCCTGCGAATCCCGCCCGGCCACGATGAGATTTCTTGGGTGGGTCATCGCAGGCTTATTCGTCGGAGCGGAAACGTAGAGGAGAAAGATCGGTTCTTTAAAAACCACGCCCTCGGGGATCTCGACGTAGGCACCTTCTTCAAAAAGCGCCGTATTGAGCGCGACGAATGCTTGGTGGTGAAAGGAAGCGCAGCGGGCGAAGCGCCTCTCAAGTTCGCCTTCATTGAGAGCATGACTGAGCCTTCCGATCCTGACGCCCTTTGGAACGTCGGCCATGCGAAAAAGCTCGGGGCAGAACCGGCCGTTGAGAAATGCCAACCGGCACGCGCCCATATCCAGAAGAGGCCAGGCTTCACGATCAAGGGAGCTGGCAGAAGCAGGTTCCGCGGGCTCAAAGGTTGTGCCGGTCAAGCCGCTGAGGTTTGTGTATTTCCAGGCTTCATCGCGCGTGGTCGGAAAGCCGAGTTCAGTGAAGCGATGAAACGCCTCCTCACGGATGCGGTCCAGCCAAGCGGGATGCTGCTTGGCGAGCTTGCGGCCAAAATGCTCGAAGAGACCGCTATAAGCTCCAACTTGCTCGCTCGCGGTTACTGTGGCTTGTCTGCTCAAACCATCTCCTTGAGTTCCAAATTGTTATAGATGCTGCCCCTCAGCTCTTGGCTCACAGGCTGATCAAAAAGCGACTGACAGCGGCATCATGTCACCCCTACACTCGGACGTCTTAAAACCGTTCATGGCCGCGCAGGCTCTCCCGCCGCCATGGATTCCCCGAGCCAGCCATAGCCTTTGTGCTCGAGTTCGAGCGCCAGATCCTTCTTGCCGGATTTGACGATTTTGCCTTCGTAAAGGACGTGGACGAAATCGGGGATAATATAGTTGAGCAGCCGCTGGTAGTGCGTGACGACGATAATCGAGCGCTGGGGCGAGCGCAATGCGTTCACGCCGTTGGCGACGATCTTAAGCGCGTCAATGTCGAGCCCGGAGTCGGTCTCATCCAGGATGGCAAGCTTCGGCTCGAGCACGGCCATCTGGAAAATCTCATTGCGCTTTTTCTCGCCGCCCGAAAAGCCTTCATTGACGGCGCGCGATAGCATGGATTCGTCCATGTCGAGCAGCTTCACTTTTTCGCGCACCAGCGCCAGGAAATCCATAGCGTCGAGCTCCTCATGCCCTGCGGCCTTGCGAATCGCGTTAAGCGCCGAGCGGAGGAAATAGACGTTCGAGACGCCCGGGATTTCCACCGGATACTGGAAAGCCATGAAGACGCCCGCGCGCGCGCGGTCTTCCGGCGAAAGCGCCAGCAAGTCGTGCGCGTCATAGCGGACTTCGCCTTCCGTAACGGCGTAAACGTCGCGGCCGGCGAGCACCTGGGCGAGCGTGGACTTGCCCGAGCCGTTCGGCCCCATAATGGCGTGCACTTCGCCCAGGCCGACCTTGAGGTCAATGCCCTTAGAAACATTCGGTTTTTTGTCCTTTGTCAGTTGTCCTTCGTCCGTTGTGCTCGGTCCCTTGTCCGTTGAATGACCTGAAACTCCAGTTTGTCATTCCGATCCCGCGAAATGGGAGAGGAAATTGTTTTCGCGAGCCCGCCAGCCAAGAACCGCGGACTTTTAGGACAAGTCTTCGCTACCCGCCTTTGCCGCGCACGGCGACATCGAGGCTCAGCGGGCCGGCGCCCCGCGTGGCGATGTACAAATAGATGAAGCAATAAAGCACCGCCAGCTCGCCGTGGTTCACGATCGGGAAAAACCCGTGCGGCGCGTGCGCACGGAAGTAACCCACCGCCATCTCGCCGCTCAGCAGAAACGCCACCGGCCGGGTGAACAGGCCGAGCGCGATTAGACTTCCGCCAAAGAATTCCAGGATTCCGGCGGCGAGCATCAAGGGATTCCCCACCATCCGCTGCCCGCCCAGCACCCCGAAAAGTTTCTGAGCGCCGTGGCAGGCGAAGAGCAACCCGATCACCGCGCGCGCAATCCCGAAAACGTATTCCGAAAATTTGGCCATCCCCGAAGCTCTCCGGACGAGCCGCGATCATTGCACCCGGCCCATCCCCCCGCGCTGAATCCACTGGGCAGCCTCCTGCTCCAACTGCTTGAGAACCGTGGCAAACGCGGCTTGGAGAATGCTTCGCAGCTCGCGCAGCGCGCTCACGGCCTTGTCCGCTCGCGCGCGGTCTTCATCATTGGCGATTTCAATTTTGGGAACAGTCGCGAGCCAGTCCGAAAGCGCGATCGTGTGCGTTTTGCCGGCCTCGACATCGCGCGCCAGCTCCACCAGTTCGCGCGGCATCCAAGGGCAGTCCGCAGCAAGAATATCCTTGGCCACGCCCACGATTTTCTCCGAGTATCCCCGCGCGTAAGCTGTCAACTCCCCATTCTTGATCGCCACGAGGAAGCCTTCTGAGCTGGGGACAATTTCAAGCGTTCCATCGTTCATTAAGCTTTTCCTCCGAGAGCTGCCTGGGTTTCGGCTAACAGATAATTCAAAATTCTAAATTTAGAACTAGCCAACGCTGCCCTCCAAACTCACGCTCAGGAGCTTTTGTGCTTCGACCGCGAATTCCATAGGCAGCTCGTGGAAGACCTTTTTGCAGAAGCCGTTGACGATCATCGAGACGGCGTCCTCCATGGCCAAACCGCGCTGGCGGCAATAGAACATCTGGTCCTCGCCGATTTTCGACGTGGAGGCTTCGTGCTCGACCTGCGCGGTGGAATTCTTGACTTCGAGGTACGGGAACGTGTGTGCGCCGCACTTGTCTCCGATGAGCAGGGAATCGCACTGCGAGTAGTTGCGCGCGCCCCGTGCGTTCTTCAAAATTTTCACCATACCGCGATAGGTGTTCTGCCCGTGGCCGGCCGAGATGCCCTTCGAGACGATGGTGCTGCGCGTGTTCTTTCCGATGTGGATCATCTT
>QHZO01000351.1:3752-7192 GCA_003224695.1 Acidobacteriota bacterium
GATTCCGCCGCGGCCTTGCTTGTCGCCGGGATACCAGTTCTGGACTGTCGAATATTTGATGGTGGCGTTGTCGAGGGCGACGAGCTCCACCACTGCCGCGTGCAGCTGGTTCTGGTCGCGCATGGGGGCCGTACAACCTTCAAGATAGCTCACCGTGGCGCCTTCGTCCGCCACGATCAGCGTGCGCTCGAATTGGCCCGTTTCCTTGGCGTTGATGCGGAAATAAGTTGAAAGCTCCATCGGACAGCGCACACCCTTGGGGACGTAAGCAAACGAGCCGTCGCTGAAAACGGCCGAGTTGAGTGTGGCGAAGAAATTGTCCGAGTAGGGAACCACCGAGCCGAGATACTTTTTCACAAGCTCCGGGTGTTCCAGAACGGCCTCGGAGAAGGAGCAAAAGATAATCCCCAGCTCGGCGAGCTTCGCCTTGAACGTCGTCCCAACCGACACGCTATCAAAGACCGCGTCCACGGCCACGCCCGCCAGCGCCTCGCGCTCGCGCAGAGGAACCCCCAGCTTTTCGTACATGCTCAGGATTTCGGGATCCACCTCGCCCAGGCGCTTCGGCCTCGCGGCCTTGGGCGCGGCGTAGTAATGGATGGCCTGGTAAGTAATGGGCCCGAACTTGACGTTCGCCCACGTTGGCTCCTGCATCGTCAGCCAATGGCGATAAGCCTTCAGGCGCCATGCGAGCAGCCATTCGGGCTCCTGCTTCTTAGCCGAAATCAAACGGATGACGTCCTCGTTCAGCCCCGCGGGGACGGTCTCCTGCTCGATGGGCGTGTAGAAGCCGTACTTGTACTCGCGGTCGGCCAACGTTCGAACATCTTGAACTGGCGTGGGCATTGATTCCTCCTCGATTTCACTTCACCCCGAGCGGTCGGGTCACGGGTCTATAAAGGGCCTTGAGCAAATCCGCTCCGAAGCCGGAACTCGGCATGGGAATAAGTCCATGCAAAAAAGTCGGGATTCGCCCGCGGTGTTTGATAATTATCCCAAAACCTCCACCTGCACCAAAGGATCCTGGCCGCCGCCGAAATCCGACATTCGCACTGAACTTAGAGCCTGAGCGAGAACCTCGTTGATGCGGCTGAGAGGCTGGCGCACCGTGCAGTGCGCGGCCTGCTCACATTCGCCCCGAACGGTCACACAAGATGTGATGAAAATCGGGCCCTCAATGGCGCGAATTACGTCGAAGGCCGTGATGGTTGAGGCCTCCCGAGCCAAAACATATCCCCCCTCAGCGCCATGCTGCGAAACCAGAAGCCCTTGCTTTGCCAGCTTTTGCAGGACTTTGGCGAGCAGCTCCAAGGGTATGCCGTAGGCCTGTGCGATTTCTTTGGCGCTCGCATGCTTCCCGGGCGCTCTTATGCTACCCCGCCACGAATAGGGCTGTCAAGCTTTTTTTGGGCTTTTTGAGGAGGTGGAGCAGTGGATATGAGTTCCCCCTCTGAGTCATAGAAAGCAACACCAGGTTTCTGGAAGCCCATTCTTAAGCTCGGCTTCGACGGCGAGGCCGCGGGAGGGAAATTTATGGGTGGTGCCCTGACCACTATTTCTCGGCCGCCGATTTTCTTAGACTGGCGCAAACTCTGGTGACAGTCTTTTCCAATCGCAGGTTTCAAAAGACCGCGGCGAAGCCCAAGTATTATCTCTCGATTTCTTGAAAAGAACTGGGTTCGCGACGTAAAATGACTGTAGGCGAACGGAAGAGTTTCGCCCGAGGTGGTCTATGAGCGCACTTCGAAGCAAGCGAGGGGCAAGTCCCGTTTCCAGGAAGCGAAGGTGTTCGGGCGGCGCTCGACGCGGATTTCACCCGCTTGGGCTGCTTGCGCTTGGGCTGGGCACGGCGGTTCTTGTATTCGGCTCCGCATGGCATTCCGCGCCGCTTCGCGCCTGGCCTGTCCGCCCGGATGCAGGCAGGGCAGCCCGAGGCACGGCCAGCGGGCCTCCTCTTTATTCTGCGGCGGGCGAACCGGCTGACTCGATCCAATTCGAGAACCCGCTTTCGGGTGTCATTAAACCCGGCGAAACCCGCGTGCTGAAAACGGCAAGCCTGGTCGCGAGTGGTTTTTATTCCGTAGAGGTCAGTCTCGACTCACCCTCCAAACTTACGCCGCCGAACGCGCTCGTACCGGCGAAGATCGCATCCCCCATCACCTTCAACGTCGTCAAAGAAGAAATTTATCCGCCGCAAGCGCGTGTCGAGATGAAGTTTGATTCTCCCGGGAACCCGGCAATTGCGAAAGGGCTTCACGCCGGCGACCCAGGCAGCTATTTCATTGTCCGCGCCGCCGGGCCCGGCGCGGCCACGCTGACCCTTACGGCGCCGGATTCGGCGGGCGGTGAGCCCATGGGATTCCGCGTTGCGCTCCGGCCGTTGCGCGTCGGCTCGGGCGATGATTCGGAAATCGTTCCCAACACCGCGCGCGACTGGAAACACGCCGCGCCGATGACTCTCGGGAAGACGGTGTTCGGGTCCGCCGACGACATCGAATACTTTTACAACACCGACGAAGGCAAGAACGGCTGGCAGTGGCTGACGTTTGAATACAAGGAGTCGAAGCCGAGACTGGTCTTCTTTGAGCTCGATCTTCTGGACCGCGACGTCCCCTGCACGATGAAAATTTACCGCGAAGAGGCAGGCGCGGAGGGCCCGCACCTGGCCGAATACACCGAGGGCAAAGATCCCACCGAAATCCGCCACGACGACCAGTACGACGAGCTGGTGAATTTCAAGTTCCTCACGCGGGTGCTTGCGCCGGGCCGCTATTATCTGAGTGTCAAAGCGAACCATCCGGTTTGGAGCCTGCGCACCACGCTGTTTGACCCGCCGCCCTATTCCGACCCGCAGAAGGCCGTGGAAGTGGCCATGCGCTATATGGTGGACGTGGGCGATTCGTTCTTCTCGAACACGCCGCGCAAGGGGTCGGTGCGCACGCGCGCGGAAAACGTCACCGATGAGACCGAGCGCTGCATCACGTGCCACCCGGCTCACTTCACCATGCTGAGCACGCTCACCGCCGTGCGCAACGGCTACACGGTGGCGAATCCGCCCGAATTCAAGTTCATGATGGACAAGATCTATAACGCTCCGGGGCCGTTCTATGGATTTCCCGACACCTATTGGCTGCGGTTCGAGCTGGCGCCGGCGAACGGCATCAGCCGCCTCGGGACCATGCTGCTGATGTACGAAGACCTGGTCAGCCACCGAGCGACGGAAACGCCGGCCCGCACCGGCAATTACCTCCGCCTGGTCTATGACGCGCGCGACCTGCTGCCGCGCGCGGACACAGTCCATTACGTTGAAAAATTTCAGCCCACCAAGACGCGCAACTATGAATTCGATGGGAACCGGCCCATTAGCGACTTCCGCGTGGCGACGGACTCCTGGTTCGTTCTCGATCATCTCTCGAGCCGCGAGCCGTCGTTCGCTCCGA
>QHZO01000350.1 GCA_003224695.1 Acidobacteriota bacterium
TTTTTAACCCACAGGTTCCGCCGCAAGCGAAGGAATATTTTATCAAGGCCAGCCAGGGCGCGACCATGCTGATGCGACGAGTCGTGCAGGCATTCGACCAGAAGAGCGTTAACGATCTCGTCCCTGCGCTAGTAGAACTACAAGGAGACACTTATGCCGGAGCGGGCGGAGCCCAGGCCGAAGGGCCTGGAGCTGGCGGAGGCTTTGGCGATCTTGCGGGAAATGGCGCGAACGGGCCTATGGGAACAGTTTTGCGCGTACCTGGAGGGCCTACTGGTCCGGGCGAGGGATGAGCTGGAGCTATGTGCAGACCTCAAGGAGATGTACGTTACGCAAGGGGGCATTCTTATGCTCCGTGAAATCATGAGCTGGAAAGAACAACTGAAGGACGATGTCCAAAGGAATCTGACGGAGGCGCAGAATGGAGACAGGTAAGGAAAGCGACGCCGGAGGCGCTGGCGATGCCACGTCGCAAGGCGAAGAGGCCGCAAGAGCATCTCAGGAATCGGGTGCTAAAGGCGATCGAGAGGCCGACGGTAAGGGGAAAGAGACACCGGCAACAACTGTTTCCCCCGACGAAGTTGCGGCACTCCGCGCCGAGCGCGACAAATATCGGAAAGACGCGGAGGGCGCGGCGGCGTACCTTCAGCAGATGCTAGGGACGTTGCAGAGCGCAGCTGCGCAGCGTGACTCCGCCGCGGCGAAGCCCGCAGATGACCGGCCCCTGGCCGAGCGGATAGCCGAGGACCCCGAAGGGGTCTTAGATGAACACTTCCGCTCCCGTATGGGACCGTTGTATAACGCGTACCTCCAGAATCAAGACGGCCTTAATCGCCAGCTCGATTTCGAGCGAATCGCTCGGGAGCCCGCTGACGCGGAGATGTTGACCAAG
>QHZO01000352.1 GCA_003224695.1 Acidobacteriota bacterium
GCTTGAACTCGGCGCCAAAGTGAGAAAAAACCATGCGCCCAAAAATCCCAGCATTGGCGCTCGCTCCAACGCCCAGGCTGTTGCGAGCAGGAGAGGCCAAATGATAATCGCGCCCGACAGAATCCAAGACCTGGGCAGGGTGGAAGACTGCCAGCCGTAATCAATGCACAACCTATCCGGCCAAACTGCCAGCCGCAGATAATGCGCGATCGCCCCGAATTGATTTTGCGCGTAGCGCCACGGCGAAACGGCAGGGAAGCCCATCACGGCGCCGCCCCGTGCCTTATTCATAATCACGAGCAAGACAGGAATCAGCCATGTCGCCGCCAGACCCGTATATAACCCTGATCGTTGATTCCAAAGCTCCGCCCACGAATCCGCCAGGAAGATGCGGTCATACAGCAGCACAATGATGGGCGCAATTACCATCCCTTCCTTGCTACCCATGCCGAGTGCGCAACAGAAGATTGCGGTTGCGTGCCACCACAAACGCCGCGGCGAATCATGACCGCGGATCACGCAGTACAGTGTCAGCAGTAGAAGCAAACCCATCAACGACTCCGCGCGCTGAATGATGTAGGTGACGCTTTCGGTTTGCAGAGGATGCACTGCCCAACACGCCGCCACTGCCGCAGCCAGACCGCTCGCGTGTGCGCCGAAGCGCCCGCGCAATCGGGTCCCTTGGAGGGTGCGGCGCACAATCCCAAACAGCACAAGCGCCCCGGCTGCATGGATCGTCAGATTCACCGCATGATAACTCCAAGGCTCCAAGCCGCTCACCGAGTAATTCAGCGCCAGCGTCAAACAGACCAAGGGACGACCCGTACCGCCGCCGCGGGGAGGCGGTTGCAGCGAATCCAAGTCAAGTCATCGAAAATGAATGGCCCAGAAAAACTGTTGGCGTAAGCCACTACGATGGCAGCGAAAATGAGCAAAGGATAAAGCCACGCACGCTTCATCGGCACCCACTATAAACGGCTTCGCTAAGCCGCGGCAGCGGGAATTTTGTGCGAGGGCATGCTCGAAACAACACGGTCTTTGCGCCGCTCCTCAGCGATCAATGGTAGGGGCGATTGACCCCAATCGCCGGGGCGAGTGCAACAAGGGCGGTTAAGGTTAACCGCCCCTACCCAATCCAATCACACAGGCGATTGACCACAATCACCCAAGGCGGTTCGAGTGAATGAAGCGAGGCGGGAGGCCGCGACATAGACGAGAAGCCCGACAGGGTGAGCGAGCGGCGCGAGCGAATCAACCGCGCCTACCAACGAATTCACCCATCAGCAACATTCTCGAATTCGAAAATCCTTTAACGAAGTTCCTCCCATGGGACGCGAGCCTCACCGTGCTTCAGGCCCGTGGCGCTTCTCTTCGCAGAGACGGAGATATTGCCGCGCCTGCTCAAAATCGGGTTTGAGCCGCAATGCCTCGGCGAAATTTGCACAAGCTTCTGCGTAGCGACCACGGTCGTTAAGGAGCTGGCCAAGCTTGTACGGAATTTCTGGTCGATCGGGCGTCAACCGCCGGGCCGTCTGCAATTCCAACAACGCTTCATCGGAGTTGCCGAGGTTATCTAGCAGGACACTCAGATTGTAGTGCGCACGTGGGTGGTCGGGTTGTAGGCGAATCGCCGTGCGGAAATGAACCATTGCCTGCTCTCGCTCGCCAAGTTGTTGCAGCGCGACGCCCAAGTCGCTGTGAGCATCGGCGTCGTTGGGATTCAGGCGAAGTGCCTCAGACAATTGCGTGGCCGCCTCCCGATATCGGCC
>QHZO01000353.1 GCA_003224695.1 Acidobacteriota bacterium
GCCACTCTCTAGACCCCGCCAACGTTTCCGGCAGCCAGCGACATGCCCTTGGACGAGTGACCCCGACCAGTGACAGCAATCCGTTGGATTGCCCCTCTTGCCAGATCGCCCGGTACGGCGCGGTACAGCCCGCCGCATTTAGCACTGTTTTCGCAATTCTTTCTGAGACGGCAAAAGTCCACCAAGTCCTTCCAATCCGTCCCCTATCGCCCGGTCTTTTCGTCTCCCCTGGACGCGCTCCTCCTCTCTCCTAGGCCCGGTCACCTTATTCGTTCCCAGGACCGTACAACTTCATCGCCTTGGAGGATTTCATGAATTCTCGCATTCGCAGGTATATTCCATACGCCTCAGTCTCCGAGCGCCACGAGCGCTTATTGCCTGGGAAAGTCGGACGAGTTGCGATGGCGAGCTTCTTCTTGTTCGGGACCGTGTTTGCGGCCGCGAGCATCACGTACGCGCAACAAGCCAACTCGACGTCCTTTTCAGGCACGGTTACAGACCCCAGCGGCGCTGTAATACCCAATGCCACGGTCACCATTGAAAACCCGGTCAGCGACTTCACGCGCTCGACGACCACGGATGGCGCCGGGAGTTTCACCATTCCGAACGTGCCTTTCAATCCGTATCACCTCACAGTCACGGCGACCGGATTCGGTCCATACAAGCAGGACGTCGAGGTGCGGTCCTCCGTCCCGGTGGAATTGAAAATCGCCCTGAAAATCAGCACCCAACGAGCTCTTCGACAAGGTCCCGCTGGAGAGCCAGACGTCGTCGGTCAGTTCCCTGATTACGCTGACCACGCCGGGGATCGCCGCGGATTCGAACGGCCTCTTCCACGGCATGGGCGATCACGCGGAAAACTCGTTTTCCGTGGACGGCCAGCCCATCACCGATCAGCAGAGCAAGGTTTTCTCGAATCAGATTCCCCTCGATTCGGTCCAGTCGCTGGAGGTTATTCCCGGGGCGCCGCCCGCCGAATTCGGAGACAAGACGAGCGTGATCATCAAGGTGACGACGCGCTCCGGCCAAGGCGTTAATCCCCCCCACGGCGACGTGACAGGGTATTACGGCACGTTTGGCTCGTCCGGCGGTGGATTCCAACTTGGCTATGGGGGCACGAGCTGGGGAAACTTCATCGGGGCCAGTGGCCTGAACACTTCGCGCTTTCTCGATCCACCGGAGTTCACGGCCCTGCATGACAAAGGGAATGAAGAGAACGTGTTCGACCGCGCGGACTTTAAGCCCACAACGGCCGACTCAATCCAACTGAATTTCGGCTACACGCGGTCCTGGTTCCAGACGCCCAATTCGTTCGACGCTGAGAATGCGTCAGCCTGGTCCGGGCTCGTCGTTAGCAACGGCGGCCTCGGCCCCGACGGTCTGCTGGTCGGCCGGCAGGACCAGCACTCGCAGATTAAGACTTTCAACGTCGCGCCCTCATGGACGCGGCTCATCGGCAAGAACGCCTTGTTCACACTCGGCGGATACGTTCGGCAGGACCGATACCATTATTATCCGAGTGCGAACTCCTTTGCCGATCTGACGCCCGGCCTGCAATTCCAAACCGTGGGCCAGAGCCGCCGGCTGACCAACGCCGGAGGGCGCGCGGATGTTTCCTACGTGAAAGGCGTCCACAACATAAAGGTCGGCATTAACTACATGCAGACGTTTCTGACGGAGGGCGACGGGTTCGGGATTGTGGACCCCACGTTTAATCCCGTCTGTCTGAATGTCGACGGGAGCCCAAACACGGATCCGACTCTGACCGACCCGGCGAACTGCACCGGGCCGCTCCAGCCAAATCCCGGGTTTGTGCCTCTGCTGGGCTGCAACGATTTGACGCGTACGGCGACGCTTCCGGCCTCCGACGGCTGCCCAAGCTCCACCAGCGGGCTTTACAACTTCCCCGGCCACACCGACGTCAAGGAATTGGCCTTGTTCTTTCAGGACGAAATTACGAAAGGCAGCTGGCACTTCAACCTGGGAGTGCGGGGAGACTTGTACAATGGAATCACGATTCGCCGCCAAGTCGAGCCGCGTTTGGCCGCGGCTTACAACATTAAACGCACCAACACCGTCTTGCGGTTTTCCTACGCGCGCATTCTCGAATCCCCATTCAATGAGAACCTAATAGTGGCGAGCGTCGGATGCAACTACCCGGTCATCAACGCGCTGATGTCCATCACGCAGGGCTATCCTTGCCTGGCAGCGCCAGTTCGCCCGGGCACCCGCAATGAATACCATGCCGGCCTCGAACAGGCTTTTGGACACTATCTGGTCGTTGACGGCGAATATGTCTGGAAGTATACGCACGG
>QHZO01000088.1:0-3913 GCA_003224695.1 Acidobacteriota bacterium
CAGGGGGCGTTTCGAGCGGCTACGATTTCGAGAACCACATGACAAATTCCGGGAACGCCACAATCACCTACGACGGCGACGGCAACAAGGTCTCCGAGACGGTGGGCGGAGTCACGACGAAATATTTGGTGGACACCCTGAACCCGACGGGTTTGCCGCAGGTCGTGGATGAAACCGTCAATGGCACCGTCTCGCGCACCTTGGGCCAGACCTACGGCAATTGCTCCGTAAACGCTGGCGACAATCGAGTCCTTTACTCCGGTGGTTAATCTACTTGTCTGTTGCGCGGTCAGTGGGAGGACCTCTGCAATGTATCCTTGGATCCTCGGCCCGTCGCGAAATAGAAAGAAGAGCGTAAAGAAGGCCGCAACGATACCGATAATCAGCGAGAACACATCGCCTGTGGCGCGGACTCCGACGGTTACCAGATAGCTACTGGCTTCGTTGATTCATCGGAGCGCAGCTGCCCGTAGATCGACTCCCGACTGGCCAATATACTTGTCGAGCGCGCGCAGCGGGATCTCCAAGAGGTTCATCAAGTAGGAGCTTAGACCACCTCGCGCCGCACCTTTAACGCTGAGGGAGTGATACAAGGCGTTGAGTTCCCGAGTGATCGCCAGACCCAGGACGACGATGGGAATCGCCACCACGACAATCACCACGACCGTCGAAGTCGTTGCTGCTAAATTCGGGCGTCGAGTCAACGAGTCGATTCGCTTGTGAAGTGGATAGAAGAGAATCGCCAATACAATCGACGCGAAAATAGGCCCGAGGAACGGTTTGGAGATCAGGTAGCAGAGATAAAGCGCTCCAACTGTCGGCGCGCATGTAAAAACGTAGAAATTTGAACACACGCCGGTTTTGAGACTCGATCAGTATCATCGCCGCAGGCGGTTTTGGGTTTCACATCATCGCTCCCGGCGTCTTGGAAGCTGTACCCAGGTGCATGGGCTTGGCGTCTGATCCCATCGAACGGGCTTCCCAAGCTCCAGCCCCCTCGGGAAATGCTCGCTCGATCGCGCCATTGAGGCTCCGGCCCCGTTGCATGTGATCCTTCGCGTGCAGGAACGAACAGCCACGGCACGAAAAGCGCGTAGCGGACCCGCGTATGCAACACGGAGGTGCCGGGAAAGAAGCGGTCGGCGAATCCCTGGTGAATCAGCAGAAAGCCGATCTCGTCGCGCGTGTCCTGCTCGCCGCTCGCCAGTCGCTCGGCCTGACGCAACTCGGCGCGCGACAGCATTGTCCAGCCCAGCGTTGGTTTCATGCGCTCACGGTCTCTCTTACGACTCCATTTAATTAGCCGCGGACAACGTTCTCCGTTTCGAGTAGGGAGGACAGGCGGTTCAAGGCGACGGTCCATTCGCGCGTGACAACTTCCCAAAGCTCGCGCTCAAGATCGCGCCGGGGCTCGGCGTTGAACCACTGCTGATTCCAATAAGCCACGCGATCACGATACCCAGGTCCTCGACCCCATTCGCTCTCGCAGTTCAACCACAGAGAAGGGTCGATTTTTAGGGCTTCCTTAAACGTCGTAAGACCCATGATCTGTGCCTTCCGTAGCAGGTCCTCGAATGCTGATTCCAGCACGCCACGCGCTTGCTGGATGAGACCCTTCGCCTCCGCGTATTCCGAATTCCCTTCCATGGTTTCCGTCACGGTCACGAATTTTTCAACGAGCGGTTTGAGAGCCAGAACGGCCAACCTTCGCGCGCCGTAGCCTAGATGGTGGCCGTAGCTCAAATTGTGCCACTCGCCTCCGCGCCTAACGGTAGCCCGCACTGTACTCGCATAGGCGATCTGGATCTGCGACATGAGGCTGTCGTGCACATGACCGCTAAGCGTGGGCACGCTGCTGTGCTGTGATACCCAGGCTTGCATCATGCGGGCGGCCGAGCGTAATACTTCCTGAACCTGCTCCTTTTCATGGTTCTGAAGCAGGTTTCGTGCATTGGTCACGGCTTCCTCTATTCGGGTGCGAAAGCTCTGCCGAATCCGCTCAACGTGTTCTAGCAGCAAACGTCGCGCCTTGGCAGGGTCGTCGCCGAAGGCATTGAAGAACCCGATGGTGAGGTTTTCGAGCCCGAGCGGTTGCAATGCCATGGACGCAGATTCGGACTTCAACTCATAGCCGTCCTCAATAGTGGTGGCACGTACCCCGGCTTCGTCCTTCACTGCCAATGCCTCGTTGGGGCGGGGCAGAACAAGCAGGGCGGCGTTCAGTTCAAGGCGCCGAATCCCGGCTTCTTTCGCGCGCTCCAGCAGCAGAGATGCCGCGGATGAAGGAGCGTCGTTGAAACTGGAGCACAGTACCGCAAGCGTATGCGGCTCGTCGAAATGGCGCTCTAGGTCCGCACGTGCGGCGGTGCGGTCAATGCCCCGAGTGTCGATAATGCGCAAGGTCAGCTCGCTCGTGCCCAGAAGCGTCTGCGGCACGATAACCTCGATGCGAGTCGGTAGTGTGAAGTCCGAATGCCGGCCGTTGTTGACCTGCTCGAATGTTTCCTTTAGCCAAACCAGTGGGGACTTGCCGAGGCTCGGGTCGTACCAGATGTCGCGCCGGTCGCGACGGTGCAGCTCCATCCGCGTGAGGACCTCGACCACATATTCACGGATCGTGCCTGCTTTGCCCGCGAGTTCCTTCGCATCATCCCGCGAAATTCTCTTGCCATCCGGCCCCTTCTCGCGCCTGATTTTTAGCCCCGCAAGGTTGCGCACAGCCCGCGCGATTTCTTGGGCGATCCCTTGCGCGTCCTCCTCTTTCTCCTCGTCCTCCTCGGACTCAATAGTGTTCCCTTTGAGGATGTGCTCCGCGAAATCCGTAACATAGGCGCGGATCTCTTCATCGCTGCAAGGCTCGATGAGCAGGCCATAGCCATGACCAGACCGCAGATACACGTCGCAGACCGTCACACCGCCGCCGCCGGCTTCGAGAACCGGCACCGGCGCGCCGCCGTCTGGACCGGGGACTTCCAATCCCGTTAGCTTGCAAATGAGTGTCGATTTTCCGATGCCCCGCGGCCCGATGATCGCGATGTCGTGCTCGCGGCGCAACAGCAGAGCAGCCGTGTGCTTTATGTCGCCGATGTATTCGGTCAATCGCCGCTCGAACTTCCCAAAGCACGTCCTGATCAGGATGGTCGAGCGGCGGGCGCTGGATTTCGCGCCAGTCGCGGCCGAGCGATTTTGAAAGCTGGAGCGCCTCGGGGGTTCCGATGGCTTCGGCAACCGTCGCCAATTCGTCGCCGGACAAGGGCCGCTCGCCGGACTCAATCCGTGACAGCACGGCTTGGCTCCACGTAATTCTTTTTGCGAGGTCCGCCTGCTTAATCCCGGCTGCTTCCCGAATCTGAGCCAACCGCCGGCCTACCTCCTGTTGACTTGTTTCTGCGACTGCGTTCATGACGACCTCCATAGATTAACTTTAGCAACGTTGCGGCAAGATTGCAATAAAAATATGAAACGTTTCGTAAACCTTGATCGGTCTCGGCCTTTTGGCCTTCAGCCGTGACTTGCCCGAAGTGACTTGCCCCAAGTGAAGGCTCCTCGCGCGATCTCTTGACAGCGACTTTCGATTCGTGTCATTATCGTCACATGTAACACGTGAGGAGAGTGAGCAAATGCAGATTCTGATGAAGGAACTCGAAGGAAAGCAGGTTCTGGCCGGCGCTATACCGGGCCAAAAAGCGTGGATGAAGCTTATCGAACGCACCAGCCAGGAACCACTACAACCTGAGCCGGTTTTTCTGGATTTCAAGGGGGTTGACGTGGCGACGGCAAGCTATTTGCGGGAAGCCATTCTCAACTTCCGTAATACAGTCCGGCAGCGCCGGTCGAATTTCTATCCAATCATCGCGAACGCCAATGCCGCCGTGATAGAGGAGCTGACTATCTTGCTTGACCCGCGCGGCGA
>QHZO01000088.1:4086-18837 GCA_003224695.1 Acidobacteriota bacterium
TTGGGATTGATCGTTGAATTGAGCGAAGGGCGCAACAAGAGATACCGGCCCCTTCTGGCGGGGGCATAACGCATGGGTCTCGATTTCGCGGAAAAAGTTGCGCGGTCGTTTCGCAAGGGGGCTCGACAGCAAGCGCGTCGAATTGGGAACGCCCACCTTTTCACACAACAGCCGGAATGCTCGCGCGCCTATGCCGCGACCATGCACAAAGGACAGGAAGTCGCTCTTGGAGACAAGCTCGGCGTGCGACTGGATGGCGATCGTGTCGTGGCGTTGCGCGCCCTGACGCCCGTCGCAACTTTCAATAACCCGCCCGCCGATTCGAAGCAGGCTCTCACGGCGTCGCACGGCGTCGCCTGTGGTACGGTCAAGACGTTCACGACATTGCGAAAACTGCGGAGATTACAGTATGTTGATCCAGCCTCCCAACACGGAAGACGTTTCCCGGAACCTGCGGCGCGAGCGGCGTCTGTGGCATGACGACGCGCAGAATACGCCGTCGCTGGGCTGCATCAATTGCCCCGATAAAGGGCTTGCGGCGGCCTCAGCCTCGACCATGCGCTTTATGACTGTCTCGGTTTCTGCTGCCGCAAACCGGGCGACTGCGACAGAATCTGCCCGCAACGCCCCGAAGCCTTCGCGCGCGCCGTGCGCGAAATCGGCGGTTTCGGCTTCGAGAACGTTCCGCGCGCGGCGGCACTCCCGTTTCCGTCATTGCAAGCGCCCTTGCGACGCCGCGGTTGGCTGCGCTGGTGTCAGCAGCCGGTCCAAATCGGCGCGATATAACGTTTCCTTTCGCATTAGTTCCCCCGCGATGCTCTTCAAATCTGCCTGCCGCTCAGTCAGAATCCCCTTCGCCTGCGCATATATTTCAGTAATCATGCGCCGTGCTTCTTCGTTGATCATATGAGCGGTTCGCTCACTGTAATTGCGCGGCTCGGTGGAGAAGGGGGTTTGTAGAAAGCGCGCGGAGTTCGGGACGCCCCAAGTCAATGGACCGAGCTCGGCACTCATCCCAAAACGCGTCACCACTTGCCGTACCAGCTCCGAGGCTCGTTCCAGGTCGTTGGATGAGCCGGTGGAGACCACTCCCTGGTAGATAATCTCCTCGGCTGCGCGCCCGCCCAGCATGACCGCGATCTGGTCTTCAATTTCCGGCTGGGTCATGAGGTATTTCTCGTGCAGAGGTAGCTGCAACGTGTACCCGAGCGCCCCAACCGAGCGCGGGATAATCGACACTCGATGCACCGGGTCGGCGTGCTTCACCGAGAGTGCCACCAGCGTATGCCCGGTTTCGTGATAGGCCACCCGTTCCTTCTCCTCCGCGCTCATCACTTGTTTCTTCTTCTCCAGCCCCAGCATCACCCGGTCAATCGCCTCCTCGAAGTCACGCCTCTCGACTTCGGCCGCCCCGCGTCGCGCCGCCAACAGCGCTGCTTGGTTCACGATCGTCGCCAGGTCAGAACCCACCATGCCCGGCGTCCGTGCGGCGATCACGCTCAGGTCCGCGCTTGCTGCCAATTTGACCTTGCGCGTATGCACACGCAGGATAGCCTCGCGTCCCTCGAGGTCCGGCCGATCCAGCGTCACTTGACGGTCAAATCTCCCGCCGCGCAAAAGGGCTGGATCCAGGACCTCCGGCGTGTTGGTCGCAGCCATGATGATCACGCCTTCCGAACTGTCGAAGCCGTCTATCTCAACCAGTAATTGGTTCAACGTTTGTTCTCGTCCGTCATTGGTGAACACTCCTCCTACAGAGCGCGATTTCCCGATGGCATCCAGCTCATCGATGAAAATGATGCACGGAGCCTTGGCCTTAGCCTGCTCGAACAGGTCGCGCACCCGCGCCGCTCCGACCCCGACGAACATCTCCACGAACTCCGAGCCCGACAGCGAAAAGATTGCGACCCCGGCTTCGCCCGCCACAGCTCTAGCCAGAAGTGTTTTGCCCGTGCCTGGCGGCCCCACCAGCAGCACGCCTTTTGGAATCCGCCCGCCCAGCGCCTGGTACTTCTTGGGATGCTTGAGAAAATCCACTACTTCAACGAGCTCAGCCTTGGCCTCGTCTACACCCGCCACATCCTCGAAAGTGACTTTAAGCTGCTCCGATTGGTCGTGGATCTTGGCGCGGTTCTTGCCAAAGGTCAACAGCCCGCCTGATTGCCCCATCTTCCGGATTCCCACCCGGTAGATCCCCGCCATAATCAGCAGCGGAAGTACCCACGAGGCCAGGGCATAGAGCCACCCCGAACTACTTTCCATACGCCCGGAGAACTTGACTCCATGAGCATCCAGTTCCTTCAGCAGTGTGGTTTCACCCATCGCCGGCAAGCGCGAGGCCTGCGGCATGTGTGGGGTGACCACCTTGCCCGAGTTTGGTTTCTCCTCTCGCAGTACCCCCACTATCTTCTTTTCCGTGATCTGGACCTCTGCCAGTTCCCGACTCTAGGGAAAGCAAAGCACATGCCATTCATAAGCCTCTGAAAACACGAGGGCTCACGAGTGGTGGTTTCGCGATTTTCGCGAATTTGCGACGTTTTGGTGAGTTCAGTCGAGTTGACATTTGGCCGCTTGGCTTAACGCCCGGCGCTCGCGCTAGCAGCGCCTTGATTAGACGATTCGAAAAACTACCTGCAGGGAAAACCGGTAGTTGGGGCTCTCAGGTGGCAATCCTTGGATGGAGGGCGACGTTCTCCATCGCCCTTCCATCGACACGCTACGGGAGAATTCGTTGCAAGCTCGGCTTCAGAGTTTTCGCAGGAACTCCATTAGGTTCGGGTTGTCTCGCCACTTCTTTTTCCGGCGACTGCCGCCTCCCGGTTCGCAGGCGGCCAAAGCCTTCGCTTTCACTGCTAGGTCTGTCCGCATAGATATTTGTTGTATCCAGCGAAACGTGGCCGAGCCACGCCCGGATCGTGTTGATATCAACGCCGGCTCGGACTAGATGGGTTGCAGTCGTGTGTCGAATCGTATGTGGGCTAGAACGCTTGGCTTTTAGAGATGGGATCCTTTCCGCAGCAGCTTCCGCATGACGCGCCACGAGTTCAAGAATTCCAAAGCGCGTCATGGCGTCACCGTATCGGTTGAGGAACAATGGCGTGTCCACTTCTCTTCCGTGTATGAGAGGTTGAAGTTCAGCCATTGTCTTCCTCCAGGGCGGGCAGATGCGAATTTCCCGGCCTTTGCCATGAATCTTCACAGAACCGGTTCCGGTTGAGTCCCAAGTCAGATCTTCGATCGTGACTCGAACCGCCTCACGGGCTCGAGCCCCCGAGTTATAAAGAAACAGCAGCAAGGCGTAATCCCGTTGGCCGAGTTTACTCCTCCGATCCGGCGCCTGAAGGGGTGCGTCGAGTTCTTCTTTTTCCAGATATATGACCGGGGTGCTCCACGTGCATTCGAATGGAACATTGCGAATCTCTGCGCACCATTCCGCATGCTCGGGGCTGTGGTTCCCCGTATACCGAGCGAAAGCATGGAGCGTGGCAAGCCTCTGATTTCTGGTGGCAACGGAACAACTGCGAGCCCGTTCCAAATGCGAAAGAAACCCCGAAACGATGCTAGGCGAAAGGTCGTCGATCACGAGCTTATCAACGTCGGTTTTGCGCTCCGCGGCGACGAACGGCAGGAACAAACAGAAAGTATCACGATAGCTCTGCTGCATGTTTCGCGATACGCCGCGCTCATGAACCAGGTGCTCAGAGAGAAAGCGTCGAACCCAAAAGCCAACGGAAGCATGATCAGCCATTATGCACCTCCGTGAAGGCATAGCGCTCAAAGCAGCGGTTAGCTTCCTGGAGTAGCTCCCGTGTCATGCGGAGGTACACGGAGGTTTCGTCGATGCCGCATTGCCCCAGATATGTGGACAGCAATGGGAGCATTCTCTGTACGTCTTTTACCTGGCGATACCAGGTCAAGAGACGGGTTACGGCAAAGGTGTGCCGAAAATCATGTAGCCTTGGTTGATAGCGGGCGCTATCAAATCGCAGTACCCCGGCCTCCCTTCTCAGCCATTCGAATTCGTGGTCGGCATGATCGTTTCGGATCATCATCCCTATCTTTGTGGCGAGAATTGTCGGTGGACGTTGGTACCCCACACCGGGACGATGGCGCATCCGGTAAAGTCTGAGAATGCTGACAAGATCCTTTCCGATCGGAACTAGTCGCGATTTCCCGAACTTCGTTTCCCGGATCAGAAGTTTTGCATTCCTGAGATCGGCGCCGGCATGCGTCAGACGACTCAGCTCTCCCAATTTCAGTCCGGTCCCGTAAAGCACGAGGATGAAAGTACGCATGGTGTCCGGGGACAACGGACATGTTCGCGGGTAATGCGAGTCAGGCACGCCCAACAAGCGACGGATATCGTCGGTCGAATAGATGTAGGGGATGAAGCGTGGCGGTCGATCGGGCATCGAGGTCGGGAGTATTCGATGCTTCATGTAACCGCGGCTGGTTGCAAAACGGAAGAAACGGTCGAGCGCCTCGTACTTCTTGAACCAAAAGTTCGTAACTTCACCCCCTTTGACTGGCAGGAATGCCTCGCAATGTACGCTCGTGAGAGCATCCAGCTCGAGATCTCCTGTCTTTCGGAGAAAAGCCTTCAGGACGTTAGCTGGCTCGATGTACAAATCGCCCAGAGCCCGTTTATATTGGATGAAGTCTTCGATGGCAGGGGCGAGTTTCGCGGATCTTATCGTTGACCCAGTCCAGGTCATCCAGAGTGAGGCTGCAGACCTCGCCTATACGTAGACCATAGACCGCCGGAACTAGAATGATTGCACGGCCGCGAACATGGCTCGGGCGTTCTGTGTTGAGATGAGCAATCAAACGCCGGACCTGCTCCCAACTTGGCCCTTCCGGAAGCCCGGCGTTTGAATAAATGCGTGGACTCTGTATTGTCTCCGCCAATCCTGGCGCACACCAACCGCGTTGGCTTGCGAAGCGAAGATAGGCACGTAAGGAGTTGCCGTATGCTTTGACAGTGGATTTCTTCCAGCCACGTGCCTTGTTCTGAATAAAGTAGGCGTCGATAGTCGCGGGAGACATTTCCTTCAGAGGTGTGCCCTGGTTCCCGAGCCATTCGAAGAAAAGGTTCAGTGCTTCCTCGCGACTGGTAACGGTCTGGTCCGTGTATCCTCTTTCGTCTCGCAGCTCTTTAAGAAAACTGTCGAGTTCTGGCTTGAACTGAGGATTCCGGGCTGGTTCGGACCACTTGCCCAGAAAACGAAACCACTTTTTGGCTACAAAGATGAACCTTTTCGTTAGGGTCTCACGTGCCTCATCTGAGCAACTCTCCGAGCAGGTCTTTGCGGCCCAGTCTCTGGCTGCCCGCACGATCTGCCTTTCCGTGATCGGCGTTCGTTGCCGCACGTTCACTCGCTCCGCAATTGCTAGCAAGAATTTGTTGGTCTGTCGGAGCGTATGCCAACCATGGCCGCGTTCGATCAGGTCTGAAAGAAAAGTCCGGCGCTCCTCGGCGAAGCGACCCGTGCTGTAGGCCCATACCGCATTGCTGCGCTTCATCAGCTGGTTGAACATTTGGCTGACTCCTTAGAGTGAATTTGAAATCAGCCAAGTATGCAGGTTATGTGGCCATCACGGCAGGCTCCAAGCTGAAGGGAAGGCACTTTATGAAACATGCCAACATAAGGGACATCCCAACATATATTCTGATGCCCCTACGCGTTTAATTGAAATCAGCACGCGCGTCGAGGATTCCACTCGCACCCCCCAACAATCACGCTGCGACGACACATTAGAAGCCATTCTGCTCGGCAATGGCCGGCTGAAGGACGACCACGGCGAGCGCGGCCCCAGGAAAGTTGCTGGCTACTGGAAACCTGCGGTCCTTAACTAACATTATTTCACGAATTGGCCGGACTGGCCGCGGGACCACGGGTCGTAGGTGAGCGCAAATTGGACGCGATCCGGCACCGGCGGGTGGTCGTAGAACAAGAAAACGTCCACGGGATTGGGCTCGGGATCGCCGAGATTCACGTCGCCTAGGAGGTTAAACGCCAGAGCAGCCACTTGGCTGGAGTCGGGCGTGAGGCCGTGCGTGACCTCCAGGCCATACTGGTCAGCTTGGTGTTCAATATGCCGGCTGAAAGCGTTGCCGATGGCCGAGGCGTCAAAGATCCCACTGCAAGACGCGCGGGCGCTATTGCTCGATCCGGTTGACCTTCGCGGTCTGCCGTGCTTGGGAAGCGATGGCCGGTCGAAATGGGCGACGCCCGAGTTCTTGCCGCAGGATGGGTCGGGCATTCTTTTCCTGGACGAACTCAACGCGGCGCCGATCATGGTGCAGGCCAAGCTGGGCGATTACACTCTGCCCGAGGGTTGGGCCATCGTCGCCGCGGGGAACCGTGACTAGGACCGTGGAGCTACGACCCGAATGCCCACACCGCTGCGGAACCGGTTCGTGCATCTGGAATTCGAAGTTGATTTGCAGGAATGGTCAGAATGGGCGATCCAGGCAGCAGTTCGCCCTGAGGTGATTGCCTTTCTTCGCTTCCGCCCGGAGCTGCTGAGTGCGTTCGACCGCGACGCCAACGCTTTCCCCTCACCACGTTCCTGGGAGTTTGTCTCGCGAATTCTCGACGCCCTCGACTCACAGCCGAACCCATCGGTTGAGCATGAGGTCATTGTAGGAGCAGTGGGAACTGGCGCCGCTACGGAATTCTCCGGCTTCCTGCGGCCACGTACCGCGTGGGTCTACCGGACGGATACGATGTTCCGGGAATTGCCCAACATTGATGCGATTCTGCTGAACACAGCCCAGGAGTCGGTGCCGGACAATGCAGCCGCGCAATATGCGGTCGCCTCCGCGCTGGCGCGGTGCGCCTCCGACACCAACTTCGACCGCATCTGCATTTACTTGAATCGCCTGCCAACTGAGTTTCGAGTGTTGTGTGTGCGCGACGCCACGCCACGCTCCACAGGACAGGCATTAGGTCCACAGCTGGATTCGTCAAGTTCGCCATCGAGAACCATCACGTCATCGCGTAGGCAGGTCACGGCGCCATTTACCATGCGGCCCCCCTGTTGAACACGAGTACAATCACCATCGCGTGTTCAGTCGAGCCTGGAAAATTGTGAACTGGGTCTTCGGGCCCGGGCCGTCCGAAGGTCCGGGCCACTTGTGGCCTCGCTGGCTTTTCCTGCGGGCCCTCGGCCTGATCTTCTTTTCCGCTTTCTATTCTCTTTTATTTCAGATTCACGGGCTCATCGGGCCGGAGGGCATTTTGCCGGCCGGGGAATACCTGGAGCGCGTGGGGGAACACTTCGGCACGCTGCGTTTCTGGTTTGCTCCGACGCTATTGTGGTTTGGCACCGGCTCGAACGCGCTCAGCGTGCTTTGCTGGTCGGGGCTTGTTGGTTCGGTGCTGCTCATATTGAACCTGTGGCCGCGCGGCGCGATTGCCGCCTGCCTGGTCGCGTACCTGTCTTTCATCGCCGCCGCTGAGGATTTCGCCTCGTATCAATCCGACGGGATGCTGCTCGCGACGGGATTCGTGTCGCTGGTTTTCGCGCCACCGGGTTTCAGGCCGCGCCTGGGCGCGAAGCATCCGCCGTCGCGCGCCACTTTGTTTCTGCTTTTGTGGGAATGGTTCCGGATTTATTTTGAATCGGGCCTGGTGAAAATGCTCAGCCACGATCAGGAATGGCGGAGCCTGACGGCGCTCGATCACTATTACGAAAACGGCCCGCTGCCGAACTGGATCGGCTGGTACGTCCAGCAACTCCCGCACGGGTTTCACGCGGTCACCACATTCGCGACGCTCGCCATGGAGCTGGGCGTCGTCTGGCTGGCCGTCCTGCCCCGGCGATTCCGCCTTGTTTGCTTTCTCTTGGTCACGCCGTTCCAGGTGGCCATCATCCTGACCGCGAACCTCGCGTTTATCAACCACCTGTCGCTCTCGCTCGGCGTCCTGCTGCTCGACGATCAATTCTTGAAGTGGGTTGCTGGTCTTGTCTCGGCTCGAATTCCGATGCTCGGCCGAGGCGCGCAGCCCTTGGCGCCGGCGGCCGCGGCAACGCCCGTGCCTTCGGATACGGCTGATAATGCCGCCATGCCGGTCGCTGTGCCGCCGGAGGTCGAAGCGGCTAAAGAAAACTCGGAGCCCAATTCTCAGGCACCCGCACCGCAGTTTGCGCTGCTTGAAAGCGGCTCCGGCCCGGGTCTGGCCGCTCGCTGGTCACTTGTCATTCGCCACTCGTCACTTGCAATGAAGGCTTTCATGCTGTCTTGGATCTTCTACGTGTCGGCCGCGTACCTCGTGCTGATGCTCATTCCGGGAGCGCCGGTTTGGAGCCAGCCCATCGTGGCCCTCGAACCCTTTCGCATCGCCAATCAATACGGCTTATTTGCCGTGATGACCAGAGCGCGGTACGAGATCGAATTCCAGGGCACGCGCGACGGCGTGACCTGGACGCCCTATCCCTTCAAGTACAAGCCCCAGGACCCGCACGAGGCACCTGGGTTTTATGCGCCCTACCAGCCGCGCTTCGACTGGAACCTGTGGTTCGCGTCGCTCGGCAACTGGCGGGAATACGAGTGGGTGGTCCTGACGGAGGTTCGCTTGCTTGAAAACAGTCCGAGCGTCCTCAGGCTCTTTCGAGGAAATCCTTTCTCGGGCGGGCCGCCCCGCGCCGTGCGCGCCGTGGTGTGGCAATACTGGTTCACGAACCTCGAGACGAAGCGCCGCAAGGGACATTGGTGGGATCGCAAGCTCGTCGGGCTTTACGCACCCGCGGCCGATCGCCTTCCCGATGGCTCGATAGGCATTGTGACTGAGCCGGGACAAGAAGCGCCTTCACCAGGCCCTCCGTAGCCCTTCCGCCCCTGCGCCCCGGATTGCAATCGAATCGCCCTGCGGAATAGAATAGTTCTTGGAGAATCCACACTCGCGCTTGATCGTGGGAACGGGGAAGTACCGGAGTTTTCAGGAAATGGCGCGCGCGCACGAGGCCTCGGGCGCCGAGATTGTCACGGTGGCCGTGCGCCGCGTCAACTTGACCGACAAGAGCAAAGAATCGCTGCTCGACTACATTGACCGGGCGAAATATTTCATTCTTCCGAACACCGCCGGCTGCTATTCGGCCGAGGAGGCGGTGCGGGCGGCCCGCCTGGCGCGCGAGGTGGGCCTTTCGAACTGGGTCAAGCTCGAAGTGATCGGCGACGAAAAGACGCTTTTCCCTGACAATTTCGAGCTCGTGAAAGCCACGGAGACTCTGGTTAAAGAAGGCTTCGTCGTCATGCCTTATACGAACGACGACTTGATTGCGGCGCGCCGGCTGATGGACGCGGGCGCCGCCGCCGTCATGCCGCTTGGCGCACCCATCGGCTCGGGCCTGGGCATCCAAAATCCCGCCAACATCCGCATCCTGCGCGAATTCGTCACCACCGTGCCGCTCATCCTGGACGCGGGCGTGGGCACGGCCTCCGATGCCGCTGTGGCCATGGAGCTTGGCGCCGACGCCGTCCTCATGAACACCGGAATCGCCCAGGCGCAGGATGCCGTCCTGATGGCCGAAGCCATGAAACACGCCGTCGTCGCCGGCCGCCAGGCTTATCTTGCGGGCCGCATGGCGAAAAAGCTTTACGCCACGGCCTCGAGCCCGCTCGAGGGTGTGGTGCGATGATTTCCAGGTAGTTGCTTGCCGTGGATTGATCCAGTAAAACCGGAGATTGCTTACAGCCGTTTGAGCAGCGCGGCGAAGCGCGGGTTGCTGCGGATGGCGTCGAGGTCAGAGTCGTGCTCGATCCACTGCTTGAAGCCGAAGCCGTTGGCGATGGCGCGCTCCAGGCAATCCACGGATTCCTCGGGCCGGCCGAGCTGGGAATAGTTGCACGCCACGTTGTAAAGCACGCCGGGGTCATCGGGTTCGATGGCGAGCGCCCGGCGCGTCCATTCCAAAGAGCGTTGGCGTTCGCCAATCGCGCACAGCCCGCCCGCCCCCATATAGAGAGCCCGAGCGTCGTCCGGATGAAGCTCGATGTGTTTTTCGACGATGGCGAGCGCTTTGCGATGGGCGGCTTCCGCGTCGGCTGGCCGGCCGACCCCTTTGTAGACCATCGCCAGCAGGGAGGGAGCCTGGTAGTCCTCGGGATTCACCTCGCAGGCTTTTTCGTAAAGCTTCCCGGCTTCTTCGAGTTTCCCTTCCGCGAAGCGCGCCCGGCCGTAAAAGTAATACGCCTCGAAAAGCTTGGCGTCCAGGCGGATGGCCGTTTCGAATTCCTGCGCCGCTTCGTCGTACTGCTTGCGCAGCGAAACCGCCAGCCCGCGTGACGCGTGGGCCTCGGCAAGGTCGGGATCGAGCTCGAGCGCCTTGCGGCTGGCGGCGTCGGCCTGCTCGAGCGTGTTCGAGCTCGCGTGCCAGTAGGTATAGAGGAACGAGCAGCAGTCGGCGATGCCGGCGTAGGCGCGCGCGTAGTGCGGATCAATTTCGATGGCGCGCTCGAACATCTGCTGCGCAAACTCGAAACCCTTGCGGCGGAACTGGTGGAAGAACTGCCGCCCGCGCAGGTAATAGTCATACGCCTTGACGTTCACGGTCGGCGCCTTGCCGATGGCCTTTTTCTCCGTTTCGCTCAGCGCCACCTGGAGCGCGGCGGCGATGCTGTGCGCGATTTCGTCCTGGATGGCGAACACATCTTCTATCTGCCGATCGTAGCGTTCCGCCCAGACGGTGTGCCCGCGGCGAGTTTCGATCAACTGCGCGGTAATGCGCAGCCGGTTCCCCGCGCGGCGCAAACTGCCGCTCAGAACGTAACCCGCGCTCAATTGCCGGCCCACCTCCGGCTCGGCGGCGGATTTGTCGCGGAAAGGAAACACCGCCGAAGATGGGAAAACCTTCAGCTCGCGGATTTTCGAAAGCTCCGTGATGATGTCTTCCGTGATCCCGTCGCGGAAGTATTCGTCTTCCCGAGAGGGGCTGAGGTTGTTGAAGTAGAGCGCGGCGACGGACTTCGCGCCCGCGGCTTCCGGCGCAGCTTCGGGCCGCCGATCCGTGCGCGCGGCTTTCTCGCGGCCGGAGTCGGTGTCCCGTTTCATCCGCTTCAGATCCGAGAGCAGGTCCGACGCGCTCTGATAGCGCAGCCATCGGTCCTTTTCGAGCGCTTTGTGGAGAATGCGTTCCAGCTCCGCCGGGACGTCCGGGTTAATTTGCGCCGCCGCCGCCGGCGTCTTGTGAAGGATGGCGTCGAAAAGCGCGGCTGAGGTGGAGCCCGAGAAAGCCTGGCGGCCGGTCGCCATTTCGTAAAGGACCAGTCCGAAGGAAAAAAGGTCGGAGCGCCGGTCGAGTTCTTCGCCCAGAGCTTGCTCGGGGGACATGTAGGCGACCGTGCCCATAGCGACGCCGGGGCTGGTGAGGAGTTCGGCCGCCGTCGCCGCCTCCAGCGCTCCTGCCGCGCCGCCCAAAGCCTGCGGCGCCAGTTTGGCCAGCCCGAAGTCCAGCACCTTGGCTTGTCCCCGCCGGGTCACAAAAATGTTCGCGGGCTTGATGTCGCGGTGGACGATGCCCTTCGAGTGCGCCGCGTCCAAGGCATCCGCGATCTGGATGGCCAAGTCCAACAGGTCCTCGAGTTGAAGAGCCGCCTTCCCGGCGCCATATCGGCCCGAAGCAGGCGCCCCACTCAATCGTTCCTTGAGCGTCTGGCCTTCCAAGAGCTCCATCGCGATGAACGGCTGCCCATCGGCTTCGTCAATCTCGTAAATCGTGCAGATGTTCGGGTGATTGAGCGCGGAGGCGGCGCGGGCTTCGCGCTGGAAGCGTTCGAGCGCCTGGCGGTCTTGTAGGGGCGATTCATGATTCGCCCCTACGTTCGGGAGGAATTTTAAAGCGACTGGCCGGCCCAGCTTGTTGTCCTCGGCTTTATACACCACGCCCATCCCGCCCCCGCCCAGCCTTTCCAGAACGCGGTAATGCGAGATGTTCTTACCTACCATGTGCCGTCAGTCCCATCCAGGGGAAACTTCATTGTACGGGCGGCGGCAAATTCTGTCAATGAATAAGCGAGTGAAGAAGCGAGTGCGCGCAGGCGCGGAGCTTCACTTCGCGGGAGGTGGAGTGGCCGAAACGGGCTTGGTTTTTGAGTCCTTGTCGGGCAGCGTGTAGATGATTTCGCCCGGCCGGGCCAAGCGCATGTCGTCGCGGGCAACTTTTTCGATAGCCTGGGGATTGGAGCGCAGCGCCTGAACCTGTTTTTCGAGCTCTTGGTTTTCTCGCTTGAGCCGCTCGATCTGTTGCTCGAGGGCCTGGTATTCCTGCTTTTGTTTTCGCAGAGCGAGATAACCGTTCTGGCCGAAGATCTCATGAACCATCAGCGCCCCGGCGGTCAAAACCAGGGCGGCAAGGGCGGCGCGATAGCGCTGGCGCGAATTGGCGGGCGGGTTATTCATGGTTTTTCGACAAACGCTTTGGCTGCTTCGATCAGGTGTTGGAGTTCCGCTTCGGTTGCGGCCTCGCAATAGACGCGCACCACGGGTTCCGTGCCCGACGGCCGCATGAGCACCCACGCGCCATCTTCACGGAGCATCTTCAAGCCGTCCGTGCGGTCGAGTTTCGCGACTTTCTTTCCGTCGAAGCGCTCCCAGTCGCGCTTCAGTTTTTCCTTCAGCCGCTTCTCGACGTCGGGGTTGAGCTCGAGGTTGAGACGAACCATGTAGGCGGAACCCACCTTCTTGGATAGCGCTTCGATCTGCGCTTTGATGGATTGGCCGCGCCGGGCGACGGCTTCGGCGACCAACAGGCAGGCGAGAATCCCGTCCTTTTCCGGCAAGTGGCCGCGAATCGAAAGTCCCGCGCTCTCCTCGCCGCCGATGGCGAGCCGGTCCTCCTTGATCAGCTCGCCGATGTATTTGAATCCCACCGGGGTTTGAAACACCGGCACGTTGTGCGCCTTGGCGACGGCGTCGAGCAGGTGCGTGGTGGCGGCGCTGCGGCCGATCCCCCCCGGGATCTTGCGCACTTCTATCAAATAGTCGGCGAGCAAGGCCAGGATGTAATTCGGATTGACCCAGCTCCCGTCGGCATCCACGATGCCGAAGCGGTCTGCGTCGCCGTCCGTCGCCAGGCCGATCGCGCAGCCCTGTTCCTTGACGCATTGGCTCAGTTCGGCCAAATTGTTTTCGCTCGGGTCAGGGCCCGCGCCGGAAAAAAGCACGTCGCGATGGCCGTGAATGGTGATGAAGTTCGCTCCGGCTTCGCGGAGCAATTCGTCGAGATACCCTCGCCCCGTGCCAAAAAGCGGGTCGTAGGCGATCTTTAGGCGGGAAACTCCGATGACCTGCAAGTCTATTTTCTGCCTGAGGGCTTCGAGATAGGCGGGGCGCGGGTTGGCGTCGTGGCAGAGCGGCGCCGGCCAACGGGGACCCTGAAGCGAGTATTCACCCGCCTGGACTTTGGCGACGTAACCCTCGATCTCGCGCGTCACTTCGGGCAGAGCGGGCGCGCCATCGGCACTCGAAAACTTCAAGCCGTTATATTGAGCGGGATTGTGGCTGGCCGTGATGTTCACGCCGCCATCGAGCCGGCTGTGAATTATCTCGTGGGCGAGCGCCGGCGTCGGGTCGGGCCCGGTCCCGAGGTAACATTCCACGCCGTGCGAGCCCAGGGTCTCGGCGGCGGCCGCCGCGAATTTTTCCGAAAGGAACCGGGTGTCGTAGCCCACGATCACCCGCGGCTTTCCCTTGTCCGCGAGCAGATAGTTGGCAATGCCGGCCGCCGCCAGACGGACGTTCGGGAAAGTGAAGTCCTCGGCGATGATTCCGCGCCAGCCCGACGTGCCAAAGTGAATAACGGACTCCGCCATGCTTTGATTATTGTATCTTCTCCGTCAAGGAAGGTACAATCCGCCAGGATTAAGCCGAAGCTGAAAGAAGAACCGGACGGTTTCACGCAGAGGGGCAAAGAACCGCAAAGTTCTGCGAAGAAAGGGTCCGCCTCTTGCTTCATCTCCCTAGCGTCTTTGCGCCTTTGCGTGAAACTGTTTTCTTGGTTGTCAGGCGCTGGCGGGCTCCGGAGCGGACTTGAACGATAAAATCGTCATCCTCGTCGCCTGCGGCAGCCGCCGCGAAGCCAAGAAAATCGCCCGGCGACTGGTGGAGTCGAAACTGGCCGCCTGCGTCAATGTCAGCCCGCCGTTCGAATCCATTTACCGTTGGAAAGGAAAGATTCGAGACGATCGCGAGGTTCTAATTCTTATCAAAACCCGGCGCCAGCTTTTCCCCATCGTTGAAGCCACTAGTCGCAGGCTCCGCGGAGTATATGCGCTGGCTGGAAGAATCAATCGAGCCGCCTCGCGCCGGTCTCGAGCAGAAATAGTTCTTTTTGAAACTATCGGAGCTTCGCCATCGCTTGCTCGAGGTCGGCGATCAAGTCTTCGGCGTCTTCGATCCCGACGGAGATGCGCACCAAGCCGTCCGTGATGCCGATGCGCGCGCGTTCTTCGGGCGGGACGCTCGCATGCGTCATGGTAGCCGGGTGCGAGATCAACGTCTCGACTCCGCCCAAGCTTTCCGCGAGCGAGCAAAGCCGGACGGACTTGAGGACCGTTTTGGCATTTTCGAGCGAGCCAGTCTCAAACGCCAGCATGCCGCCAAAACCCGTCATCTGCCTTTTCGCCAAGTCGTGTTGAGGGTGGGAAAGCAAGCCGGGGTAATGAACCTTCTTGACCTTTGGGTGCCGCGCAAGAAATCGCGCCACCGCCAATCCGTTTTCGTTGTGCTTTTGCATTCGAACGGCCAG
>QHZO01000354.1 GCA_003224695.1 Acidobacteriota bacterium
CGTCTCAATCGAATGGACAGTTTCGGCAGGGACGTCTACGCCCTTCAGTGCTGCGAATGCAGCACAGATCTTCACCGTAAACAATGCGATAAGGCTGAAATTCCCGGCGGTGACCACGGGCTGCCCAGATAGTACTGCAACGACGCCCGCGGCGCCTGCATGCCAGTACATTGCTTTCATTCCCCCCAACCGGGACCGCTTCTTCCGGCAGTATTTTACAGGACTAAGATTCAAATCCTTTTACCGCCAAAATGAGAATGGCGCGAAAGATAAGCATGGCGAGTCCTTTCCTGGCACGCTTGACGTAACTGCAGGTCAAAGCGAACTTGTCACGGGCGGTATTCTTCGCGGTCTTATCCTCAAGATAGAGGGGTTTTACCCGCTCCCGTTTCCCTAAACCCAGGGTATTTTTGTTTATGGAACGGTACTAACTCGGCTAAAGGAGGCAACAACAAGCATCCCTCTCATAGCTCAACCAGCTCCGAATGACGGAACGGTGACCCTTACATCCCCCAGTGTTTTGCCCCAGGTGATTAGGCCACTGGATCGAGACTCGTTTCGGATCGGGATCGCATTCGACCTAGGACGCATAATTAGCAAGATTGGTTCGGAAAGCACACCTGCCATCAACGGAGGATCCTCACAGGGCAATCCTTCACATTGAGGGCTGCGCAAGATGAAAAGGGAGCAGAGTTAGTCGTGCGGAGGCAGCGCTTAGAGCAAGTATTTTCGTCTCCACCGTAATTCTCACTTGGTAAAAACCCCTCCCTTCGCTTAGCAAAAGTACGCGGCGGTGTGGTATTCCGCGTTGATTCCGCACTCGCCCCCGTGTAGGATGGCTCCCACAAGAGCGGAAGCCTTCAATTTGGGTTCCGAGTCGAGAAGCACTGGCGAAATCTGTTGAGGAAAAACTTATGTTCCCGAACCTCGCTCAAGGCCTGCTCGCAGCTTGTTTGCTGGTGTTGGCGGCCCAAGCTCAAGAGCCCAAGAGTGCTTCGGACACGGTGAAGCTGTCCCTGCCCGACGAGAATTGGTCGCTGGTACTTAATCTGCCCGGCTTCTCGGTGGAAAAGAACGAAGTCCAGCTCGACGGACGGCGTTACCTGTTTGCGCAAAACTTGGCCACCGGAGTCATCCTCTCCGCGTACCTGGAAAAAGTGAAAACGCCCGCAGACATGGCGGGCTGCCAAGCCTCCCTCGAAGCGCGCGCCAAGGCCAGTACTTCCAAGAAAATGGGCGAGAGCATTTTCGACTTGAATGGCATGAAAGTTCTCGAATACCTGGTGCCCGAATTTGACGGGCGGCGCGTTCGGCAGAAGAATTTTTTCGTCTGCATTCCCAAAGAGGACGTGTTCGTGAACATTCACCTCTTGAAAGTCGCCTGGCAGCTTGGCCAGGAAAAACTCTTTGCTGCGATTCTCGCCAACCTGCGTTTCGAAGAGAACACGCGCGCCTCCGGCACGCCTTAGCAGGCTGATGAAAAACACATACAGGCTGTCATTCCGAGGAGTCCGTCAGTCCGTCGGCTGTCGGAGACGACGAAGATTCTCGCAAGTCCTTTATTCTCAGGGCGAGATTCCTCTCCGTCAGCCGACGGATCGGAATGACAGCGTGCGGAGGCGTTTTTCAGCATCGTGCCAAGCCCGCTTCCGTTCCTGCTGGCCTCGGGCTCAACTTGCGAGTAAACTGAATTTATCGAGGAGGTTTCATGGGAATTACAGCGACCGCCACGTCCATCGGGCCGCTCATCAATTACAGCGCGGACCAGGGGCTCGCCTGGATCGAGATGAACGACCCGCCGGCCAACACCTACACCTACGAGATGATGCAACAGCTCGACTCGGCCATCCTCAGGGCGCGCATGGACGATGCCGTCTATGTCGTCATCCTGCGCGGAGCGGGCGAGAAGTTCTTTTCCGCCGGCGCGAACATCAAGATGCTATCGAGCGTCACGCCGGAGTTCAAGTATTACTTCTGCCTGCACGCCAACGAAACGCTGAATCGCCTGGAGCAGACGCCGAAGCTGGTGATCGCCGCGCTCAACGGCCACACGGTGGGCGGGGGCCTGGAAATCGCGCTCGCCGCCGACCTCCGCCTGGCGCGGCGCGACGCAGGGAAGATCGGGCTGCCGGAAGTCGCGCTCGGCGTTCTCCCCGGCACCGGCGGAACGCAGCGGCTGGCGCGGCTGGTGGGCAAATCACGCGCGCTGGAGCTCATGGCCACGGGCCGGACATTTTCGTTTGAAGAGGCGGAGGAGATCGGCTTGGTCAATCAGGTGCTCGACCGCGACAATTTCTTCGAGGAAGTCACTGCCTATGCGAAGCAGTTTTTGCCGCCGCAGAAAGCCGCTCGCGCCGTGGGGCGCATCAAGCGCGCCGTCTGTTCGGGCCTGGAGATGCCATTCGGAGAGAGTTTGGCGCTCGAGCGGGAGCTCCAGCAACACCTGTTCCAAAGCGAGGACGCGCACGAGGGCCTGACGGCGTATATCGAAAAGAGGACGCCGAAATTCAAGGCCAAGTAAGAGGCCAGTGGTCAGTTGCCAGTGGGCAAGAGGTTCTTGCAACGGACTACGAACCGCGAACAAAAACAATTTCATGCGAATTCTGATTTCAGTCGGTGAAAAAGAAAAAGCCAAAGGCGCGGCGTCGCCTTACTTCCAGGCGATGCTCTCCGCGGGGGCGCGGCCCGAGGAATTGGAAATGGTTGCAGCCGGTGATGCGGAGCGATTCTCGAAGGCGGACTTCCATGGCATTTTGTTCACGGGTGGAGAGGACGTGGACCCCGCGCTCTACGATGAAAAGAAAGAATATGACACGGTGGAGGCGAACCGCGCTCGGGACGACTTCGAGCTGGCGCTCCTCGACCGTGCGCTCAAAGCTCGGCGGCCGATATTTGGCATCTGCCGCGGCGTCCAGCTGATCAACGTAAAGTTTGGCGGCTCCCTCTACCAGGACCTGAAGGCCCAGGTGCCGCTCGAGGACACGCCGATGGTGCTCGAGCATAAGCAAGTGGGCGGCCGCGGCGACGCGTCGCACACGGTGACCGTCACCGAGCCGGACTCGAACCTCCGAGCGGCCTTCGCTGGAAATTGCCGGGTGAACAGCCTCCACCACCAGGCCATCAAGCGGCTGGGCCGCGGGCTGAAAGTGACCGCGCACGCCGAAGACGGTTTGATTGAAGCCATCGAAGCCGCCGAGAATTACCCGTTCCTGCTCGCCGTGCAGTGGCACCCGGAGGAGATGGCCGACCGGCCAGAGCAACGAAAGATTTTCGAGACGTTTGTAACCCAATGCCGCGAAGCCGCAGCGAAGTAGTGTCGGACGCCGCCGCGTCCGAGTCCGAACTGCGAGATCAGGCGGTGCCCTCATGCTTAGGATTTCCAATTTCGACGACTGGATTGACTATTTCTATGGCTGGCAAAAAGACATCGGCCTCGACGCGCCGGAATTCAAGGAGTACCGCTTCGAAGCGAAGTACGGGGAGGCGCCGCCGGAAATTGAGTTCGGCGACTACCACGGGCAGTTGCGCTGGAAGACGGTGATGCACATTCCCGACCAACGCATCCGCGACGCGGTGCAGAACCTGGTCGTCTACCAAGGCGACACGGAATTCGCCTCCGTCGAGCAGCAGCGGCGGCTGTTTGAGACCGCGCCCTCGCGCTACGACTATTTGAGCTTGGTGCGGGTCATGACCGAGGAGATGCGGCACGGCTGGCAGATGAGCCACGTGCTCATCTCCGAGTTCGGGCGCTCCGGCCGCATCGAAGCGCAAAAGCTGCTCGAGCGGCGCGCCTTCACCGACGCCCGCCTGCTCGGCGCTTTCAACGCGCCGGTCAACAACTGGCTCGACTTTTTCACCTACACGCAGTTCGTGGACCGCGACGGGAAGTTCCAATTGACGATGCTTTCACATTCGAGCTTCCTGCCGCTCGCCCGGAGCATGCCGCCCATGCTCAAGGAAGAATCGTTTCACCTTGGAACGGGTAACCACGGCTTGCACCGGGTTGTGAAGGCAGGCCGCGTTCCGATTTCCATCGTTCAAAAATATTTCAACAAGTGGCTGCCGACCTCCTACGACCTGTTCGGCACGGACCATTCGTCCTCGGCGCACTGGGCCTACGTGTGGGGCTTGAAGGGGCGATACGACGAGCGCCAGGCGCAAGGCGAGGCGGAGAAAGACAATCTGAACGATGCCGCCCGGCAGCTTTATTTCGAAGAGGTGCGGAAACTGACAGCCACTCTCAACAAAATGATCCCCGAAGAGCAGCCAAAAATCCACGTGCCGGACTTGAAATTCAACCGCGCCATCGGCCAATACGCCGGAAAATTCTTCGACATTGATGGGCAGCCGATGAGCAAGGAAGAGTACGAAATTTACTTGCCATCCGTGATGCCGTCCGAGGAGGACGAGAAACTTCTGCAGTCCATTGTGAAGGAAGGCGGCTGGATCGCGCCCAAGGGCGAGTCGGAATTTGAGCCGTCGGAGGGCGCGCGGCGGGCGCTCTGATGCTTGAAGGCGTCGCCAAAGTCGAGGCCACGGTTGCTCCCTCGGGCGCTGTCCGCGTCGAGCGCCGCGAGCGCGTGGCGCGCCTGGTTATCAACAGGCCGCCTCTCAATGTCCTCAACATTGAGACGATCCGCGAACTCGGAAGCCGATTTGAAGCCGTGTCACAAGAGCCCGGCATCGAGCTGATTGAGCTCCGAAGCGCCTTGCCGGCGGCGTTTTCTTCCGGCACGGATGTTCGCGAGCATTTCTCCGGCTCCGCCCGCCAACTGCTCACGGAGTTTCACGCGCTCATCCGCAAAGTGCTCGACTCGGCGCGGCCGACTCTGGCGCTGGTCGAAGGCTATTGCCTCGGCGGCGGAATGGAGCTCGCCATCGCTTGCGATTTCATTATCGCCACGCGGGAAGCAAAGTTTGGGCAGCCGGAAATCCGCCTGGGAGCGTTCCCGCCGATCGCAGCGGTGCTGCTGCCGAGGCTGATTCCGGAAAAGCCGGCTCTCGAAATGATTCTGACCGGGAAAACCGTCACGGGCGAGGAGGCATGGCGTCTCGGGTTTGTCAACCGCGTCGCCAGCGCCGCAGGGCCGGATGGAGACACTCTCGAAGAACAGGCGGCAAAATTTCGGAAGGAGATCCTTGCGCAGAGCCCCGCCGTGACTGCCATCGCCCGGCGCGTGTCGCGCCTCGGCTCGCGTGAAACCTTTGAGGCCGCGCTGCGCGAGGCGGAGCGGGTCTACCTCGAAGAACTCCTCCCAACCGAGGACGCCGAAGAGGGCTTGCGCGCCTTCCTCGCCAAGCGTCCGCCGAAATGGAAAGGGAAATAGACGGCCTTGGCCAAGCTCAAAATTTATCTCAAGCCGACTTGAACGAGCTGTCGCAAGGCAAGAGGTCTCTTGCTCGAAAAAGCGGCGGAACTCGATATGCGCGACCTCGCGAAGGACCCGCTGAGCGCCCAGGAGCTCGACGCGCTGATCGGCGAGCGGGACTATCGCGAGTTCTTGAATCCGAAGAACGAGTTATACCGCGAGCGAAAAATGAAAGATCATCCCCCGCCGCGCCGCGAGGCCCTGGCCTTGATGGCAAAGAATCCGAACCTCATTCGCCGGCCCATCGTGGTTCGCGGCGGGCAGATGGTTGTGGGTTACCACGAGCCGGAACTTTTGAAGATTGCGAGCTAGGGATGTACTTCGGTAGGGGCGAACGGCGTTCGCCCGCTCCGCCTTCAGTGTGGGGCGCTCGCCGCGCACCCGCTCCCCCTTCAGTGTGGGGCGCGCGCCGCGCGCCCCTACGGCTCGTCGGGAAAGACTCCATGATCAAGCGTCATATTCGGCTGCGAATTAACGGCCAAGGGCATGAGTGCGACGTGCCCTCGAACAAGTTCCTTCTCGACGTGCTGCGCGAGGACTTGGGGCTGACGGGCTCGAAACGCGGCTGCGACGACTCCAGTTGCGGCGCCTGCACGGTGCTGGTGAACGGCGAGCCCGA
>QHZO01000355.1 GCA_003224695.1 Acidobacteriota bacterium
GAGGCTGATCCCCAAAGGCACGACCTCGGAAGCGGCCCGGCTGCACCAGTGCCTTTCGCGTCGCGCTGCTCAGTGCTAATTCCGCCTTGGCCAGCCCTTCCCCCCGCTCAATCGCGATTCTTGGGTAGCCGATGGTTCATTGACTTCATAATCTGCTTGCGCTACGCTTGCTGTGGGTTCGTTCAAGAAACTCTACGCAAGACAACCTGAGACTCATAAGCGTAGCCATCGCAACGAATGGCGCACTTCTGTGTGTGATGAATCGTAAGTCGGGATCGGGGCAACAATTCCATGCGCATGACGCTGACCAAAGCGGGCCGCTATCAAATTGAGAGCGAGCTCGGCCGCGGCTCGATGGGGGTCGTTTACAAAGGCTTTGACCCTATCATCGGCCGTACCGTCGCCATAAAGACGATGCTCACCGAAACACTCCCCACGGCGGAGTTTGAAGAGTACAAAGCCCGGTTCCAAAGGGAAGCCCAGGCCGCTGGGATCCTAACCCACCCCAATATCGTTACCGTGTACGACTTCGGGGAAGACGACGGCGTCCTCTATCTGGCCATGGAATTCCTGGAGGGTGAGTCTCTCCAGCACCTTGTCGAAAAGCAGGGCGTTCTTCCCGTCGAGACGGTCATCCCGATGTACGAGCAGGTGTGCAGCGCCTTGGACGTCGCGCACGCCCGCAAGATCGTCCATCGCGACGTCAAGCCTGCCAACATCATGATATTGGAATCCGGCTTGGTAAAAATGACCGACTTTGGCATCGCCAAGGTCATGCACACCGGGATGACGCAGGCAGGTCAAATTGTCGGAACGCCCAATTACATGTCTCCGGAGCAGGTCAAAGGCCGGTCGGTGGACGGCCGTTCGGACATCTTTTCCTTGGGCGTCATTCTCTACGAATTGGTCACGGGTGAAAAACCCTTCGGCGGTCAGAACATCACGACGGTCATCTATAAAATAATGAACGAAAATCCGATTCCTCCGCGCGAGCTCGACCCAACGCTGCACCTCGGACTCAGTTATGTGATCCAGAAGGCGCTGGCCAAGAATCCCGATGAGCGGTATCAGGCCTGCCGCGAGCTGGCGGACGACTTAAGGAATTATCGGGCGTTGGGCGGCCACCAAGCTCCTTCCGAGACGGTGGCGATCCGCGTGCCGCCCATGCAGGGGATGGCAACGGAAACTGTGTTGCTGACGTCTTTTTCCAGGCCCGCGGCCCCGTATCCTTCGCCGAGACCGCCTGCCGGACAAGGACCTGCGCCGCCGAGAATTAACGTGCCTCAGCCACCGCGCATTGACGCGCAGCCGTCTGCGCCTTCGATGTATTCAGCTTCGGAAGGTCCCGCAGTCGAAATCCCTTGGCCAACCGAGCACTCGGTACCCCGGCCGACCCCTCAGGCCGAGCCCGCGGCGGCAGCCATCGGAGCAACGCCCTTAGCGCCCGCTCGGCCCTCCGTCGCGCCGCCAGCCCGGGCAATTGAAAAGCTGAAGCCCGTTTCGCCGATCGCGCCACCCATCATCAGCGCACCTCAGTCCGCGCGGAGTTCCGCAGCGGTTTGGGGGATTGTGATACTCATCATTCTCGGCGGCCTGGCTGGGGGTGGGTATTATTTCTACAAGCTGAAGCGAACTGCCCAGGTGGTCGTCAATCCAAGTACAGTCACGACAGCCAGCGCACCGGCCGTGAACACGGCGACGGAGACCGCCGCTTCAGGAACCACCTCGGCAACGACCGGGACCACTTCTGCCCCGCCCGACATCGCCGTGAGCGCAACCACCCGAGACACGGGTCAGACCCAACCGGGGGCCACGAGCACAACGACCAATCAGCCGGGAGCCACCACGACGCCTGCTACGGTCCCCACAACGCCGACAGAAGTGACCGAAACGCCCGAAAGCCCACTTGGCCGTTTGTCCGTGGATTCGGACCCAAGCGGAGCAAAAATTTCGCTGGACGACAAGACGAACCCCAACTGGGTGACGCCCTACACTTTCAATGACGTCCCCGAGGGCCCGCATCGTGTTTCAATTTCGCGCGATGGCTTTACGACGGTTACACGGACAGCTAAAGTTCGAGCCGGTCATCCCCAACCGCTGGTGGTAAATCTCGACCCTGTCAAGGTTGAGCCGGTACCGAAGAATCCCGCGCCGGCCGTGACCGCCGGCGCCGGGTCCGGCGTCCTGCAAATTGTCTCGACGCCACCTGGGGCGATCATTTCTATTGACGGGAAACAAGTGGGTGCGAGCCCGGTCAATCAGACGGTGAGCTCGGGCCCGCACACCTATCGGGCGGAACTCCCCGGAACCGTCCCCTATGAGGCGACGGTGGTGGTCGAAGATGGGGGCATCTACCCCATTCGAGTCAGGTGGGGTGGGGCGGTGTCCGCGCCCGGCACACTCGAGATCTCAACCAGCCCCGCAGGCGCAAGTGTCAGCATTGACGGCATTGGGCGCGGGGCGACGCCGGCCAATATCAAATTGCAGGCCGGAACACATCACCTGGCAATCGAGATGGCCGGCTATCAAACGATCAGTGAAGACATCACCGTATCGAATAATCAAACAATCCAGGTGAATAGAACCCTGAGCCCGCGTTAGAATGTGTGCGCTGCGTACGCATCTTAGAGGGCGGCATTTGAGGATGCGCGGATAGCGGCCGGGCCCAGCCGCGGGCCAATCTCACTGCCACTGCCTCTCTGTCCCGGTTTTATCGGCCGAAAACCTATGAATGCCCACCAGCCATCTTCCCGGATTCTTTGTTGCTTTATCCTCCTCGCAACCGCGGTCCTGAATCCTCGGATGCTTCCTGCCCAACAAACCACAGAGCCCGAGGGCGTCAAGGGGGCAAGGATCTACCGCCTTCCGGAAAATTCCGAGACTGCCAAACAGCTTGAAAACCCCGCAATCTACAAAGGGCTGGCCTACGACGACATCAATACCGACCGTTTGGTGCTCGATCTCGCCGCCTCCATCCGCCCGGTGGATCGCTCCGCGACCGTGGAGCGCATCTATTTCCAAGATGTCCAGGTCGGGGGCATTCCCATGCACATCGAGACGTTCAATCAGGAATTCAAGCTGTCAAAGACCCAAGCCGTGGACCTTCCCGCTCCCCTGAAATGTTCGATTGTTTTCTCCGAGCTTGACTCACTCAAGGCATTGCAAGCGTTGGTGAACATGGAGAAGATTCGGGTCACCGGCACGAGCTTCGTGGAAGTGAAGCTCAACACGGTCGAGAAGGTACTGTTGCGCGGGAAGCGCCTGGTTCTGCCGGTGAAGCTCAATGAGGAAATGCCGTTTCAATTTCTCCCGACGAACCCGCTGGTCCAGATGGCCGCCCAAAAGGTCCTGGAACTGCTTGCTGACCCGACGACCAGCGCCGCCATCACCAAGGCCAAGGAACACGTGGCCCGGCTCAGCGAAAAGCGCACCCTCAACGCGCTCAGCCAGTCTTCCGTCTATCTCCTCTATTGCGAATACGTGCTGCGCAGCCCGGACAATCAGGCCTCCGAGAAATTTATGGCAACCGGAACGGGATTCCTCGTCAGCAAGGACGGCAAGCTCGTGACCGCCAAACGCGTAATCCAGCCCTGGAAGTTCGACCCGCAGATGGCCCTTCTGATCAGTAAGTATCATTTGCAACCGGACCCCAAGGGCTATTTCTTGGCCGCATGGCCGGCGGGGTCGAACCTGGTTACGCCGGGTGGGAAGTTGGACCTCCTGAACGCATTCACCACCGAGAAAAAAACGCTGGCTCTCATGAAGACCGCTCCGGACGAGATGGAAAAGCGCCCGTACCGCGAAGAGGACACCGGAGAGACGGGAACGCTCGACCTTGCCGCCGACGGGAAGAACGACGTGGCAGTGCTGCAACTGTCCGGGAGCACCTTTCAGCCCCTCGCGATTGCCGGCACTTCATCCCCGCTCGGTCCCGACAAGCCTGCCGTGCTGCTCTCCTACCCGTACGGCTTGAACCAGGGGCACGCCGAGCCGAAGACTTTGTTCGTCAAGATCCAGCCTGAAGAATCTCTAATCATCCTCGATCACCAACTCGACCTCGGGGAGCCCGGGGCGCCGCTGGTGACCGAGGATGGCAAGGTGCTGGGAATTGCCGGCGGGAAATCCCAGTGCATCCCGTGGAACGATGTTCGCGGCTTGATCCAATGAGCGACTGGCGGCTGAAGCTTTTTGTGGCGACGCTCGCGGCGCTCGCGTTGGGCATGGCGGCCGCAGGCCGGGCTCGCTCCAGCCCGCAGGCCGTGACCACATTCGAAGAAAAAGTTTCCCGCGCCGGAGTCTTCTTTCGAGCCGACTCGCCCCGCCTTCTGCGCGACAGCCGAGATTCCTACCTCCCCCTCTTTCTGGAAATTATCAATGGCGTCGAGAAGGCAGGCCATTCGAGCCTGGCGACCGCAGTCCGGAAAATCAAACGCGACCCCCTCGAGCTGGAGGGTGTGAAAATTTTCGTCGAACCGGCTGGAAGCCACCGCCAGTTCCCCGATGAGCCGTTAATGCTCGGGCCGTATCGCGATTACTCCGAAGATTTTCAGACGAACGGCAAGCCGATTTCCATTCCCGACCGATGGAGCCATACGCTCGAAATTCCCCTCGCAGAGGTTGAACGCTACCTGAGCGAGCATTTTATCGGCAGCCCGTTTCGAACGATTGACTTGCGCGTGGAGATCAACGTCGCCGCCTGGCCCGCTCAGGAGATTTATTTGCGCGTGGCGGTGCATGCACCTCAACTCCCCGAGATCCCCAATTGGTACCGCGGGGACGTGCATTACCATTCTGCTTACACAGACAATCCCGCCGAACGCGGTTATCCCCTCGCCGTCACAAAGCAGGCGGCGATGGAGGCAGGGCTGCGCTGGGTCATCCTCGCCGACCACTCAACCGACCCCGACCCGGAGCGATACGAGGCGGAGTTGCGGGATGTCGAAAGCTACCGCGACGGTCGGCTGGTATTTATTCGGGCGGAGGAAGTCACCGTCGAATCGGCGAAGGACTTGGCGCTCGGCACGTTGCACCTACTCGCGCTGCCTTCCCCTGACAACCCGGAAGAAGGATTTCCAGGCCCGGCTGGCCAGGACTCTGTCTTCATGACCGGCGATGGTTCGCCGGGCTCGGCAGCGACGCGAATCGGAGAGGCCTTGACGCGCATCACCGCCGCCGGCGGATTCGCCTACGCCGCACACCCCTTCGATCCCATCAGCCCGCTGCTCCGCGGCGGGTCGTGGGACCTGGATTTGGATTTTCTTGCCCCGGATGGGAAAAAACTCAGAGACGGCCTGGTTGGCCTTGAGGCCTGGAACCGCGCCACCACTGAAACCGCCGACGACGCCCGTGACCCCTATTGCCTTCACCGCGAAGCCGACCCCGCCGCCTGTTTCCAGCCGGACCCCCAGGCAAATCAGTACAGCCGGCTTGAAAAAGCCATGTCCGTGGCGTGGATTCCACTGCTTCGGAAAGGCTTGGAAGCGGGCGGCAAGGAGGGTGAGGGAAAGCCATTCAAGGTATTTCTCGCCGCCGGGTCGGACGCCCATGGCGACTTCAACTACGAAGCCACGATGGACGTCGTGGATTTTCTCTCCAAGCCCTCGCGCGGGGTCTCCGGCTACGCGGAAGATAACGCCTTCGGCAAGTTGGCGACGCTCGCCTACTGTCCGCTAGGCATGGGGCCACGCGGTGAGAGCGTGCTTCGGGCCTTGCGGGACGGCCATACAATCTTGAGCAACGGACCGCTGGTTACCAGCGGATTCGACACAGATGGGAACGGAAGTTTGGACGACCCGGAGGATATCAACGTTGGCAGTTCCGCCGAATACTCTCTCTCCAGTTTCCCGCCCCTCGAACTCCTTTGGACAACCTGCGATGAATTCGGCCCCTTTGTCTCGATCCGCCTGCTCGTGGGCACAATGGCGGGCGAGGATCCGGCCATCGCAATTCCTTTGCCCGCAGGTAAATCCATGGCGAGCGGCGGCTTGGTCTCGATGAACGTCTCCCCTTATCTTGGAAAGCTTGGCAAGGCCTGGGGCTACGTAAGGTTTGAAGGGCGCACCAAGAATGACGCGGGGGAAGAATTTCGCTGCTATACTAACCCCATCTGGGTGCGTGCTACCGCGCCTTGAAGCTCTCAAACAATCTCGAAAGGAATCGAGGGATGGGTGAAGAAGAAAAGGAACAGGGGACCGTGCGATACGTTCGATGCGCAGCGTGCGGGACTTGGAACCCCGGAACCGGCGATAACTGCTCGCATTGCGGAAAGCCCCTGAAAAAAGGAGTCAAGGAGAGTCCTTCCGAAGCCCATCCGCCATCGCCGAAGGCTCCCGCACAAGCCTTTTGTTCGAATTGCCGGAAACCCCTGCCGCTGAATAGCAAATTCTGCGGCTATTGCGGCGCGCCTTTGCCCGCTGCAACGGCACCCTCCTCGAAACCCGAAGAACCGGGCACCCCCGCCCAACCCGTTGCCACGACGGGTTTACCGAAGAAAGTGGAAACACCCACATCCAAAGTCCCTCGGTCCGTTCCTCCTCCGCCGGTCCTGACCACTCCGCCGCGCTCGCCGCGCCGCGCGATCGAGACCGGTCCGCCTTCGCCGCCTCTCGGGGAACTCGCACGCGGCACACAGGGTTTTGCTGGTCTGCGTCCGCCCACAATCGAAGCCAGCATCATCGAAATCAAACCGGACGGTTCGCGCGGCAAGAAGCTCAGTATTGGCAAACAAGCCGTCATTGGCCGCGCCATGTGCGACGCCAACTACCCGGAGGATGCCCTGCTTTCAGCTCGTCACGCCTCACTCGAGAATCGCGGCATCAAGGTCATCCTTAAAGATCTCGGCAGCCAGAACGGGACATTCATCAAGCAACGCAAAGACTCTGAGCTTTCGAATGGCGACATTTTTCTCGTCGGCCGTGAGCTCTTCCGTTTCGTCACCAAAGACACGGCGCCCCCCGCGGCCGACATGGCGGGCGAAGGGACCTTGGTGATGACGGGCGCCCCCATGTTTCAAGCCTCCACTGTTTCCGCCAAGCTCGAGCGCATTCAAATCAACGGCCAGGTCGCCGAAGAGTTCAAACTGGAAAAGCCGGAAACGGTCATTGGCCGGTCGAGCGGGGACTTGGTCTTCAAAAACGACCCCTACATGTCCGGGAAACACGCGAAGATCACCCAGCGGATGGGCGTCTTCCTCCTTGAGGATTGCAAGAGCCGGAACGGCGTATATCGCCGCATTCAATCGGAAACCGAAGTGGTGGATGGCGACGAGTTCTTTCTGGGAGAGGAACTCTTCCGCGTCGAGATCAAGACGGTCGAAGCTTAATCCCCGGCTACTGCTGCGGCACGGTGACGCCGTGCTTCTGCGCTTCCTTCTCCGCGCGCCGTTCGGCCATGGGCACGCGCGACTGAATATAGTTATCCATCATCTTCGGTAATTCCTGTTGCAGCCGCACTACGAAGGCGTCCTGGGCCTCCATCATCTTGGCGTCCATCCCGTTCGCGGTCTGGTTGAGTGAGTCCATGCGCTTCTGGAGCTCTTCCGATTGCGTTATGAGATTCCCCATCGCCTGCTTTTCCAGATACTCCCGCAGCAGCGCCATCTCGTCGCTATTGCGAGAGAGTTCCTTGGCCACGTAAAAATTCGAAGCGGCGGAAAGCAAGGTAATGGTGAGCAGGATCCAAAGCAGGTTGCGAACGGTGGAAAGTCCGGTGTCCATGGCGGCTCCTTAAGCTGTAGCGCCGGCATCCTGCCGGCGTGTT
>QHZO01000090.1:0-12714 GCA_003224695.1 Acidobacteriota bacterium
TGGTCTGAAGCGCTGATTGGTGACCGAACGAGCCGCGAGAGGTGCCGAATCATGGCCTACGAAACCCTGCTATTCGAGAAGAGCGAAGGCATCGCGACGGTAACGTTCAACCGCCCGGCCAAACTCAACGCGCTCAACCACCAAGTGATGGAGGAGCTCGCCGATTCGATCGAGAGGGTTCGGACCGATGGCGAGGTCAAGGCCGTCGTGCTTACGGGTGCCGGCGAAAAGGCATTCATCGCCGGCGCGGACATTAACGAGTTGGCGGTCCAAACGCCGGTCGCGGGCAAAGAGACCTCGGTCGGCGGCCAGTCCGTCTTAGACGGACTCGAAGACCTGGGCAAGCCCTCGATCGCCGCGGTCAACGGTTACGCGCTGGGCGGCGGCTGCGAGCTTGCCATGGCTTGCACCCTGCGCCTGGCGAGCGAAACGGCGCGCTTCGGCCAGCCGGAAGTAAAGCTTGGCATCATCCCCGGCTATGCCGGCACCCAGCGCCTGCCGAGGTTGGTGGGAAAAGGCCGGGCGCTTGAACTGATCTTGAGCGGCGAGCCGATCTCCGCCCAGGAAGCTTACCGCATCGGCTTGGTCAACCAAGTCGTTCCGGCGGCGGAGCTGATGGCGGCGACGAGGGCGCTTGCGAAGAAGATTATGGCCAACGCGCCCCTCGCCGTCAAGTTCGCCATGGAAGCCGTGAGCCATGGCTTGGAAATGAGCGAACAGGAAGGCCAGTTCCTGGAAGCGACCCTCTTCGGTCTCTGCTGCGCCACCGAGGACATGAAAGAAGGCACGCGCGCCTTCCTCGAAAAGCGCCCGGCGAAGTTTGCCGGAAAGTAGCCGTCAGCTTTCAGCGGTCAGCGATCAGGGGCAGTGGTTAGTGGTTAATGGCAAGAGAAGACGGACGACCGGCAGCTCGAAGCTGAAATCTGATAGCTGAAAGCTGACTGCTCAGATCGAATGGCTTCTCGACGCAAAGCCCGTGAACTTGCCCTCCAAATGCTCTTCCAGTGGGAGGTGGGGAGCCATTCGCCCGAGCACGTGGTTCAAACGTTCCTGGCGGAGAAGAGTCTCGAGCCTTCAGTCGAGGAATTCGCCCGCTCGCTTTTTGAGGGGACGGTCGGGGCCGTCGCTACACTCGATCCCCTCATCCGCAGCCAGTCCGAACACTGGCGCTTGGAGCGTATGCCCGCCGTGGACCGGAACCTCCTTCGCTTGGCCCTCTACGAGTTGACCCACTTATCCGAAACTCCGCCCGCCGTGGTCATCAACGAAGCGCTGGAACTGGCGCGGCGCTATTCCGGCGCCGACTCCGTCGAATTCGTCAACGGCGTGCTCGACGGCATCCGGAAAAAGGCGCAAAGCACCACCGCGCCCGGCTGAAGGCCGCCTTCCGGAACAAATGTTCTCGGCTGCCCAAGCCCTGTGTCGGTGACGGGAACCTTGATGGTGACGTCCTTATCGAGCCTCATGCCGATGAGGGAGCCGGCAGAAAGAGTTGCTTGTTTGCCCTTGGAGAGAATGTAGGTCCCGACCAGCGCCCCTACGCCGGTGGCAATCGTCGGGCCGGGGGCGGCTACGGCGGCCACCGCCGCCGTGGGGATGGCGATAATGGCGGCCTGCTTCAGCCGGCTTGGCCCCTTGCCCTTGAGTTCGCCCTCCGGCCCAACGGCCGGTGTGGCGCCGTTCTCGCTGGCAAATATTTCTGTGAGAGATCCGAGAATTGAGAGCTTTTCGCCGCTCGGCAACTGGACCGTGTCGAAGACGATAGTGAGCAAGCCCCCTTTGCCGCGGTGACGCGCCGACTGGACCTCCCCCAAGTGCCCGTCAATCCGCAGGCCCCGGCCCAACACTTCGGTATCCTCGATTGGCACGGGATCAATCAATGCGTCCCTTTCGGAATTACGTATTCCTGAGTGTCGCCGGTCGTCGGGTCGGCGGCCGTCGCGCCGGGCTGCTGCGCGGACGCGCCGCGAGCAAGACACAGGCCCGCCACACACACTGCCATTCCCACAAATCTACGATTCATCGTTCTTTCCCGAACCGCGGCCACGACGTTCTGATTTTCCATTTGACCATTAACCGGGCTTTTCGGTCAAAGAGAAAATAACTCCCTCGGCCGCCTTCTGGATTGGATGCGATCCGTGCCTTCGAGTTGGATTGAAAGTTCACTGACCAGCGGCCCGCCACACCGCAGCTTGTATCGTGGCCCGAGCATCCAACCCCGTCAATGATGTTTGCGGACCGAGCAAGATTTTTCAAGGGCGGAAGCTTTACAAGAAATCGGAATTCGCTCGCCGCGCCCACCAACCGCACTGTCGCATCCTCCTGACACCTCGCCCGCAGCGGCTGGCTGCCTGCTGGTCTCTGAAAGCATGGACGGCGTGCATCCTGCTTATGGGTCACGAGTTGTCAGCGGGGCGTTTGGCAATGTACACGCTGTTGATCTCGACGCTGCCGCGCGATGCTGAAACGCAGCAACGTCGGGCAATGGCTTATGGCAACTACGGTTGAGGGGGTTCGGCCACTCGAGCACGGCATCCGGCAATCAAAGCTGAGGACTTCCGAAATGATCTTCCTCGGTTTCCTCGCTTACGCCGAGGTTGCGTCACTTCTTTTTTCGCTGAGCAACTCTCAAAGGGCGGTGCTCCTGGCCATCAACACTACGGCCACAGGAATCATTCTCTTGCTCGAACGGCGCATGCGTGATTCACGCGACATGGGACAGAGTGAATCTTGGGCTTGGTGGCGCGCAACGTTCGGCGCAATACGCGACTGGCTCCCTTGCTTCCTGATCATTCTCGCTTATCGTGAGGCCGCCTTGTTTTCGGCTCCTCGGCCGCTCGACCCGCTCAACGGGATTTTCGAAGGCTGGGACATAGATTTGCTCGGAAACGCGTGGGTCGCATCCATTCGTTCTGAGGCTTCGCCCTGGCTCGACAATTACCTCGAGTTCACCTACCTGCTTTGCTATCCCGTCGTGCCGCTTGGGTTCGCGGTTGTCTTCTTGCAGTCGCGGCGCCTGGACGCCGAAGCACGGGAGCGCGATGCGGATCGTTTCTGGACCGGAGTGCTTTCGGCGCTCGTCTCCTGCTACGCGCTCTTTCCGCTATTCCCACTGACTACGCCGCGGCTGCTGTTTCACGACGTGGCTATCGCCGACTCCCATTTCGTGCTGCGCCGGCTCAATGTGTGGCTGCTATCCCAGTTCGCCGGCAGCGGCGGAGTTTTCCCGAGCGGACATGTCGCCGGGGCCACGGCCGTTGCCCTTTCGGTCTGGCAAAGTTCGCGTCGCTGGGGCGCCGTCTTCGTCGTAATTGCCCTGAGCACTTGACCTACGTTCACAATCGCCGACCGTAGCGCATCGGTGCGCGGCCTTCACCCCAATTTCGCCCTCCCATATGCTGCTGATGGTCGGTCAGTTTGATCTAGTGGCGGTTTCACACCGCCAGTTGGCGAGATGAACTCACCACTGAGCCAGCCAAACTGACCCCCGGCCGGTAGTGTCTCAATTCGTTCATCCTGTAGCGGCGGTCTATGACCGCCGATTTTTCTTTTTAATCATTTCGGCGCTCATAGAGCGCCGCTACAGCAAACTGAGACACTACCACCCGGCGGGCCAGCTTGACGCTCAACGCGCCCGTCGCGTAGCATGGCAACTTGGCGTGGTGTCGAACTACCTCGCTGAAGGGCACTGAGCAGATGATCGAGCGGATTACGGTTCGTGGCGCGCGACAGCACAACCTAAAAAACCTGAACCTGGAGATTCCGCGCTCGACGCTCACCGTGGTGACGGGTCTGTCGGGCTCCGGAAAAGCCAGCCTGGCTTTTGACACCATTTACGCGGAAGGCCAGCGCCGCTACGTCCAAACGCTTTCCGCCTACGCCCGCCAATTCCTCGACCAGATGGAGCGGCCCGAGGTGGATTCGATCGAGGGCCTCGGCCCCGCCATCGCCATCGAGCAAAAGACCACCAGCCGCAGCCCGCGCTCGACGGTGGGGACGATTACCGAAATCTACGATTACTTGCGCTTGCTATACGCCTCGGTCGGCGTCCCGCACTGCCATCGGTGCGGCCGACCCATCTCCCGCCAGACCACCCAACAGATTGTCTCGGCGATCATGGACCTCAAGAAAAACGGCGGCGGGGAGAAGGGCGGCGGACGGGTGATGATCCTCGCGCCCATCGTGCGCGGGCGCAAAGGCGAGTTCAAGAAACTTTTCGAGCAGTTGGCGCATGAGGGTTTTGTTCGCGCGCGCGTGGATGGCGAGCTCCGCCAGCTCGACGAAGAAATCGTGCTGGCGCGGCGGCGCAACCACACCATCGAAGTCGTGGTTGACCGCTTGCTGCTCAAGCCCGGCATTGAGTCCCGCTTGGCGGGTTCGATTGAAACCGCGATGAAACTCGCCAAGGGCATCGTTCTAGTCGCGGTGGTGGAAGGCGAAGAACAGCTCTATTCCAGGGAGTGGGCTTGCGTCCAGTGCGGCATCAGCGTCCAGCAGCTCGAAGCGCGCTCGTTTTCCTTCAACAGCCCCTACGGCGCCTGCGCGGTCTGCAAGGGGCTCGGGAGCCTCTACACTTTTGACCCGGCCAAGGTTATTCAAGATTGGTCGAGGCCGCTGCTCCAGGGCGGGCTCGGTCCGGGCGCCGGCTCGTCATTCATGGAACGCTCGCTCGTGCGCGCCGCCGAAGTGCTCGGTTTCAAACTCGATACGCCGTTCAATAAGCTGCCGCGGCGGACCCAGAATCAAATCCTTTTCGGCCAAGGGCCCGAACCTTCCTGGACGACCCCGTCGTTTCCCGGCATCATTCCCCTTCTCGATCGCTGGTATTCCGAATCCACTTCGGAGGGATACCGCGAATGGTTTGAGCGGTATATGTCGGCGATTCCCTGCTCGAAGTGTCAGGGAAAACGCCTGCGGCCCGAGAGCCTGGCCGTGACCATCGGAGGGCTTTCGATTGCCGATTTCACATCACTGCCGGTCGAGCGCGCCCTCAAGACGCTCGGAAAGCTCACGCTCGCGCCGCGCGAAGAGATTTTGGCAAGGCGCATTGTGGGGGAGGTCCGCGAGCGGCTTGGATTCCTCACGGCGGTCGGCCTCGGCTATCTGAGTCTCGACCGCTCCGTGGCAACGCTGTCGAGCGGCGAAAGCCAAAGGGTGCGGCTCGCCACGCAAATTGGCTCGAAACTTCGCGGCGCGCTTTACGTGCTTGATGAGCCTTCGATCGGCCTTCACCCGCGGGACAACCAGCGGCTGCTCGAAACTCTGGAAAGCCTTCGCGACCTCGGGAACACCGTGCTGGTCGTCGAGCACGATGAAGAGACGATTCGGCGCGCCGACTTCGTCGTGGACCTCGGCCCGGGCGCCGGCAAACATGGCGGGTATCTGGTCGCCTGCGGCACTCCGGCTGCGATCGCCGAAAATTCCCAGTCGCTCACCGGACAGTACCTTTCGGGCCGGCTGAGCATCGCCGTGCCCGCGACCCGCCGCTCGCCGAACGGCAAGCGCCTGCGTATACTCGGCGCCAGCGCGAACAACCTGAAAACTATCGACGTCGAAATCCCGCTCGGGCTCCTCACCGTCTTCACCGGCGTGAGCGGCTCGGGAAAATCCACGCTCGTCAACGATATTCTCTACCGGGCGATGGCGAAAAAACTCTATCGCGCCATCGAAGAGCCGGGCGCGCATCGCGCCATTCGAGGGGCCGAGCACGTTGACAAAGTTATCGTCATTGACCAGTCGCCCATCGGCCGCACGCCGCGCTCGAACCCGGCGACCTACACCGGCGTTTTTACGCCCATCCGCCAACTCTTCGCGATACTTCCCGAAGCGCGCGCGCGCGGCTACCGAGCCGGCCGCTTCAGCTTCAACGTCAAAGGCGGGCGCTGCGAAGCCTGCCAGGGCGAGGGACAGCGCCGCATCGAAATGAACTTCCTCCCGGATGTCTTCGTCACCTGCGAAATCTGCCGCGGCCGGCGGTACAATTCCGAGACTTTGGCCGTTAAGTACAAGGCCGCGAGCATCGCCGACCTTCTGGAAATGACCGTCGCGGACGCCTTGCCGCAGCTCGAGGCTATCCCCGCCATCGAACAAAAGCTCCGCACGCTGGTGGACGTGGGGCTGGGCTACATACACCTCGGCCAGTCTTCCACCACGCTCTCCGGAGGCGAGGCGCAACGCATCAAACTGGCCAAGGAATTGAGCCGGCGCCAAACCGGCCGAACGCTCTACATTTTAGACGAACCCACCACGGGACTGCACTTCGACGACGTAAAGCAATTGCTCGACGTGCTCCGCCGCTTGACAGACCTCGGCAACACCGTCATCATCATCGAGCACAACCTCGACGTCATCAAGCAAGCCGACTGGGTCATTGATTTGGGCCCTGAGGGCGGCGAAGGCGGCGGACGCATCGTCGCCACCGGCCCGCCCGAAGCCCTGGCGCGCAATAAGAAGTCCTATACCGGCCAGGCGCTGGCGAGGGTGTTGAACAATGGCCGCTCGTAAAGCAAACCTGGAGGCCCACGTCGTCCGATTCGGAGGCGGAAGGGCGGGGTTTTAACCCCTGAAGCCAATTCCATGGCACGCCCCAAACATCGCACTGCGCCCGGCGCGACTTACTTCGTCACCACCAACACGTCGGAACGGCGAGCGGTCTTCCATAAGCCCGAAGCGGCGGCGACCCTCGAAAGAAAAATTATTGAATATCGTGATCGGGGTTCTTACCTACTCCACGCCTACGTTGTGATGCCGGATCATCTTCACGTAATTCTCACTCCGGGCGCGACGACTTCGCTTGAAAAGGCGATGCAACTAATTAAAGGCGGATCTTCGCACGAAATCGGTCTGAAATTCCCCGTTTGGCAGGCAGGATTTTCGGAACACCAAATTAGAGATCGGGAAGATCTTGAGAGCCACGTTCGGTATATTGACGCAAATCCTGTAAAAGCTTGCGTGGCTTCACGTGTGGGAGAGTACCCGTATTGCTCGGCGAGCGCAAAGTTCGAGCTCCATGCTTGGCCCGTGGCTTCAGGGGCTAAAGCCCCAGGAGATGTTGCGACCGAGGTGCGGCGGGGTTAAAACCCCGCCCTTCCGAGGCAACCAAGGGCCGAAGCAGTGTGGGGTGATAAATGGCCGCTAGCGAGCACGATCCACAAGCCCAGGAACGCCGATGCTGATATCATAAAGGCAGGGGAGCCTATGGAGTCCAAGGCAATAAGCATCGGTCTTACTCCCGAGCAGGAGAAGATCGTCCAGGACGAACTGAGTTCCGGTCGCTTCCGAACGGCCGAGGAGGTCATTTCGGAGGCCCTCGATGCGTTACAAGAGAAGGAATTGGGCTCGGCCAAATGGGCGGACGACGGCGCGCAGCGCGAAGCCGTGCGAGAAATGCTGGCGTTTGTCGAGCACAACTACGTGCGGCTCGAAGGTCTGTCGGTCAAGGAGCTGATTCACAAGGGTCACCGCCTATGAGTATCGAGCAGCTACTAAGAGAACGGCGAGAGGCGATACAGTTGATCGCCGAGAAGCACGGCGCGCGTAACATACGAGTCTTCGGGTCGGTGGCGCGGGGCGAGGCCCGATCCGATAGCGATGTGGATTTCCTTGTAGAGACGGGGTCTGAGACAAGCTCTTGGTTTCCGGCAGGGCTGGTCTTAGATTTAGAAGAACTCCTCGGAAACAAAGTGGAAGTCGTCACCGAAAGGGCCTCGATCCACTTATCAAAGATCAAGTCCTTCGCGAGGCCAGGCCGCTGTGAAGGACGACCACGTCTACCTCCGACACATCCTGGAGTGCATTCGACGCATTGAAGAAGACACGCACGAAGGGCGGGAGAAGTTCCTTCAAGAGCATACGCTCCAGGACGCTGTGCTGCGAAACCTTCAGACTTTGACCGAGTCAACGCAGCGCCTTTCCGAGACTCTGAAGACGAAGCATCCGGAAATCGAATGGAAACGGATTGTCGCCTTCCGGAACCTGCTGGTCCACAACTATCTCGGGATAGATATTGAAAGAGTTTGGGAAATCGTCCAGCGCGACATCCCGCCGCTGAAGGGAGCTATTGCGGGGATGCTTCGCGAATTCGACCAGAAAGGGTGAGCCGAATCCTTAAGGGGAGGGTTAATTATGGGGCGGAAAATTGTTACCGGATACGCGCAGATGTGGCCGCGTGCGGTCTTCGACATGCGAGATATCGAGAAAAAGATGATCGGGTGGGAGAACCTCGATAAACCTGGAGTTTACGTTCTGTACAGAGACGACCAACCGTACTACATTGGGATGACTAAGGCCAACCTTTTTCACCGAGTCTGGCAACACGCCAACCAGCCAAAGGATAAGTGGTACAACTTCTGGAATTTCTTTTCCGCGTTCGTTGTGCCAGACGTGAAGCTGATCCCGCAAATTGAGAGTATCCTGATCGCGGCAATGCCAACGGCGAACGGTGCAAACCCCGAGATCGAAAGAATTGATATGCCCATGGAGGTTATAGAGTTGGTGCACTCACTTCGCAAGTTGTCTGTCAAAGCAGCCATGGGAGCAAGAGCAGGAACGCCTTGACGCCCAGCCCGATGAGTGCTTATCGCTCTAAACCTCTGCAACTCGAGGGCATTTCCACATATCCACTGGCCTCGCGCCCGGGGAAGGTGGCGGTGAAGGATTTTGCGCGCGTGGCGGGGCGCAGAGTTTCGGTGCCAAAGTGGCTGGGCTCGCTCCCACGCATTCTCGCTGGAAACGATTTTCGCGCGGTGGTGGCGGCGCTGGAGCGCGCCAGGACACGCCACAAGCACATTATTTGGGGTCTCGGCGGCCACGTCATCAAGGTGGGGCTTGCGCCCGTGCTTATTGACTTGATGCGCCGGGGCTACGTCACCGCCTTCGCCATGAACGGCGCTGCGCTCATCCACGATTTCGAAATTGCCCTCGTCGGCCGCACCTCGGAAGACGTCCCCGAAATGCTCGGCCGCGGGCGGTTCGGCATGGCGGAAGAGACCGGGCGATTTATCAACGAAGCCATCGTCGCCGGGGACCACGATGGCCTTGGCGTGGGTGTAGCTGTTGGAAGGTTTCTTGCCCGGTCCGGCCAAGCGCCTTTCAAGCGCTCGAGCGTCCTGGCCGTAGCCTACCGGAGACGAGTCCCCGTGACCGTGCACATCGCCATCGGGACCGACATCGTTCACATGCACCGGGCCTTTGACGCGCGCGCCACGGGAGCGGCGACGCACCGAGATTTCCGGCTCCTCGCGGCGCTCGTCGGGCGCATGGATGGCGGCGTTTATCTGAACGTCGGCTCGGCCGTCATCCTGCCCGAAGTTTTTCTAAAGTGCCTGAGCCTGGCCGCTAATCTTGGGCGCGCGCCCCGTCGCATGACAACCGTCAACCTTGACTTCATCCAAGGCTACCGGCCGACCCAGAACGTGGTGCTGCGCCCGCCGCGCGCCGCCGGCCGTGATGCAGGCCGCGGTTTTGCTCTGACGGGCCATCATGAGATTATGGTTCCGCTTCTTGCCGCCGCGCTCAAGCGTTGAAGGCGGGCTCGTCCGGCAGCGAGAGTATCCGCTATTTACTTCTCACAAGAAGGCGGGCGATCGGCCATGAGTTCTTTCGACAATCAGCGTGCGGGTGAAGGCCGCCTTACGGAGCCCGCGCCCGCCTCGCCGCCCCCGCGCCAGCGCGAGTTGTGGACGTTTCGAGATTTGCTGCTCTTCCTGGCCTTTGCCGCCTTTTCGGTCTTCTTCTCCGGCCTTCTGGTATCTTCGGTTTATCTTCAGGTCCATCGCGCCATGGGATGGCGCCTGCCGCCCCCGGGCTTCGAGAACAGCGCCTTTCTCCTCATCGCGCTTCAACTAACGGCCCACGCGCTGCTGCTCGGCTACATCTATTTTTTGATCCACGTCGAATACCGGCGGCCGTTCTGGGACGCGCTCTCGTGGCGCCGGCCTTCGTTCGCGAAGGCGCTGGCTTACATTTTGGGCGGATTCTTGCTGGCCGTGCTGGTGGAGTTTGCGCCGCAGTTTCTCCCGGATAAGACCACGTTCCCGCTCCAGCAATTTTTCGCGACGCCCGAGGCCGCGTACGCCACGGGCGCCTTCGCGGTGTTCATCGCGCCATTTATGGAAGAGCTGATTTTCCGCGGCGTCCTATTCACCTTCTTCGAGCGTTTTGGCGGGCTCACCTTCGCTGTGATTTTGACCGCGCTGCTTTTCGCCGCCTTGCACATGGGGGAGTACCGCGGCGCTTGGAACCACCTCTTGTTGATCCTGGTCGTTGGCCTGGTGTTTTCATTGGCGCGAGGATGGAGCGGATCGCTCGCGCCGAGCGTCATCCTTCACTCCGCATATAACCTCTTGATGATACTGGGTCTATATATTAGCAGCGACCACTTTCGGACTCTACCCGGGCTCGGCTTCAACTGAAGCAGTAGTGCCCGCGAACTGCCATCGAGAATTCTTCCTTGCTATTCTGTAACCTTAAACCTAGCGAAGCAGCATCCTGCCAGCGCTTTGCGTGCCTTCGCATTCCTCTACCGGATAGGCACCCAAAGCGGGCTGCGTCGGGATGAAGCTCTTTGCGAGAAGGCTAAGGCCTCGCAAATGTCGCACTGCCGCCCGCTACTCTTCCCTTCGGTGTTTGACGTCGATCTGCAGGCGCTTACCCTTTTGCTTGTGGAGCCACCTCAGGATGACCGCCTTGAATTAACTGCCGCCAGGGGTTCCATCCCTCCGAAGGCCTGCCGAAAAACCAGTGGGCTCCGCCAGCGACCCACATTTCGCGTAGCTGCTCATGAGATATCTCAGCGTCATCGTTTCCAAACTCAGTCCCGCAACACGGGCAAATATGGTAGTCCTGCGGAGGATACGGCAGGTCCGGGAACATGCAAACAGGGCACACGTATTTCATGCGTCTATTCTACTGCATTCGTACCTAAAATATCCGGCTTCGCCGCCGCGCCGGCGGATCAACCTCAGCTCGACCAAATAGAAAGTCCTTACGAATTGCGGGCGTATAGATGCCACGTCCTCGTAGTGCATGCCGAAGTCGAAACGGACGCGGCTAGCCCGTCTGGGCCTGACGCACTCCCGCGTATGGATACCCATCGCCTCAAACAGAAAACGATCCGCCATTCTTTCGTATTCCAATGGGTCAGTGGCTCCGAGCTTGTGTCCGTGCTTGGCGAAGTGGAGGTCACGCTCAAGCTCATTCGCGAATGGCATAACAGCGAAACGCACTTCTACCACGGCCGGTGGCGCTCGATCAACGAGTATTCGGACTGACAAGAAGCGTCGCTTAGCCGGAGGGCGCAGACCTTCATATGCGCTATGGGTTTGTACCTTCTGGCTCGTGGGGCTAAAGCTCAAAGCAGGCTAGCGCCTACGGCATTAAGGGAGCCTACTCTTCCCTTCGGTGTTTGATGTCAATCTGCAGTCGCTTGATTTTCTGGTTGAGCGTAGAAAGTGGAATTCGAAACCGTTCGGCGGCCTCGGTTTGGCTCCAATTACTGCGGGCGAGCATGTCGAGGATCAGGCGGCGCTCGTAGCCCTCGACGATGTCAAACAGCGACGAGCCCTCGGCGTAATCAGGTTGGAAGGAGCGAGGCCCGCGCGAGCCGTTCACGGCGATGGGCTCCGGCAGCAGGTCCAATCCCAATTCGGGGCCGTTCGAGAGCACCACGGCGCGCTCGACGGCGTTTTCGAGCTCGCGGACGTTCCCCGGCCATCCGTAGTCCACCATTTTCTTCAAGGCCTCGGCCGTGAAGTGCCGCAAGTCCCGGCTGTTTTCCTCCGAGAACTTCTTGAGGAAATGCTCGACGAGGAGCGGGATATCTTCCTTGCGTTCGCAGAGCGGCGGCAACTGGATGGTAATGACGTTCAGCCGGTAATAAAGGTCTTCGCGGAACTTGTTTTCCTGGACCAGCCGCTTCAAATCCACGTTCGTCGCCGCGAGGATGCGGACGTCGACGTGAATCGTCTCCGTGCCTCCCAAGCGCATGAATTCGCGCTCCTGAATGACGCGCAAGAGCTTGGCCTGCGTTTCGACACCCACCGTGCCGATCTCGTCGAAGAAAATGGTGCCTTGGTCCGCGACTTCGAAAAGCCCGCGCTTGGTGGCGATGGCGGACGTGAACGCGCCTTTGACGTGACCGAAAAGAGTGGACTCAAGCAGATCCACGGGCATGGAGCCGGTGTTGATTGGAATGAAGGGCTGATCGGCTCTGGCGCTGGTCGCATGGATGGTCTTTGCAACCTGCTCCTTGCCCGTGCCGCTCTCGCCGGTGATCAGAACCGTGGCGCGGCTGGGCGCGACCTGAGTGATCAGGTCGAAGACGCGCTGCATCTCGCGGCTCTTGCCGACGATGTTCGGCAGCCCATAGCGCTTGAGCGCCCGCCGGAGCTGGACGTTCTCCACCTGCAAGCGCGTCTTGTCCAGCACGTTGCGGATTTCAAGCAGCAGCTTGTCATTGTCCCAAGGCTTGGTGATGTAGCTCTCGGCGCCGTTCTTCGAAGCCTGAAACGCCGACTGGCTGGAGTCGTAAGCGGTGATCATGATGACGCCGACCTCGGGGTTGTCACGCTTGAGGGCTTTCAAGACTTCGAGCCCGCCTTTGTCCGGCAGGCTGACGTCCACCAGGGCCAGGTCAAACACCTGCTCGCCGAATTTCTTCAAGCCGGCTTCGGCGGTTGCGGCAGCCACCGTCTGGTGGCCCTCCAAGGCCAGCAA
>QHZO01000090.1:12736-14967 GCA_003224695.1 Acidobacteriota bacterium
CATGGACGGCTTTCCTTACGGATGGAAATTCGAGGCGGAAGGAGGCCCCCCTCCCCACGGCGCTTTCGACTGCGATCTTCCCGCCGTGTTCGCGGATGATCCCGTAGCTGACGGCAAGGCCAAGGCCCGTGCCGCGGCTCGTGGACTTGGTGGTGAAGAAGGGGTCAAAAATTTTCGAGAGATATTCGGAAGGAATACCCACGCCATTGTCAGTCACCTCAACGCGTACGGTTGAGTCTTCGCTTTCAGTCGCCATCGTCAGCTCGCCGCCGTACGGCATGGCATCGCGGGCGTTCATGATGAGGTTCATGAAGACTTGCTGAAGCTTTCCGGTGTTCCCGTGGACGCCCGGAAGCCCGGAGGCGAGCTGCGTATTGAGGGTGATCTTCGAGGCGCGCAGCATGGGTTCGACCAGCGCCAGGGTGTCGCGGATGACGCGATTCAAATCCACTTCCAAGTATTCGCTTCCGCTCGTGCGGGAAAACTTCAGCAGGTTGTTGACGATCTCCGAAGCGCGAAACGACTGTTTGATGATGCGATCGAGCGTTTTCGCCTTGGCGTCGTCGGAGGGGATTTGCTTGATCAACATCTGCGCCTGCGACGTGATGACGGCGAGTGGCGTATTCACTTCATGGGCGACACCCGCGGCGAGCAGGCCGATCGAGGAGAGCTTCTCTGCCTGCGCGAGCTGGTCTTCGAGTTCCACGCGCTCGGTGAGGTCGTTCAGGATCACCAGCCTTCCAATCACGCGGCCTTCTTTGCCGATGAGCGGCGTGAGCGATAAGTTGACGACGCGCTCGCGGCCGGAAGGTGTAGGCAGCCGGAACTTGTAGAGACTCAGCGTCGCTTGCGGCTCTGACGGGGAAGGCAGCTCCGCCACGAGCGACGGAGCAAAGATCTCCGCCAGGTGCTTTCCGACCGCCTCGGAGCGTGGCAATCCGTAGAGCGCCTCCATGGGCGTGTTCCAGGACTCAACCCTCTGCTCGAGGTTGACCGCAATCACGCCCACGTTGATGGATTCGATGATGTTTTCGCTGAAGTCTTTGAGGTTCTGATAGGCTCGAGCCTTGCCTTCGAGCGACTCGTACAGCCGCGCGTTTTCAAGGGCAATCGTTACGTAGCCGGCGATCGTGCGAAGCAGCTCGACATCCTCGCTCGAAAGAAGGTCGCCTTCGCGCGTCTTTCCCAGCCCCAGGTAGCCGAGCGTGCGCTCCTTCAACTTGAAGGGCAAGTAGTAGTGCAGGCCCAAGCGTTCGATGGTCCCCTGGGCGGAAGGCGAATAGCCGGCGGGCTGCTTGACGCTGTCAAAAAACAGATAGCCTTTGGAGAGGGCCGGCTCCGCCGGGTCGAGGAAGGCCAGGTCGAGAGGCCCGAGAGCGTCCGGACCGCGCGATTGGGCCAAGCGCAGCCCTCCGGCCTCATCGCTCACGAAGATCGCCAAGCGGTCCACCCCCAGGGCCTCGCTCAAGTGGTCGGTCACCCGCTCGAGCAGCCGTCCCATGTGCCGCTCGGTCGTCAACTCGGTCGCAAACTCCACGAGCGTACGGCTGTAATCCGGCCGGCGGCGGTCGAAGATCCGGTTTAAACGCTGCTGGAACCAGTTGAGGAGTGGTTGGAACAATATCGCCGTGAGGATGATGGCCACTATCCATCCGCTGTGGCTGGTGAATGAAATGTGATTGCGAAACAAGTCTGCGGCCAGCGCCACCAAGGCAAAGTACAGGCCCACGATGGCGGCCGTCGCGAGCGAGTACGCCAACCCCCGCCGGAAAATGATGTCCACATCCATGAGGCGGTAATGAACAATCGCGTAGCCGAACGTCAAAGGCAGGAACGCGAGCGAAAGCACGGACAGCTTCATCCAGTCCGTGGGAACAAACCCTAAGAAGTACGGCAGGATGTACACCAGCGCAAAAGGCCCGATGGATAGATACGTCCCCCAAGTCACCCATTTCAGTTGCTGGCGGATCAAAGGCGCCTGAGCGCGCCGGTAAGAATGCTGGAGGATGCCCGCGCCGAGAAGGAAATAGGCTGCAAGGTAAACGAGCTCCACACGGTCGAGCAGCCAGCGCTCCTGAAGCATTGGAATGGGAAGCGCCAGAGCCTGCACCATCACTATCACGTGCAACGCCAGGAGCCCAACCGGAAGCGCATAAACCATTGAAAACAAGTACGGGCGCTCCCGCACAAATTCCGGCCGCTGCGGGAACCGCAGACAGAAATGCAGAAAA
>QHZO01000090.1:14989-16145 GCA_003224695.1 Acidobacteriota bacterium
CGCCAACGTTCATCCAGTAAATGGTCGAATCAAACAGATTGAGCTTTCCCGTGTAGGAAAACGTATAAACTACGAACGAGGACAAGCAAAACAGATAAAAGTGCAATGACCGAGGCGCGGCGCGACGTCGCACCAGAATGAACGCCCCCATGGCGAGAAAGAACAGACCCAGGCAGTCGAGATAATAACGGAGCGGCTCGGAGCTATTTTGCGGAGCGAGGACTACCACGGTTCGAATCTTCCGCCCTTGCCGAACCAAATCGTAAGGTGCCTTCGACCAGACCCCGGCATTGTAAATTTCCCGTTCTGCTTCGGCGGTTGTCTTAACGGCGCGTCCGCCAATCGCTTCCAAAACATCCTCGGCTTCAATGCCGGCTCGAGCCCCTGGTCCGTCCTTATCCACAATCCATGCCGTAAGGCCGCGGCCGGATTCCACCCACGAAACCCCGTCTCCAGGTAGTGAGAACTTCCTGTGTTGATCGAAGTTTATGGCGGCGAGCGTCACCACTCCGGCAGTCACGACCCCAAGTACAACCGTTGAGAATCGAAATGGCAGCTTGATTGGCATCTTCCTAGGCCTGTGCAACCTTAGGGGGATTCCTACCCCCTCTCAACAATGTATGAGTCTCCGCCGCAAGTTGGATACCAATCTTAAGATTTTGTATCTAACATAACTTACTTGGCATCAATACCTTAACGCGACATCCTCACACCATATGGCGAGCAATATCGAAAATAGAATCCAATCCTACAGAATTGCGTATTCAAAGTCCATCGCCTGACCATAAACCAGTACGGTCTGGATGCAGTGAATAAGTGGTTGTTTGAACCTCTTCCAAGGGGAGCAGGGCTGGGTTCGAGCTGGGGTGAGCATCTTAGAACTGAACGGAAAATCCACCCCGAAAGGATCGGTAAAGGGGAGTGAGGACCATCTGCTCGCCTGCGTGATGAACGGTGACATAGCCTTGCATAAATGGGTTGCCAAAGTCCGCCATCGCTTCAACGCGCCCGGGGATGAAGGCGACTTGGGGGAGGGGCTGGCGGATTTGGATGTCGAGGAAGGGCTCGATTTCGAGTTCCGCTTCACCGAAAGGATCGATTCCCGTAACCCGGTTCCTGCCAATCCACTCATAGGAGGTGGTGACCTGAGTCTTCG
>QHZO01000356.1 GCA_003224695.1 Acidobacteriota bacterium
GCGACCTCGGGCCGGGCGTCCGAGTGCTCGCCGATCAGGGGCGCAACTGCCACAGCCAAGGCCGCAGCCCGGTGTGCTCCTATTGCCGCTCCGGCGATTCACATCAGTGCGAGTTTTACAGCGAGCACGGAATAACGGGCCTGCAAGGTGCGCTCGCCGCGACCATCGCCATCCCGGCCGTGAACTGCGTCCGGCTTCCGGAAGGATTGCCGGCTGAACTGGGCGCCCTGGTCGAGCCGCTCGGCTGCGTGCTGCATTCGAGCGACCGCGTGGAGCGCGCCCAAAGCCGCTACACGTTTTCCGGCCCCGAACCCATCCGTAACATCCTGATTTGCGGCGGGGGGCCTGCCGGACTCCTCTTTCTACAGTACTTGCGCAACATCAAGAATTTTGAAGGCCTCATCCTCGTGAGCGACATTCGCGAAAAGAACCTGGAGTTGGCTCGGCGGTTCGGCGGGACGCCCATAAGCGCCCATAAGACGGACCTCGGCGAATCCGTTCGCGAGCTGACGCATGGCGAGCGGATTCATTATTTGATCGAAGCCGCTGGGAACTCCGCCATCTTCGAGCAGATGCCCAGCCTGCTCCGGAAACAGGCGACGGTCGTGCCTTACGGGCACGGCCACAAGGGACGCGACATTGGCTTGTGGGGAAACATTTTGTTTCTCGAGCCGACGCTCGTCGCCTCGGTCGGCGCCTCCGGCGGGTTCGACGCGGACCTTCGCCCGACGACTTATCGCCGCGCGCTCGAACTCATCACCTCCGGCAAGGTCCTGGTCGAGCCTTTTGTTACGCATCGTTACGGCGCGCTCAAGGAGATCCACCGCGCTTTCGAGACCGACTTCTCGCGGCCGGAATACATCAAGGGAGTGCTCAACCTGGAATGAGACGACGCGTCGCGGCTGAAGCCGGGGCAAGCCCATTTCGAACGCGGCTCTTGGCATGGTATCTCCTCGGAGTCATCTGTGCTCTGATCGTTGTGTTCGCTGCCTCCTGTCACAGGCGCCAGCGCCCGCTCTACGCCGTGATTCCGAAGGGCCAAGCGCATATTTTTTGGCAAACCGTCCATGCCGGAGCCGCCGCGGCCGCCGAGGAAGCCGGCGTGGACATCGAGTGGAATGGGCCGGCGCAGGAGACCGACTACTCCAGGCAAATTTCGATCGTGGATGATTTCGTCAACCGCCACGTGGACGGCATCGAGCTCGCACCAACCGACAAAGATGCTCTCGTGCCTGCCATCCAGCGGGCGCGCGCGGCGGGCATTCCGCTCTCGGTCATAGACTCCGGAGCCAGCACCGATGAGTACGTTTCCTTTGTCGCCACCGACAATTACGGTGGCGGAGTCATGGCGGCGCGGCGGCTTGCGAAAATCTTGAACGGCCACGGGAAGGTGGCCGTCATCGCTGTGGTTCCCGGCGGCGCCTCGACCCTCGCCCGCGAACAAGGCTTCAAAGACACGCTGGGCAAGGAATTTCCCAACCTGAAAATCGTCGCCTTCCAGTACGGCATGTCGGACCGCGCGCGCTCGCTGGCCGTAACCGAAGACATTTTGACCGCCAACCCGCAGCTTGACGGCGTCTTCGCATCGAACGAATCGAGCACCATCGGCGCGGCGCAGGCCGTGAAGGAGCGCAGCCTCGCGCGCAAAGTTAAAATCGTGGGCTTTGACAGCTCGCCGAGCCTCATTGACGATTTGCGCGCCGGCGTCATTGACTCGCTGGTTCTACAAGACCCGTTTCAGATCGGCTATCAGGGCCTGAAGGTGTTGCTCGATCAGCGCGCCGGCCGCACGTCGCCCAAGCGCGTTGACCTTCCGCCAACGCTCGTTACCAAGGAAGACCTGAGCACGCCGAAAATCCAAACGCTGCTGAACCCGGACATTCAAGAGTTCGTCAAGTAGCGCCGCCCCATGAGCCTCCCCGCCTCTGACTTCGCCGCTCCGGAAGCGCCGCCGCTTGTCGAGATGCTGGGAGTTGAAAAATTCTACGGCGGCGTGGCGGTCCTCAAGGGCGCGCATCTCAGAGCGCGGCATGGGGAAGTCTTGGGGCTGGTCGGCGAAAACGGCGCCGGCAAGTCCACGCTAGTGCGGATCCTGGCGGGTGAAGTGCGCCGCGATGCAGGAGAAATCCGCTGGCTTGGCCAGAGGGCCCGCATCAGCTCCCGCGCAGATGCCGAGCGGCTGGGTATCGCGATGATCCACCAGGAATTGAACCTCGCGCCGCACCTCACGGTTGCCGAGAACGTTTTCCTCGGCCACGAGCCGACTCGCTTCGGCCTTCTCGCGAGCTCGCGGGAAACCGAGGACGCGCGCGCGTTGCTTGCCAAACTCGATTTTCGCCTCGACCCGAACGCCCGCGTTTCCCGGCTTAGCCCCGCCGAGCGGCAGCAGGTGGAAATCGCGCGGGCCGTGGCGCTCGACGAGCGCCTGGTCGTGATGGACGAGCCCACTTCTTCCCTCACCGCGCACGAAGTCTCGGACTTGTTCCGCGTCGTCCGCCGGCTCAAAAGCCAAG
>QHZO01000357.1 GCA_003224695.1 Acidobacteriota bacterium
AACTGACACCGCCGGTCTCGGCGCCTTCTTTGCGCGCTTTTACGGTTATATGGGGCTTGGCACGATGTTGCTGCAAATGGTGTTGACGGGGCCGCTGCTGCGGAAATTCGGCATCCGCGTGGCGCTGTTCGTCCTGCCGCTGGCCCTTCTTATGCCAACCGGATGGGTGCTTCTGGACCCGCGCCTGCTCACCGCGAGTCTCATGCGCGGCACGCATTCGCTTCTTCGATATTCCGTGGACAAGTCTGCCGCCGAGTTGCTCTATTTGCCGATCCCGCTGGAAGTGAAGAGCCAGGTCAAATCGTTCATTGATACGTTCATTTGGCGCTCATCGGATGGACTCGCAGGGACATTGCTGCTTATTCTCATCTCGACCTTCAAACTCGATCCCGGCCGAGTGAGCGTGGTGAGCTTGTTCCTGCTCGCGGCGTGGCTCGTAGTGGCTTTCGGAGTTCGGCGCGAATACCTGAACGTTTTGCGCCGCGCTATTGAGCGGCGCACGCTCGATCCGGAGCGGGTGACGGCGAACTTTCTCGATTCGACGACCACGGAAGTCCTGGCACGGGGGCTCGAGACCGCCGGCGAGCAGCAGGCGCTCTACGGCTTGAGCTTGTTCGAAATCGGCCGTCAACCGGCCTGGCATCCGGCCCTCCGGCGGCTGCTCGAAAATTCATCTCCGGCCGTCCGCCAGCGGGCGTTACGGCTGCTTTCCGACGCGGGCGAGCGGGGATTGGTTTCGCAAGCCGAAAAAATGCTCGGGGACCCCTCGCTCGAGGTTCGGACCGAGGCGCTCCATTATCTAGTGGCGCATACCGGACGCGACCCCCTCGCGCTGCTAACCTTGCAAACGGAATTCCCCGATTATGCCATTCAAGGCTCGGTCGTCGTTTACCTTGCCCGTACCGGCGAGCCGGGCCATTTGCCGGCCGCCCAGTTGATGCTCGAGTCCATGCTCACGCGCTCGGATGAGGCCGCCCCTCTGGCGCGCAAGGAAGCCGCCGTCGCGCTCGGACTGATTCCTCCACCCTCGGAACTCCATTCGGAGCTCTTGGGTCTTTTGCACGATCCTGAACTTGAGGTCGTGGAACAGGCGCTGCTCGCTGCCGGCCGTATCCGCAGCCGAGATTTCCTTCCCTTCGCCATTGAGAAACTGTCCGACGCGGCGCTTAAGACCCCCGCTCGAACAGCCCTGGTGCTTTATGGGGACCGCGCGGTGGGGACGCTCAAAGATTACTTAAACGACCCGGACGTGGCGCTGGCGCTTCGCAAAGAGTTGCCTGAGATCCTCTCGCAGATCCCCACCCCGGAGTCCGCCTCCGTTCTCGCCGATAGCCTCATCCAGAGCGACCCGGGGCTGCGCTACGACGTGCTCAAGGCACTTAATAAACTTTGCCGGCGAGACCGGAAGCTGTTGCCGGAAGGTCTGGATATTTCCGACATGCTGGACGCTGAACTCATGGGCTATTACCGCTCTCTGCAGATTCTGGCGGCGATTGATCCCCTGGCGGGCGCGCAGGCGGCCCGTCAACTGACGGGCTCGATGGAAGGAGTGACGCTCGTGGCGCGCGCACTCGGCGAGCGCATGGATCTCGAGTTCGAGCGCATCTTTCGTCTGCTGGCTCTTCTCTATCCCGCCCGCGACGTCCACAACGCCTATGTGGGGCTAACGTCGCACCGGCCGCAACTCCAGGCGAACGCGCTGGAAGTTCTCGAGCATTTGCTCAAACCGGATCTGTTCAAGCGGCTGGCTTCGACCCTCGATCCCGAAATCAAGCTGCCGGAAAAGCTTCGCTTCGCCGAGCGGTTCTGCCACACGCGAGTAGATTCCGCGCCTGAGGCCTTGCGCGTCCTGCTCCATTCCGGCGATAGTTGGTTGCGTGCTTGCGCCCTGTTTGCTATCGGAAAACTGAAGATCGTGGAACTCGCCGACGAACTCCGCGGGCAACCGCGCGACGAAGGCGATCTGGTGGCCGAAACCTGGGCATGGGCGGCCAGCCGCCTGGAGACTACAACCGCTTCCTGAGGAGCCGATTCTGATGCTCACGGTCCTGGAAAAAGTCGAGATCTTGCAGAAGGTTCCGCTCTTCCGAGATGTCCCGACGGAAAGCTTGGCGCGCATTGCGGCCATCGCCCAGGAAGTCGCTCTTGAGCCAAGAAAAGTCCTCTATAAGGAGAATGCGGCCGCGGATACGATGTTTGTGGTCCTGGAAGGGGAAATCAGCCTGGTGGCGAACGGACAAGAACGGCAGAAGCTGGGTCCCCACCGTGTGGCGGGCGCCCTGGCTTTGCTCGCGAGCACTCCTCAGCCCGAGTCGGCTGTGGCCCTATTGCCGACTGTGGCCTTGGAGATCGATCAGCAGGAATTCCACGACGTCATGGCCGACGACTTCAACGTCACGCGCGGTATCTTGCGTGCCGTCATCCGCCAAATGAGCGCGGAAAGCCAGGGCTGACCGATTGGATTGGGCAGCCCGGGCCCTCGGCGCTATCTTCCTGGCTGCAATTGAACCGTCGTGGCGCGAAAATCGCCCTTTTCGTCCGACGTTCCGATGCAGATCACATCGTCGCCTTCTTTAAGCGTGCTCATGTCGATCGGTTCCGTCTTCTTGCCGGCGTTCTTTACAAACTGCGTCGAACTGTCGAAGTGAATCGTTTTCGGAATGGTCCCCTTGCGGACGTCCATCGTCATCTCGTCCTTATTAACGCGGACAATCCGGCCGTGCCACCTCACGCCCCCCATTTTGCCCTCTTTAGGGGCCGCCTTCGATACGCCCACAGAAACGCTCAACAACAACCCGGCTGCCGCCACCAACAGAGCTCTCCTCTGCATTTTCTTCCTCCCGTTTGACGTGCCCTTCGGGCACGAATTCGCAATCTCTGGACTGCGTAATGCGCGCCAGTATAAGACGGACAATGTGCCATGTAAAGGCAGATGGCAAATCTCACGGGGACGGCTGTGGGCGGACGCGCCGCAACTCTGGCGGAAGATCTTTCGTAAACTCTCTGCCCTTAATTCACGGAACGTCTTGGAATTATCACGCTCAAGTCCAGCTCCTGTTTTGGGGATCGCCGTTCAGGCCGGAAGTGGATGTCTCCCCCTGTCATGCTACAGACTGGGCGGCGACCTTCGCGATGGCGCTTGGGCTTAACCGGTCTTCGGGCGCAGTGGGCGGCCCACAGCGCGAACTCCTCAAGTAAGCAGCCTGGCGGTGTCCCGAAACAATCGGTCTAAAATTCGTCAAAGCCCCTTGACAAGACTCTGGGATTCGTTAGAATAGGAAATTGCTCTGCAAGGGAAACAGCCCACAGAGTCGTCCGTCCGGTGACAGACGAATTGTCAGATCCGTCCCCTGGGCGACCCCGATGCGAATTGGGGGCAAGCAGCTCTTTGACAACTGAGTTGAGCATGCCACGTCAATGTGTAAAGACAGGGACTGGGGGTTAGGTGCTAGGGACTAGGTTTCAGGGGCTGGGGACAAGGTGCTAGGGACTAGGGGACAGGCAAGACCCGAATACCCGACACCGAATCCCGAGATCCGAATGCCGAATCCCGAGGCCCGATTCCCGAATCCCGGTCTTATGCAAAGCTGAGCGATCTAACATATCCGACGCGCGGAGCGCGAGCGTCACTCGGGTTCGAAAGAGCCTGAGGAGCGCGAGCGACTTCGACGCGCGAGCTAATTTCAAACGAGAGTTTGATCCTGGCTCAGAATCAACGCTGGCGGCGTGCCTAACACATGCAAGTCGAACGAGAAAATTCAGGTGTAGCAATACATCTGGGTGAGTAAAGTGGCGAACGGGTGAGTAACACGTAGCTAACCTGCCCTGAAGCGGGGGATAACCTGGGGAAACTCGGGCTAATACCGCGTGATCTTCTGGTGGCGCGAGCCGCCGGGAGCAAAGGCCCGCAAGGGTCACTTCGGGAGGGGGCTGCGGCCGATTAGCTAGTTGGCGGGGTAACGGCCCACCAAGGCGATGATCGGTAGCCGGCCTGAGAGGGCGCACGGCCACACTGGCACTGAAACACGGGCCAGACTCCTACGGGAGGCAGC
>QHZO01000358.1 GCA_003224695.1 Acidobacteriota bacterium
TTTACCCTTCCCTTTTCATGTCCGCCCACTATTTAAGCGTCGTCATCCCGGCCTACAACGAAGCGCTGCGCATTGGAACTACGCTTGAACAAGTCACCACCTACCTTGCGGCAAAGAATTACCTGACGGAATTAATTGTCGTGGACGACGGCTCGACGGACGAGACGCCACAAGTGCTTCGCGAATTCGTCGCCCGGCATCCGGGGACTCGGATTCTCGGCCATCGGCCTAACCGCGGCAAGGGTTTCTCCTTGCGGCGTGGCATGCTCGAAGCGCAGGGCGAAATCGTACTCTTCTGCGACGCCGACCTCTCCGCGCCGATTGAAGAGACCGAAAAACTGCTTGCCGCATTGGAAGCGGGCGGGGCGGACGCGGCCGTGGGCTCGCGCGCGCTCGACCGGCGACTGATTGGAGTCCGTCAGCCATGGTACCGCGAGCAGGCCGGACGGGTCTTTAACCTCATCGTCCGAGCCTTCACGGGCTTGAAAATCCACGACACGCAATGCGGCCTGAAGCTCTTCCGCGCGAGCACCACGCGTCGCGCCTTCGAGCTCCTGCGCGCCACCGGCTTCGGCTACGACCCGGAAGTCCTCTTCCTCATCGAGCGCGACGGCGGCAGGATTGTGGAAGTTGCGATCCGCTGGGATGATAACCCCGCCACCAAGCTCCGCTTCCTGCGCGACTCCACGCGCATGTTCCTGGACCTTCTCGCGCTGCGCTGGCGCTGGGCGAGGGGGCTCTACGGCCAGGAGAAGTAGCCACCCGGCGGGCCCAAAACCCAACCATTTGCCAAACCAGTTTTTTTCTTGACGAGCGCCGCCTGGGGATTTTAATATCCAGGTGACGCTAGAAAGGAGGTGATCCATGTCAACAGACTGTAACCTTAGCGAGGGTGCTGAGGCATAGTCCCGAATCGTCGGGATGTCCAATGGGTCCCTCTCTCTAGCGATGAGAGGGCGTACGTCAACCCCGATCCTATCGGGGTTCCCCGCGAAGGCGGGACGTGCCAATTCCCATCAGCATTCCGGGCCCCGGGCGCGGCGGTCAGCGCAACGCCCGGGGCTTTTCATTTCTAAAGCGCTCTGAGTCATGCTGGGACCCGGCGTGCCCGGAGCGAGGAGGATACCGACGGAGGCGGGAGGACGATAGCCGCGCCTGGCTTGCCCCGCTTCATTAGGCGTGCTAGGTACCAATTGGCCTACTGCGGAGCGAAAGGCGGTGTCTCCGTCCGGCCCCCGCGACACGCCGCGAGCTCGGATGCAGTCCGGCCCGTGTACAGTGAATGTGGGGGGGGCGGAGATTGACGAGTGGCGTTGCGCTCGGAATTCAGTTCGAAGCCGCGCACTCCCTGTTTAAGCGGGTTCAGGCCTTTCAACTGCATGCTTGTCAGCTTCAGCGGCTTCGATTACGGGCGGGTGTAGAGCCTCTTCGATCTTCTTGAACAATTCGATGAACCTGTCGACGGTCTTCTCACTTAGGAACTTCGGTTCGGCGTATATCCTGTCGCACACCTTGTCGCAGACCTTCTTCTTGTTGAATGTCCCCCAGTTTCGGTCCTTATGATCATCCCAAATCGACTCTAGGATTGGGACAATACGAACCAGGGTCGGGATCGCCCCTTTCTTCGCTTTTACATCCGCGGATGTGATGAAATTGAATCTCGCGTCCTTGAGGATCTCCTGATAAAGCTGATTCAGCGACTCAAGGTACTCTTTCTCTGCAAAAACGTCCTCGATGTCGCATTCTGCCTTACTGTCAACGCCACAAAAGACGATCTTGTCCTCGGGAAAGTTGTACGTCTTCAGTTCGTCCGCGAGCTTCCGCGCCTCTGGCTCATTGTCGTAAACCGTCACAACGTTCTTGCCCCTGCGCCGATGATAGAGCGCGAGCGGACCAATCGCGGCACTCCCGTTCGCCTGCACTAATTCCACATTGGCAAAACTGTGCGCGACATCGGGTTTCCTCTCTACGATGGAGTCCAAGATCGTAGTCAGATACTGGTAGTCAGTTAGCCCCTCCAGGACCACTACCGGGCGATTAGTTGATGAGCGCGAGGCATCCTCAAAGACCTCGGGAGCCCCCAGAGCGTGCAGGATTGGGATGAGTGTGTCGGGATCGCTATCCCAATAAGTGGACCGGATCGTACTGAGGTGGGTGTCCCGGTCAAGCTCGACTGTCAGGAGGTTCCCGACTTTATAATCGAAGATCATGAATGGCGAGTGTGTTGTGTATATAATTTGATTCCGCCTTGCGAGCCTCTTCAAGACATCCAACGTTCCGGCCTGTTGGGCAGGATGCAGATGCAATCCAGGCTCGTCCAGCAGTATCACTGCGTCCTTTAGCTCAGCCCTCTGCGTCTCGGCTGTGAAGTTGACGAAGAACGAGAAGTGCCAGATAAATCCTTGAGCCCGCCTGCTCAGGGGCCCCTTATTGGTCCTGCTGCCGTCCTCGTGAACGTCAGAAACTTTTACCCAAAGCACGTCGCCTGTGTCGTATACCAGTTCGATATCTATCGGCTGGGATAGCCATGTCGGTCGCAGGGCCTTCGTTAGCCGGTCGCTGCACTCGCTCAGATACTTATTCTTCAGGGCCGGTGACTTCTTGACCTCCTCAAGGCGCTTCGGGTCAAGACCCGCAAGGAAAAAAAGGTTGTCAATCGTCTCCCTCTTGTCAAGCCGTTCGCCGGTGTCCAATTTCTCGTCCTGTGTCGTCCCCTGGGGCGCGAGATATTGGGGTATTCTT
>QHZO01000359.1 GCA_003224695.1 Acidobacteriota bacterium
ATTCAAAGAAATCGGTTGCCGGCCGCTCGATATCAGAGCGACCAAGAAGTCCGTTCCCCAGAAGGCCATAAGCAATCCGACAGCGCCGCCCATGAGCGCCAGCAGAACGCTTTCCGTCAGCAATTGCTGCATGACTCGTCCGCGCCCTGCGCCCACCGCCATTCGCACGGCGATTTCTCTCTGTCGCGATGCGGCGCGCGCAAGCTGCAAATTGGCAACGTTCGCACAGGCGATCAGCAGGACGAGTCCCACAAAGGCCATCAGAACAAACAGCGGGGTCGAGAATTCTCCGCGCAGGTCGTTCAGCCCTTTGCTGCCGGACTCGAGTTCCACGTGCGGAATGGTTTCCGGTTTCGTGGCCGGCTGGATGTCCGGAGCCAGGCTTTGTTGGAGAATCGCATCGAGCTGAGCGCGCGCCGCGGGCTCGGTGACGCCCGGCTTCAGTCGGCCTATCATGACCACCCACCAGTTGTCTCGCGCGGCAAAGAGCGAGGCAACTGGTTGGCTGCCCGACAGGGCGCTTTGGGACGGGCCCGAGGGCGACCAGCTCGGCTCAATTTGTGGCTGGAGATGCAGGGGCAGCCAGACCTCGACCGAACGTCCCGGCTGCACGCCGAAGAATTCCGGCGGGCAGATCCCGATGACGGTCACGGGAATACTATTGATCGTCAACTTTTTGCCGATGGCCGACGGGTCGCGGCCGAAGCGCCTCTCCCAATAACCGTAGCTGATTACGGCCGCGGGTTGCGCCCCAATGCGATCATCTTCCGGACCGAACGCGCGGCCGAGAATCGGCTGAATGCCGAGCGTAGTGAAAAAGCTTCCGGAAACCAGTTGCCCCTCGGCGCGGCCCGCTTCTCCGATGTAGCCGACGTTCAACTGGCTGTCGCTCCCGGCCAGCGCCAGAACGTCTGAAAAGACCTGGTTTCGGGCTCGAATCATTTCGTAGGCAGGATAGGAAAAGGAGGTGCTGATGGTCCGCCCGGCCTTGTCCTGGTCCATATTGCCGGAAAGCGAATTCATGACGCCCTGGGGCCAGCCGCGCGATGCCCAATCGAGCAGGACGAGCTGCTTGGAATTTCGAACCGGGAGGCTCTCGAGCAACACGGCGTCAATCAGGCTGAAGATGGCGGTGTTGGCGCCGATGCCGAGCGCCAGCGTCAGCACCGCGACGGCCGTGAAGGCCCGATTCGTCCCCAACATGCGAACTCCGTATCGCAAATCTTGGAGTAGCGTTCCCATTGTTCACCTCGTGTGCTGTCAGTGGTCAGCCGTCAGCGGTCAGCAAAAATGTGAAATGCCTTTAGCTGAAAACTGAAAGCTGATAGCTGTTGGCTTCATTCGTAGCGCAACGCCACCATTGGATCCACATTGGCCGCTCTTCGCGCGGGCAGGTAGCCGGCCAGCGCCGCAAACACCACAAGGAGCGTTGCCGCGCCGGCCATGGACACCGGATCGGCCGGGCTCAGCCCGTAGAGCAGGCTCGAGATCACGCGGCTTCCCACCAGCGTGATCGGCACTCCGACCGCGATGCCAAGCCCAACCAGCACCAGAACCTCCCGCGCCACCAGCCAAAGGACATTTGCGCGCCCCGCGCCCAGCGCCATGCGGATGCCAATCTCGTTGGTGCGCCGGCTGACGGCGTAGGACATAAGTCCGTAGATGCCGATGCAGGCGAGAAATGCCGCGAGCAAACCGAAGAAGGCCGAAAGCTGGGCGATCAAACTTTGACCGGCTATGGAACGTTCGACCTGCTGAGCGAGCGTGTTCTGATAAGACACAGGCAGCTTGGCGTCCACTTCTCCGACAGCGTGGCGGACTTCCGAGATGATGGCCCCCGGGTCGCCCGAATAGCGCACCACAAGGTTGTAGAAATATGCGATTCGCTGCGGGTAAGGATAATAAGCCTCCGGAAAGGGCCGTTCTCGGAGGCTGACATGCTTGACATCTTTCACCACCCCAACCACTTCAATATCATTGTTGTGCTTGGGGTCCTCTCCAATGCCAAATCGGCGGCCGATCGGCGAACCACCTGGGAAGTACCACCGCGCCATGGTCTCGTTGATGACGGCAACTTTGGGTGATGTCGCAGTGTCCTGGGGGCCGAATACGCGGCCGACCAGCAATGGAATTCCCATGGCGGAAAAGTAGCCCGGGCCGACCGCGTTGTGCGTGGCGGCCATGTCATTTTCCGGCGTTGGAGGGTGTCCTTGAATCGAAACCGTATTGGTCCATTCACCCTGATTGAAAGTGAAAAATGAAATGCTGGCGGCGCGGACGCCGGGCTCCGCGCCGACTCTCTGCTCGATCTGCTGATAGAGATTCACCAGACGCGCATCCTCCTTGTAGCCGGCAGCGGGCGGATCAATTCCAAACAGCAGGGCGTTTTCCTTGTGGAAGCCAGTGTCCACGTTGGCGAGCTTGACGAGCGCGCGGAGGAAGAGTCCGGCGCCGATCAGGAGCACGAGCGAGAGCGCTACCTGAGAGACGATCAAGGTCCTGGCCATGGCGCTGCCGCGGGTCACGGGAGCGCCCCTTCCCTCCTTCAGTGCCGGAGTCAGGTCGAACCCCGTCGTGCGTATCGCCGGCGCGATCCCAAACAAAAGCGCAGCGGCCAGGGAAACCAGAAAGGTGAAGGCGAGCACCCGAGCGTCCGGCGCCACGCTCATCGGCAGAGGCTCGGAGCCACGAGAGACCATACGCAAAAGCAATTCGCTTGCCCACGACGCGAACAAGATTCCGAGCGCTCCACCGGCCAGCGCCATCATCAGGCTTTCGGTTAGCATCTGCCGGATGAGCCGCGCCCGCCGTGCGCCCATGGCCATGCGCACCGCGATTTCTCTCTGCCGGGCGGCGGCGCGCGCCAGCAGTAGATTGGCGATGTTCGCGCACGCGATCAGCAGCACGAGCCCCACCACCACCATCAAAACTTGCAAAGGCCGCGAGAACTCAAACCGCAGCCGGGAGAGCCCTCGGGCGGCGGGCGTAAGCCCGATGTGCGCCCGCTCGAGTATTTGCATTTGTTCCTTGGTGAGGACCGGACCCGCATACTCCTGCCAGAGCTGCCGGGCGAGCACATTGACATTTGCCTCCGCCTGCTCAGCGCTCACGCCAGGCTTGAGCCGCGCCAAGAGATAGAGGGATTGAAACCATTTGTTGTCCAGTCCATTCCATCCGGGCGAAACCTGCTTTTCCATCGAAAGCGGAATCCACAGATCAGGCGACTGGCCTACCGTGGTGCCAAAGAATTCCGGGGGAGTGACACCGATGATGGTGTAGACCGTCGCTCCGAGCGCCACGGTCTTCCCCACGATGGCAGGGTCGCGCCCGAACCGCCTTTGCCACCACGCATAGCTCATCACGGCCACGGGATGCCCTCCCGCTGGCTCATCCTCGGCCTGGGTGAAGACGCGTCCCAGGAATGGTTTCACCCCCAACATCGAAAAATACGGGCCGGAAGCCAACTGCACGCTCATTGGTTCCAGGTTCCCGCTTCCTCCCACGGCCCCGTGCATCTTCTCGAACGTCAAGCTCAACACTGCAGCCATGTCTGAGAAGACCTGGTTCGAATGCCGCATTTCCTGATAGAAAGCATAGGAATAGAGCTCGGTGCTTACGAAATCGTCAGTGTCACCCGCCGAACGCGCATCGCCGAAGAGAACAAGTTGACGTGGGTTCTCAACCGGCAATTCGCGGAGCATGACCGCATTCATGAGGCTGAAGACGGCTGTGTTGGCGCCAATCCCAAGCGCCAGCGACAAGACAGCAACCATGGTCAAGCCGGGGCTCCGACGTAATTGACGGAAGCCGTAGCGCACGTCATGAAGCAGAGTCTCCACAATCGCCTCCTTAG
>QHZO01000360.1 GCA_003224695.1 Acidobacteriota bacterium
CCGTCGCCGAGGAGTTGCGCCAGCGCTCCGAAGCGGGTCGCGGGGCCGAATTCAAAATCGAGTTTTTGGGAACAACCCGAAGCCTCGAAACCCGGCTGATCCCGTCGGCGGGCTACGTCTTGCATGCGGTCCACGCTGAGGGCTTGAAAGGCATCGGCGGCTGGCGGCGCATCCAGAATTTCCTGGTCCTGCCTCGAAGCTCGATCGAAGCGGCGATGGTGTTGCGAAAATTTCAGCCGCAAGCGGTGGTCGGCGCGGGCGGCTACATTTCGGGCCCGGCGATGCTCGAAGCGGCCCTTCAGGGCATTCCGACGCTCATCATCGAACCGAACGCGCTCGCGGGCTTCACCAGCCGGGCCCTCGCGCCCCTGGTGCGTGCGGTGGCGGTCGGGTTCCGTGAAGCCGCGCCTTTTTTTGGCAAAAAGGCCGTTTTGACAGGATGTCCGGTCCGCCCGGTCTTTCACACTCTCCCGCCCAAAGACCATCAGCCGCCCTGGACGCTCCTGGTAATGGGCGGGAGCCAGGGCTCGCGAGCCCTGAACGAATGTGTGCGCCAGGCCTTTCCCGTGCTGTTGAGAAAGGTGGCGGGACTGCGGCTGGTTCACCAGACCGGCGAAAAAGACTTCGCCCCCACACGCGATGCGTATGATCGCGTCCTGAGGGGGGAAGGAATCAAAGGCGCCGTGGACGTTCGCCCCTTTATTGAGGATGTTCCGCAGGCGATGGCTGAGGCTGATTTGGTGCTCTCGCGCTCGGGGGCGATGACGGTGGCGGAAATTGCGGCGGCGGGGAAGGCCGCAATCTTCGTGCCGTTTCCGCAGGCTGCCGACCAACACCAGCTCGCCAATGCCCGCGCGCTCGAGCGCGTGGGCGGGGCGCGCATCGTCGAGCAACCGGACCTTACGCCCGCGCGGTTGGCAGGAGAGGTTGAGATGCTGCTTTCGGATACCGCCGCGCTTCGAGGCATCGAACAGGCGGCGCGCTCTACAGCGCGGCCAGACGCCGCGGCGCGCATCGCCGATTGGGTGGAAAAACTCGCGGGCTCCGGTGCTAGGTCGTAGGGGGTACGAGAAATGCTGTTAGTTGAAGAAAGGTTAGTCTTTCCGGCGCTCCTAGGCTTTGTGCTTTTCCTGGTGTTTCTTCTGGCATGGCGTCTCGCGCGGTCACTCATTGCGCTGGCACTCGGAGGGGTTACGTTCGTCTTTCCGGCGTGGCCATAGTGGCTTGTTTTGCCTACATTGTTGGTCGTGGCTGGCTCTTTGCTGTTTGGGATCGCGTATGAGCTGGTCTGGCGGGCCGTTGGTTTTGCGATGATCTCGCTCGGACTCAGGTTGGTCTTATTCATGAGGCATTTGTTGCTGAGGCTACGGGTTTTGAAAAACTCTGGGAAAGAACAGGCGGGATTCCATGCTCGGTAAAATTCGCAAGATTCATTTTGTCGGCATCGGCGGCATCGGCATGAGCGGCATTGCCGAAGTGCTGATCAACCTGGGCTTCTCCGTTTCGGGCTCAGACCTCAAACCCTCCGCGGTGACCGCCCGGCTGGTCGAGCTCGGCGCGCGCTTCGATGAGGGCCATCGGGCCGAAAACGCGCGTGGCGCCGAGGTGGTGGTGATTTCATCCGCCGTCCGGCCCGAGAATCCTGAAGTCCTCGAAGCCGCCCGCCTGCACATTCCAGTGATTCCGCGGGCGGAGATGTTGGCGGAGCTGATGCGGCTGAAGTTTTCGGTGGCCGTGGCCGGCGCACACGGAAAGACCACCACCACCTCGATGATCGCCCTCATGCTGGCGGAGTCGGGGCTTGACCCCACCGCCGTCATCGGCGGCCGGCTCGACGTATTTGGCTCGAGCGCGCGCCTGGGCAAGGGCGAGTTGATGGTGGTGGAAGCCGACGAGAGCGACAAGTCATTCTTGTGTCTCTTGCCTTCCATCGCCGTGGTTACCAACATTGACCGCGAGCACCTGGACCAATACCGCGACTTGGATGATATCGCGGACGCCTTTGTGGCCTTCATGAACCGCGTGCCCTTTTACGGCGAGGTCTTCGGCTGTGTGGACGCGCCCTGGGGCGGTCTGTTCCGCGCGCTTCAGCCCCGCGTTCACCGGCCCGTCACGACCTACGGCATTGAAGCCGGCGCGGACATCGCGGCATCAGACGTGGCGCTGGGGCCGCAAGGGGCCGAGTTTGGCGCCAGCTTCCGCGGGAAATCCCTGGGGCGCTTCTCCATCCGTATTCCCGGCCGGCACAACGTTCAAAACGCCCTCGCCGCCGTCGCCGTCGGCTTGGAGCTTGACTTGTCTGCCGACCAGATCCGTGAGGGGTTGAGGCATTTCCGGGGCGCGGACCGCCGGTTCCAGATCAAAGCGGAATCAAACGGCGTGACGCTGGTGGACGATTACGGACATCACCCGTCGGAAATTCGGGCCACGCTCGAAGCGGCGCGGCAGCGGGGCGCGCGGCGCATCCTGGCCATTTTCCAGCCACACCGCTACACCCGCACCATGTTTCTGATGGACGAATTCGCCCACTGCTTCGACGCTTGTGACCGCGTGTGGGTGCTCGACATATATGCCGCGAGCGAGCCGCCCATCTCCGGCGTCACGTCCGAGCGGCTGGTGGCGAGGATGAAGGAGCTGGGCTTCGACCGCGCGACTTACGCGCCCTCCGAAGAGATGGCGGTCAAGGAAATCCTTGCCCAAGCCCAACCGGGCGATTTGCTGATGACGATCGGCGCGGGGAGCATCACCAAGACCGCCGAGGTGCTGGCCGAAGCGCTGAGCCGCCGCCTGACGCACCGCGTGGTGGTGGAATGAT
>QHZO01000008.1 GCA_003224695.1 Acidobacteriota bacterium
GAGCGACACTTGGGGGAGATTGAGACCTTGATTAAGAGCGCGAACCTGGCGGAAACGGTCGAAGCGCGCGCACTCGAAATCTTTCGTCGCCTGGCGGACGCGGAAGGGAAGCTCCATGGAAAGCCCGCGAGCGAAGTGCACTTCCACGAGGTTGGTGCCGTGGACGCCATCGTGGACATCGTGGGCGCCTCGATTGGCCTGGAGCTTGCGGGCATCGGCGAGTTGTATTCGTCCCCATTGAATGTTGGTAGCGGACGGATTGAAGCGGCGCACGGCACCTTGCCGGTCCCGGCGCCGGCCACGGCGGAGTTGCTGAAAGGAATTCCGATTTATTCATCCGGCGTTGAAGGCGAGCTGGTTACACCGACCGGGGCGGCCATCGTCTCGACGCTGGCGAAAGGTTTCGGTCCCATGCCGGCGATGAAAGTGGAGCAAATTGGCTATGGCGCGGGCTCGAAGGACTTTCACGGGCATCCGAACGTCGCCCGGTTATTCATTGGCGAAGCGATGGATGCGGAGGCGCCGAAGGACGGCCTGCCGGGCGATGAATTGGTCTCTGTCATCGAGGCGAACCTTGACGACATGAGCCCGCAACTGTACGGCTACCTCGTCGAACAGGCGCTCGCCAAAGGCGCCCTGGATGTCACTTGCACCGCCCTCCAGATGAAAAAAGGCCGGCCGGGCCTTTTGGTAAGCGTGCTCGCGGAGCCGGAAAAAAGCGATGAGCTGGCGGAGTTGCTATTCAATGAGACCACGACCATCGGGCTGCGAATCTATGAGGCGCGGCGCAAAGTGCTCGAACGCGAGTCGGTTGAGGTCGAGACTCCTTACGGGCGCGTCCGTATGAAAGTCTCGAAACGCGACGGCCGCGTGATGAACGTCGCGCCCGAGTACGATGATTGCCGCCGGCTGGCGGCGGAAAAGTCAGTGCCATTAAAGGAAGTTATGTTGGCGGCACAGTTTGCCTACAAAGCGACGATCGGCTGATCGGGTCATCGGGTGATCGGCCCATCGAGCGACCCCTTGACAGCACTTGGTGAACAGCGTTCGCTAGAGGGAGTTTAAGTTTCTTTGCTGGATAGGCATGAAGAGTTAAAACGCCGGACGGAGCAGTTCGCGATTCGGATTGTGAAGGCGTACCGGCGTCTGCCTCGGGCCGAGGAGGCGCGGGTCATTGGAAGGCAGTTATTGCGCTCGGGCACTTCGGTGGCGGCCAATTACCGGGCCGCCGGCCGATCCAGAAGCAGAGCGGAATTTGTTGCCAAGATGGGCGTGGTAGTGGAAGAAGCCGACGAAACTGTATTTTGGATTGAGCTGCTCATCGAATCAGGAATCGTTCGGCGCGAACAGGCCGCGGGTTTGCTTGGAGATGCCGGCGAGCTTCTCGCTATTTTCGCAGCTTCCCAAAGAACCGCCAAGAAAACCTAGAATGCACGTTGACGATTTCGCTCCTAATGGGCTGCTGATCCGATGAACCGATGACCCGATGAGTAAATATTATCTCACCACGCCGATTTATTACCCGAACGCCCGCCCACACGTCGGCTCGGCCTACACCACCATTGTCTGCGATGTCATCGCGCGCTACCGGCGCATGTGCGGCGACGAGGTGGCCTTCCTCACCGGCACCGACGAGCACGGCGAAAAGCTCCAGCGAGCTGCTGCGGCGGCGGGCGAGTCTCCGGGCGACTTCGTGGCCGCCAAGCGGGAGCTTTTCAAGAAGCTCTGGCGGGACCTGAATATCAGCGAATACAAGTTCGTTCACACATCACAAAATCCCGACCACGTGCGGTCCGTCCAGTGGATGTTGCGGCAGGCGAATAAGAACGGATATATCGAAAAGAAGGAGTACGAAGGCCGGTATTGCGTTGATGACGAGCGCTACATTTCCGATGGCGCGGAGCCCGCCAATTGCGATATTTGCGGCCGCCCCGCCGAGCTCATTAGCGAACAAAACTATTTCTTCAAGCTTTCCGCGTTTCAGGAGCGATTGCTCCGGCTCTACGAGGAACGTCCGGAATTCGTGCGCCCGGACTTCCGCCTGAATGAAGTCAAGAGTTTTGTGAAGAGCGGCTTGCGGGATATTTCCGTCAGCCGCAGGCGCATCAAGTGGGGCATCCCGTGGCCGGATGATCCCGAGCAGGTGTTCTACGTTTGGTACGACGCGCTCACGAGTTACATGACGGGCATCGGATTTCAAAGTGAGGACCCGGCCCGCCAAGCCGAGTTCCAGAAATTCTGGCCGGCCGACCTGCACATGATCGGCAAAGACATCTTGCGCTTCCACGCCGTTTATTGGCCGGCGTTCCTGATGGCGGCGGAGATGCCGTTGCCGAAGATGGTCTTCGCGCACGGCTGGATTTATTACGAAGCGGACAAGATGTCGAAGTCGAAGGGCAATGTGGTGTACCCGGAGCCGATCGTGGACGCGCTCGACTCTTTCGGCGCGCCGGGCAACGACGCGCTGCGCTATTACCTTTTGCGCGAGGCACCCTTCGGCCAGGATACGAGCTTTTCCTACGACGCTCTGATCCAGCGTTTCAATTCCGATTTGGCTAACGACCTCGGGAATCTTGTCAGTCGGACTGTGGCGATGTTGCATCAGTTTTCCGCTGGAAGCGTACCGCCTGCTGTTAGTCTTAAGAACCAGCAGGGTACAATTCAGTTGATCACTGCGTACCAGGAGGCGTTCGAACGCTTTGACTTCTCCTCGGCCCTCAGCTTTGTCTGGGGTCTTATTTCCGAGGCAAATAAGTTGATCGTCCAGGCTAAACCATGGGAGCTTGCCAAATCCGCGTCTGCCGCGGACCAAGACAAACTTCGAGAAACACTGTACATCACCGCTCAGTTTCTTCGAGTAATCAGTGTGCTGCTGTGTCCAGTGATGCCCATCAGCGCGAAGTGGATTTGGAAACAGCTTGGACAGACACGAGACCTTGAGGACGAGCGCATCGACGACTCTCTGAAGTTTAAGTTCTTGGAGCCAGCCACCAAGGTCGGCAAGGCCGAACCCATTTTCCCGCGCCTTGACAAGGAAGCCACGCTGGCGAAACTCTACGAGCTTGCCGAAGCAGACATGGAACAAGACAAACCGAAGGAGGCATCAAAACCCGTGCAAATCGGAAAACCGACTGACAGTTCGCCAACCCCGAGCACTGAGTCCCGCGTCTCGACTCCCGAGTCCCGCGTCTCGACTCCCGAGTCCCGAGCCGCGACTCCCGACTCCCGAATCCCGACTCCCGCTCCTTCTCAGATTTCCATCGAAGACTTCGCCAAAGTGGACATGCGGGTGGGCGAAGTGGTTTCCGCCGAGCCGGTCGCGAACGCCACGAAGCTTTTGAAGCTCATGGTGGACATCGGCGCGGAAGTCCGGCAAGTGGTGGCCGGCGTCGCGGAATACTACCAGCCTGAGCAACTCGTGGGGATGAAGGTCGTTTTGGTGACGAACCTTCAGCCCCGCAAGCTGCGCGGCGTGGAATCGAACGGCATGGTCGTCGCGGCCTCGGTCGGTCCGGAAGGGCGCCCTGTGCTGGCCACGTTCAAGGAGGACGTGCCCAAGGGAGCAAAACTGAAGTAGGTGTTAGATTTCAGGCGCCCGGTGCCAGGGCGAGAACGAAACTCGAAAATCGAAATTCGAAACTCGGATGACCCAGCCCCTAGCACCCAGCCCCTAGAACCTAGAACCTAGAACCTGACACCTGACACCTGTGTTCGTTGATTCCCATTGCCATCTTGCCGATTACGCATTCGACGCCGACCGAGTCGCCGTGATTGAGCGTGCGCGTGCGGCGGGCGTGGCCCGGCTCTTGTGCACCGGCGGCGGCGACAAACCTGACGAGTTCGATTCAGCTCTGCCGCTTGCCGAGCGGCACGAGTGGATCTACGCGGCGGCAGGATTCCACCCTCACGAAGCGGCGACGCTTGAAGAGCGGCATTTCGACCGCCTGCGCGAAGCCGTTCGGCGGCCGAAGGTCGTTGCCATCGGCGAAATCGGTCTCGACTATCACTACGATCTCCCGGAACGCGACGTCCAAAAGCGCGTGCTGGTTCACCAGTTCGACATCGCGCGCGAAACCAAGCTCCCCGTGGTCATCCATTGCCGCGACGCGTGGGGCGACCTGGAAAAGATTTTTCAGGAGCAGGGGCCGAATCTCGAACGCGCCGGCATCCTTCACTGTTTCAGCGGCACGATTGAAGACGCGAAGCACTTCATGGACCGTGGTTTTTTGATTTCGTTCGCGGGCAATGTGACCTTCAAGAACGCGGAAGCCTTGCGCGCCGTGGCACGACAAATCCCGCTGGAGTGTTTGCTGACCGAAACCGACAGCCCTTATCTTGCTCCCGTCCCGCATCGCGGCAAGCGGAACGAGCCGGCGCGCGTCCGGGAGGTCACCAGGGCGCTGGCCGGTTTGCGCGGCATGCGCGAGGAGGAATTCGCCGAGCGCGTGGCCCGGAATTTCGCCGAGTTTTTTCAAATCCGCTGAATGGGTCGAACGCTTCGACAGCCGAGACGGCCGAACTTTTGCTTCCTTTGCAAATTGATTTATGGGAGTATCCCGTCGGGCCGCGGTGCGGCCCCGGTCATCCGCACATGAATAAGCCGCTCCCGGACGCGCCTGGCAACGAAAACGAAACCGCATCGTCCTCCCGCAGTTTAACGGGCAAAGAGATTTTGGAGCTCGTGCGCGCCGACCTTCGGAAAGTGGAAGAGGAGTTCAGCCAGCAGAGCGTCTCGACTGTCCGGCCGATTACGGAGATCGGCCAGTACTTGGCGGTCAGCGGGGGCAAGCGCCTGCGCCCGGCGCTGGTGTTGCTGGCCTCCAAATTCTGTGGGTTCGAGGGGCCTTCGGCGGTTCGGCTGGCCGCGGTGGTCGAAATGATTCACACCGCCACGCTCGTCCACGACGACATCATTGACGAAGCCGAGCTGCGCCGCGGCCGGCCCTCGACGAACTCGCGCTGGGGAAACCACCGCGCGGTCCTGGCGGGAGATTGGCTCTACATGCAGGCCTTCAATCTGGCTCTCGCCGAGCGCAACTTCCGCATCTTGGACCTGCTCATCGCGCTCACGCAAAGCATGGTCGAAGGCGAGATGATCCATTTGACCGAGCTCGGAAAAATTGACATGACGGAGGACGATTACCTCGAGCTCTCCTACCGCAAGACGGCGTGCTTGTTCTCCGTTTGCCTGCGCCTGGGGGCGGTGCTGGCGGGCAAGAGCGAGGAAGACGAAAGCAAGCTGGGCTCCTACGGCGCAAACCTTGGTTTGGCGTTTCAAATCATTGACGACGTGCTGGATTTCACTTCCACGGAAGAAAAACTCGGCAAGCCCACGGGCAGCGACCTGCGGGAAGGGAAGATTACGCTGCCGCTGATTTATCTTCTGTCGAAATGCCGCCGCGAAGAGGCGGAAAAGATTTCCCGCGTGCTCGAAGAGCGGAGCTTCCGGTCCGTGCGGCTCTACGAAGTGCTCGAGCTGATGGAATCTTATCGGAGCCTCGAAGCCGCGCGGGAAAAGGCGCGGCAATTTGCCGACCTCGCGCGCACCAGCCTCGCCGATTTCCCAGATTCGATTTATAAAGACGCTTTGCATTCTCTCCCCGATGTCATTCTCGACCGGGAGTCCTGAATACCTTCCGGCTGTATCCCTCGGTCCGCCCGCGGCGAATGCTTCACGAAGCTGTGCCGACCAGACAGGATGCGCTGATCGCGATTGTCGGCGATGCGGTAGCCGGGCATTATTCTGCCGACTTCCTGATATCCGCGGGTAAGCGGTCCAAAACAAATCGGAAGACGGCCAGCGCCGAGGAACGAGCTTCTTCGGCTACTTGTCGGCTTGGCCAGAAGGAATCGTCGTACCTCAGCTCCACCGCATACGGCGTGAGGGGCCGAACGGCGGGGAGCAATGAGCGAAACGTTGCGTCGATCGTTGCGCAAATCTCGGTTAGCTTTGTTAGGTTGTGGCTGTATGGAAATTCAACGCGCTGAAGAGCCAGAAAGGCCTTCAGACACTTCTCAGCCGTTTGTTGGGCATGAAAGCAGCCTGCGTCGAACGCCTGAGCCGCCAGAGAGGCTTCCATGGCGATGCGGTCACTTTTGGCTTTACGGAGCAGTCCACGACATAGCTCACCCGCATCTTTCATAAATCGTCGTTCCTTCCCGCACGGCGGTGGTCACAAATGCCTGGGGAACCTGGCTCCACTCTTCAACTTCCTCCGGCGTGTAGACCATCACTTCGACTTCCACCGGCAAGTCGGCTAGGGCAACGTACAAGGCGGCGGAGCGCTGGTGTCGCGGCTCATCGGAGCGCGTAATGACAAGGACATCAAAGTCGCTGTTAGTCCGGGCGTCGGCGCGAGCTCGGCTGCCGAACAGAATCACCTTTTCCGGCTGCGCCGTCTCTACAATGCGGCGGACGATCTCGCGCACGATTTCGTCACTCAAGGGGCTCATGCTTCTGGACCTTCGCTCCAGTATACCAAATGCTCGCGCAATGTCTTGCTTTGGAGTACAATCCGCGCCTCTTGCATTAAGGACAAGAGTTTATGACCGCCGTCGTGCTGCGCTTCGACCCGCTGAGCTATTTGCACCGAATATTGACCATCATCTACCGGTTTTTCCCTTACCGGCGGATAGGCGCGGAACTTGAATTGTACTGCCAGGCCCGAGCGATGAGCACGCGGATCCGCAGAGCCGAGGTGATTGAAAAACCCAAACTCCGCGCCACCCCCTTTGTGTTCTTCGTCCTTCTCGTCCTCCCGGCGGCCCTCTGGGGCGCTCAGCGCGACGTGACCTTCGTTCAATCGCAGGAAACGGTCGACGGCTATGATTTCGTCGAAGTGGCGATCGAGGTCGCTTCGCCCGACGCGGCGAACCCATTCACGGACGTTAGCGTGACCGGCGAGTTTGCTAAGGGCGGCGGCCAGAAGCTCGCCGTGGAAGGCTTTTGCGATTCCCCCGACGGAAGCATCTTCCGCATCCGCTTTATGCCCGCAAGCCCGGGCAACTACACCTACACGGTCATCTACCGCCAGGGAGATTTCACGCGAACCTACTCGGGCAAATTTCGTGCCGTGGACGGCCACCGCCGCGGCATCGTGCGCGTGGACCCGAAATATCCCTGGCATTTCATTTGGGAAGGTACGGACGAGCATTATTTCTTCAATGGCACCACGGCCTATTTGCTCGTGGCGTGGAAGGACGAGAACGTCATCCGCCAAGCGATCGACCGGCTGCACCGGCTAAAAGTTAACCGCATGAGAGTGCTCTTGGCGGGCGGCCGCCCGTCGAGCTATTGGAGCGAGCCGATTATCCCCGACGAGCAGTTCCGGCCTTACCTGAATCCCTGGGTCGCCGAGCGGCCCAATTCCACCGACAACCCGGGGTTCGATTACGCGCGCTTCAACGCGGCCTATTATCAAAAGTTCGAGCGCATGCTCCGCAGCGCGCGCGAGCAGGACATGATCATCTCGATCGTCATGGACTGGAACGATTCCAAAGTCCACCCGGCGGCGCTGAGCGACGACGAAAAGCGGTTCTTTCACTATTCGGCGATCCGGCTCGGCGCCTTCTCCAATATCAACTGGGACTTGGGCGACGACATCAGCCTTTACCGCTCGCTCGCCTGGTCGCACGAGATGGGAACGCTGCTTGAGCAATGGGACGTTTACCGGCACCTCGCGACAGACCATCCGGTGGACAACGCCCAGCAGGACCGCGCATCGCCTTGGTTCGGCTTCACGTCGTTCCAATACTGGCCGAGGCCGCTCCACGACTGGATGCTGAGCCAGCGGAAGCTCCAGGCGGCGACCGGGCGGATCATCCCGCAAACGGACGAAGAATACGGTTATGAAGATCATTACCCGCGCTGGAGCCCGAGCTACCCGGACGGCGCTTCGGCGGACGCGAATCGCCGCGCCGCCTGGGAGATGGCGATGGCCGGCACTTATCAAACGACCGGCGAAACGGCCAAGCACGGCACGGGCGCCTGGCCCGACACGGGCGGAGGCTGGGTGAACGGCCGCGGAGACGACTCGATGACGATGCTTGCCGGCTATGCGCACATGGTGGATTTCTTCACGAGCTTCGAGTGGTGGAAGGCCGACCCGCATGACGAGCTGGTTGAAGGCCACGCCTACTGCCTCACCGAGCCGGGGAAGACTTACGTTCTCTACCTCCCAATGGGCGAAAAGGTGTCGGTCGGAATCGAGCCCGGCGCCTACAGCGCCTCCTGGTTCGATCCGCGCGACGGCCGCTCGCTCGGGATCGGCGAGGCGCGCGGCCCGCGCTGGACATCTCCGGATCCGCCTGATGCAGGCGACTGGGTAATCTTATTGAAGAGAGCGGAGTGAAGGCGCCATAGCACCGCGACCGCAGGCATCTGTCCAGTTTCCTCGGTCGGCTGCGAGCCTGCGGCTGATCCTGAATATGAGTTCTGCGAGGGCCGCGAAGCCCGGCCAGGAAGTTGAAATCAAACTGAAAGTGGAGTTGGCGCCGGAAATCTGGCGGCGGCTTCGAGCACTGGGCTTTCAACGAACCTCGCCGCGCCATTTCGAGTCCAACCACCTGTTCGATTTTCCTGATCAGAGGCTCGGGCGCTCGGGCCGCCTGCTGCGTCTACGTCGGGAAGGCGGCCGCTGGGTGCTGACTTTCAAAGGCCCGCCCGCGCGTTCGGCAAACTATAAGGTGCGCGAAGAAATTGAATCGCCGGTAGCGAGTGGCGACGACGCGCGTCGGATTTTCGAGAGCCTTGCTTTGCGAGAGGTTTTTAGCTACCAAAAATTTCGGACGACCTATGTGCCAGGTCCGCACTCTCGGCCCCGAGGCCATGCGGAGTTGACCCTCGACGAAACGCCCATCGGCAACTTCATCGAGCTCGAAGGGCCGCGGCGCTGGATTGATAAAGTGGCGCGGCAATTCGGCTACACTCGCGCAGACTACATCACCGCCAGCTACGCCGTGCTTTACTTCGAGCACTGCCGCAAGCGGGGAATCCGGCCCACCCACATGGTCTTTCGCAAATATTGATTTCGTTTGACTTTCGGCTGGACTATAATACCGAAAGTGCTCCCATGGCCTTGGCTTGGGGGCAGGGAGGTTGGCTATGGAAGGCTTGTTGCAGCCTATACATTTGGTTTTTATCATGCTTCTGCTGCTGATCTTTTTCGGCGGCAAGAAGCTGCCCGAGCTTGGGCGCGGTCTGGGTGCGGGGATCAAGGAATTTAAGGACGCCCTCAAGACCGGCATGAACGACCAGCCCCCGCCTGTGGATAAGAAGCCGGAGGAAGAGAAAAAGAGCTGACCTTGCCCTTTCCCTCCTTCCGAAGAATTCGTTTTGAAATCTGTTTGTAATTGTGCTGCGTATCTTGGCCGCCAGGGCAAGCTCTTCATTGACGGAAATTTTCGGTCCATGTTAAATTGAAAGAGGTCGCGGGCTTGAGGCCGAGCCCCGGGCGCGCCCATTCCTCGGTAGCTCAATGGTAGAGCATCCGGCTGTTAACCGGAGGGTTCCAGGTTCGAGTCCTGGCCGAGGAGCCAACCCTTTGCTTGCCGATGTCGTACTTCGTGTACGTGCTGTTAAACCCGCAAGGGAAGCTGTACGTTGGGCAGTCCGATGATGTACCCCGCCGTCTGTCACAGCACAATGATCCGGGATATCGCGGCACCCTGCATACGAAGCGTCACCCGGGCCCATGGCAGCTTGTGCACCAGGAGGAGTTTCCGACTCGGAGTGAGGCAATGCGCCGTGAACGGGAACTGAAAAGTAGCCGGGGCCGGGAGTGGATTCGACGGCAAATTGAAAGCGGCTGTTAATCCGTCGGCTGACGGATTCCAGGTTCGAGTCCTGGCCGAGGAGCCAACCCTTTGCTTGCCGATGTCGTACTTCGTGTACGTGCT
>QHZO01000361.1 GCA_003224695.1 Acidobacteriota bacterium
TAGCGGACGCGCCGCCCTTTCTTGAAGATCCGGTCAAAGGTGGCAACAATTTCGAGGGGTTCGACATCGAGCCCCGTCTCCTCCTTTAATTCCCGGCGCACACCGTCGGCCAATTCCTCGCCCAGCTCAATCAAGCCTCCGGGGATGGACCACTCGCCCTTGAGCGGCTCGCGCCCGCGCCGGATGAGCAGCGCCTGCCCGCGGTGGATGACCACTCCGCCCACGCCGACCATCGGAGCGCGTGGAAATTCCCGCTTTGGCTTCGGCGCATTGGCTCGCGCTTTGTTCAATTTCCGATCCAGTTTGTAAGAGTATCCGTCGGCCCTCCGACAAGCGCAGGACGCTGATTCCGTCGGCTGACAGATCGAACCGCTGACGGATGCCCCTACTGGCTCTCCATGCGGCCCACGAGCTCGTAGAGCATTTTCAATCCGCGCCGAAGCTGCTCAACGGGAATGCGCTCATTTGGCGCGTGTTCGGTCTCTTCAACCTCGGGCGCAAGCTCGATAGGCACAAAGCCGTAAGAGTTAATTCCGAGCGGGCGGTACATTTGGCTTTCGTTATAGCCGCCGTTCAAGACCGGCGTGACCAGCGCCTGGGGGCTGTATTCGTGGACCACTTGTTCGATCGTGCGGTAGAGCGGCGTCGTAATGGGCGAGGAGTTGGGCGGCCGAAAAACGCTGATCGGGACCAAGTCAATTTGGTCGTCCGCGACCGCCGAGCGCAATGCGGCCAGAAACGCCTGCGTGTCCTCGCCCGGGAGCAGGCGGATATCCAGGTCGCAACTGGCCGTGTCGGGAATCACGTTGGTTTGCGGCCCGCCTTTGAGCACCGTGAGCGAAACCGTGTCGCGCAGCTGATAGTTGTAGCGCTCGTCCGCCGTGATCTCCTTGACGAACGCAGGGTCTTGGAGCGAGGCGCGGATATTTCGGAATAGGCTCGCGCGCGGCTCCTTTTCGAGCCTCGCAATTTGGTGGAAATACTCCTCCACCTGCGGCAACAAATGAATGGGAGTTTCCCAGTTGACCACACGGATCATCGCGCGCGCCAGGCGGTTCGGCGCGGAATCGGGGATGGGGATGGAGCCGTGCCCGCCGCGGCCGTGCGCGACCAGGCGGATCCAGAACGGCGCCTTTTCCGCCGCGCCGATGCCGTAAATCACTTTGTCGCCCGGATAAATCAGATTCGACATGGGCAATGATCCACGCGCTCCCGGTATCGTCCACTTCTTCATCCGCCGTGGCAAGAAAGATCAGGTCGCGCTTGAGCGGCAAGTGCTCGCGGGCAGCAATCACCATGACCATCGCCTGGAGCAGGCCTTCATCTTTCATGTCGAGCGCGCCGCGGCCGTATAGCTCGCCATGGACGATTTCGGCCGCGAACGGCGGCACACGCCAGCTTTTCGGGTCGGCGTGGACCACGTCCATATGGTTCAAGAGAACCATCGGGCGCTCGCTGCCGTCGCCTTTGAGGATGGCAAAGATGTTTGCGCGCCCCGGCGCATAGGGGTAGACGGTGTTCGGAATACCTGCTCCGTCGAAGAGCCGCTTGAAGAATTCGGCCGCTTTCAATTCGTTCCCCGGCGGGTTTGAAGTATCAATTCGAATGTATTCCTGAAGCAGCCGCACCGCTTCGTCCTGGTATTTTTCCCAGGCGATGACTTGGAATTGCTTCTCGAACGTGCTTTGGGCGAGCAAGGATGAGGGGAACGTTAGAAGAGTGAAGGCAAGAAAGACGGTTGAAAGACGCATCAGCCTGCAAAAGCCTCGGTTGGGCCGGATTGAGTGCGTGTTTGGATTGCTTCCATCCCCAAGACCATTTGACCGCAGCATACTATAACAGGTTTCAGCGCGTCGGAGGCCCGTTAGGTGCGGCGCCGAGTCTCTCCCGTCGCTTCGCCCGGGGGCCACCGTAACACCCTGATAATCCAAGTCTTAGTGTAGGGTCATGAAGGTCTGGTCGAGTGTCGGAGGCGTCCCCTTGGCCAAGCAAATTTCTTGCCTTCTTAATATCAACAACTTTATAATCAGTCAGTTAAAGGCTTGTGGCGCGGCTCACGAGGGTTCGATGTCCGGGAAATCCGTTCCTCAAAGATTTTTTGTCACGCTGGCAGCCGCAACGTTGGGCGGAATGGAGGCCCAGGCGGCGCGCCTTGAAGGTGCTCCCGTAGGCTTTGAGTTCCGTCTCGACCATTTGAAAGAGGTCGAAAACTTGGAGCCTCGGATGCGCCTGCTTGTGGTGCGCCTGCGCTTCCCGCAGATGATTGCTACTTGCCGCCGCAAGACGGCTGGCGGGCTCTTCAATGGCACTGTGGCCGATCAAGTCAGGATCCTGCGAAGTGCCGTTCGGGCGGGATGCCAGTGGGTGGATCTCGAAGCCGAATCGCTCGACCGGCTGCCGCCGCAGGCGTTGCTCGAATTTCGCCCCGCAAAAATCATCGCCTCCTACCACAACTATCGGAAAACGCCGCCGCTCGCGCCCATTTACCGTCACCTCGCGCGGCTTCCCGTGCAGGTGGTTAAAGTGGCCGCCTACGCCCGGAGCCTTAGCGACAACCTGCGCATCTTTCGGTTCCTAAGAAGCCGCCGCAAGCGCGGAGTGAAGCTCGTGGCCATGGCTTTGGGGCCGTGCGGCCTCCCCTCGCGGGTTCTCGGCCTGCGCGCGGGGAGCTTCTTCACCTACGCTTCGCCGGGCAATAGCTTTGCCGTGGCGCCCGGCCAGCTCCCGGCGGATGTGATGCGCGCGGTTTACCGCGCCGACCATCTGAATTACCGCACGGACCTTTACGGCGTGGTGGGCTCGCACGCTTCATTTTCCCTTTCGCCGGCTATGCAGAACACGGCGTTTCACGCCAAGCACATCAACGCCTCATATCTCCCCTGCGAGACCGGCCGCCTTGCCGACTTCCTGCATTTCGCGCGCGAAATGCATTTTGTGGGCTTCAGCGTCACCATGCCGTTCAAGCGCGACATCATCAGGGAGCTCGACTGGCTCGACCCGTTGGCGGCGGAAATCGGCGCGTGCAACACCGTGGCCGTCGAGCGCGGGAAGTGGCTGGGATGGAACACGGACGCCGCGGCAGTGGTCGAAGTGCTGACTAAACGGCTGCGCTTGGCCGGCAGCCGCCTGCTGATTCTCGGCGCGGGCGGCGCGGCGCGCGCGGCGGCTTACGCGCTCCGGGCCGAGGGCGCGCAGGTGATTCTGGCGGCAAGGCGCGAGGCGATGGCGCGAGCGCTGGCGCGCAAGCTGTCCGCCGAAGTCGTTCCCTGGGGCAGCGCCGAAGGCTTGGATGTGGACGCGGTCATCAACGCCACACCCGTCGGGTCAGCGCCCCAGGTCGGGGCCGTGCCAATTGATTTGGCGCGCCTCCGCACCCGCGTGGTCTTCGATATGGTTTATTACCCGCTCGAAACGCGCCTGCTCGTCGAAGCGCGCAGCCGTGGCCTGATCGCCATATCGGGCCTCGAAATGCTCGTCGCCCAGGGCGCGCGCCAGTTCGAAATCTGGACCGCCCAGGCCGCTCCCCGCGCCCTCATGGAACAAGCCGTCCGCGGCGCGCTTGCACATCCCGCCGGATGATCGTGTAGAGCAGTGACGAGCGGCCGAGTTCGAAAACAACTCCGCGCATCCGTTGCCTGAATCCCAAATCCTGATTCCTGAATCCTAGATCCTGGATCCTGTCCTCACGCCTGCGCCATGCGGCGATATTCTTGCTCGCATTCGTTCGGCATCAAGACCCATAGCGTATAGACACCGAGCGCTGTGCCGAAGGGAAAATGAATTATATAGATGATGCCGAGCACGATGGCCAGGACGCGGGCCCAGGTGCGGCGCTCCAGCAGGCCGATTCCGGCCGCAACGCCGGCGAGCGAAGTCGCCATCAGCAACGCACCGATGAAGCCCGCAATGGGCAAGAAAAACCAGCGGGCGGGGCCCGGCATGAA
>QHZO01000362.1 GCA_003224695.1 Acidobacteriota bacterium
ATTTTTCCAACAGCGAGTTCCAAACCAACGCCGCGGACTTGAATATAAAGATCACGCTCACTGCGGTCGGCGCGGTTTCCCAAGCGCAGACGACATTTACGGACGCCAACGTCGGGAGCGTCACCGTGGCGGCGCAAAGTCCCATCTCGGCCTTTGCAGGGAATACCCTTACCTACAACCCCGTCACCGTGAACTTTGCAGGCCAAAGTGGCACCTGCACTGCCACCTTGTCCGTATCAGGTCTGCCTTCAGGAGCGTCCTCCGGAGGGTTCAGTCCTTCCTCGGTCTCGGGGCTCAAGGGCGGCTTCGCAACTTCAACCCTGACGGTCAACACGACGGCAGCAATCGCCTCGGGAAGCTACCCATTCACCGTGGCGGCCACACAGGGGAGCACTTGCGACAGCCCTGGCCATGCCGCTAACGGCGGAGGGACGCTGGCGATCTCGGCCCCGCCAACGTTCACGAGCACCGACAACGCGACATTCGCGGTGGGCGTGGCTGGATCGTTCCTGGCTACGGCTTCGGGTTTTCCGACGCCTACGTACAGCGAAAGCGGAGTTCTTCCCAACGGCATGGCATGGAGCAGCAGTTCTCATACTTTGAGCGGTACTCCGACGGCGGGCACGACCGGCACGTATCCCATTATCTTTACGGCCGCCAACGGAATCCTGCCGGATGCAACGCAAAATTTCACCCTCACCATCAAGAGCCAAGCAGCCATCAGCAGCGTCGTAGCGCCCGCCGACGGGTACTACCGGGCCAGCCAGAATCTGGACTTCACCGTCAACTATAGCGAAAACGTGACTGTGAGCACCACGGGCGGCACGCCATACATTAACCTGACGATTGGTTCGAACACGCGCCGCGCGAGCTATGTTTCCGGCAGCGGCACCAGCGCGCTGGTTTTTCGTTACCCCGTGGCGAACACAGACAACGCGCCCGGCGGGATCGCGGCGGCTTCGCCGGTCGTGTTGAATGTTGGCACGATCAAAGATGCCTTCGGCAACAACGCGGCGCTGACCTTCAGCACGGTGAACGCGCCCGGAGTAATTGTGGATACGACCGCGCCGAAGGCAGCGATTACCTATTCGCCGAATACGGCAGTCAATGCGGGCACCTCCCTCGTGATTACGGCGACCTTCACTGAGGCTATGGCCGGTTCGCCGGTGGTCGAGATCGCGATCAGCGGCGTCAACGCTTTGTCGGCCACAAACATGACCAACGTGGACAGCACACACTACACTTATACCTACATTGTAGGCACCGGCAACGGAACGGACACGGTAGCGCTGAGCGTGGGCACGGACCCGGCCGGCAACCTGATTACCTCTGCGCCCACGAGCGGGGCCACCTTCACGGTGGATAACACGGCGCCCGGAGTCCCCGGCACTCCCAACCTGACGGCGGCAAGTGACACGGGGTCCTCTACCTCAGACAACATCACCCGCATCAACACGCCGACATTTACGGTCTCGGCGACCACGGGCAACACCGTGACGATTCTCGACAACGGCACGCCCGTCGGGAGCGCGGTAGCTATCAGCGGCAGCGCGACGATTACAACCAGCGTTTTGAGCGATGGCGTCCACAGCAGCATCAAGGCGACCCAGACGGACCCGGCGGGCAATACCTCGGCGCAGTCAGGCGCTTTGAGCGTCACGATTGACACCGTCGCGCCGGGCACGCCCTCCATGCCAACGGTGAGCCCGGCCCCGAACGAGGACGGCATTATTTCCGGCACCGTGAGCACGACATTTTCAGGAACGGCCGAGGCGGGGAGCACGGCCAACATTTACGATTCAGCGAGCCAAACCCCATTAATCGCGATCGGCACCTGCAATGCGTGCGGCAACTATTCCAGCACTCTTGCCACCGGACTCGGCACGGCGGGGACGCACAGCATCACCGCCACCGCCACGGACACGGCCGGAAACGTTTCTGCTTCTTCGGGCAGTCTAGTCCTTACGGTTACGGGCGCAGTCAGCGCTGCAAGCATCGGAAAAGCGAACGATACATCGACGACAGCAAGCACCCTCGTTAGCCCTACTGTGAACGTTGCCGTGGGGAACACAATTTTCGTGACCGTCGCTATGGACCCCACCAGTTCGACCTCCAACGTCACGGTCGCCGACACCGGCATAGGCGGGAGTAACACCTACACTAGAGACGCCAACGAGACTAACCCCTGCGCGTCCCCTTGCACGACCACGAACGGTGTCCGGACCCTCGTCTTCTCCGCGCCTGTCACCCATGCCTTATCAGGCGGTACAATCACCGTCACTTTCCCGTCGCCAGTGCCCTTTGACAAGGCAGCCACCTTCATCACCGTCAACGGGCTTGTGCAACCGATATCGCCGTCCCAGGTCGGCATAAGCAAAGACCAGTCCCACACAGCAATCGGCAACAGCAGCACGCCGAATTCGGGCAATACCGCAACCACGGGCCAGGCGGACGAGCTGCTGCTCGGCGCGATCGGTTTCGACGACCGGCAAGCAAACACCAACTCGTTTGATGGGTTCACACCCTTGACCATGAGCCAGACTGGTGGTGGGTCACAGGGTGCTGGTGTCACGATACAACCGGAATATGAGGTCGTGCACTCCGGCGGCGCCTATGCGGCCAGCGCAAGTATGAATAAATCCGCAATGTGGGCCGCAGCCATCGTGACCTACAAGATCGTAACCCCGACCATCGTTTCGATCTTAAGGGCCGATGCGAGTTCCACGGACCCGAACGCGCTCGTACACTTCACGGTCACCTTTAGCGAGCCCGTCGCTACGCCGGACGCCGAAGACTTTACACTCGCAGAAACCGGCATGACCGGCTCGACCATCGGCACCGTGACGCCCTCGAGCGGCTTCAATGCGGTTTATACACTCCCCGTGACGATCGGCACGACGACCCCTAACGACACCCATACCGTGGGCCTTAACTACAACGACGACCCCGACGTGACGCTCGATCAGAACGGCATTCCGCTTTTCGGCTCTGGCATGACAACCATTGTCGGAGGAGTCTTGGTGGGTGGCGTCACTTGCCCCGGCACGACCCTCAATAGCGTCGTGTTCCCCGCGGTTCCGGCCGCCTGCGGAGCCGCTTATACCGTGAAGGCCGATGCCGCGACCACGCTCATACTGAACAGCGTGACCGCGAACTCCGTCCCGTACGGCTCGACTGGGGCAGTTACCTTCGCGGCCACTCTCACTCGGAACGATTCCAGCGCGGGAGTGGTTGGAGCAACCATCAATTTCACCGTGGATGGCGCCGGTTCGTACTCCGCTACGACGGGGGACGGTGGAGTGGCGACGTTCACCACTTACAACCCGTCGGCCCTTTCCGTCTCTATCCATAACGTCCAGGCTTCCTTCACCGCCGCGACGGTCGGCGGCACGAGTTACCTGGGCAACACCAGCGGGAATTTAACCTTGACGGTCGCCAAGGCCACGCCCACAGTGACGGTAACCGACCCGATGCCGACCTATGATGGCAGCTCGCACACGGCAATAGCGAGCGCGGTGGGAGTGGACGGCCACACAGCAGTGACCGGCAGCTTCGCTTTCACCTACGACGGTAGCGGCACGCCCCCCACCAACGCCAAGACCTCATACGCGGTGGTGGCCAGCTTCACCAGCACCGACCCGAACTATAAGGGCACCAGTGGCAACGGCTTCCTGACCATCAAGCAGGCCACGCCCACAGTGACGGTCACGCCCTACAGCGTCACCTATGACGG
>QHZO01000363.1 GCA_003224695.1 Acidobacteriota bacterium
TAACTAAAGATGGAGCTCCTCGACTAGACGTCTAGGCTCGGCTCGACCTCGTGACCGTTGTGAGGGTAACCGAGCTGCGCTATAACGTACGAGTCTCAATGAAGTGCAAGTAAGTTCCTGGACTCGTGACGTATAGATTGCACACTCGGGTAGTAGGTAGTTGCGGCCATCTGGGGAGTCGCCACAGGAAGCTCTAGCAACCGTTTCAACTGTAAAGCTTGTTCTTGGGTCCGAGGCCTCCATTTGCCTCGTGAGGATTCGTGTTGCCTCACGAGGCTGCAATTAGGGCCTAGCCATTTGGAACTGGCCGGCCGCGCAAACCAGCGCTCCACAATGAAACCCTTAGGGGGGGTGGAGCCAGGATGAGAGGAATTTCAAATGATGCAATCAATGCTCCGCCTCAGACGCTCGGGTGACTCCCGTAACGCAGACCTCGCATTGTCGAGGTCCGCAGCTCTTCTTCTGAAGAACGAACCGCAGATATCGAGAAAACCCGAAGTCTGCGCCCCCAAGCACAGCGCGGTCCTGGCTGTCGCCTTTCTGCTTTTGATCCCTTTCGTTGCAGCCCGGCCAAGCTTTGCCCAAGATGCTTCTGAGAACGGCCAGCAAAGCCCGGCGGAAGTCCTAGGGCACGGTCAACCAGTTCAACTCGAAGGCGAACTCGAAATCATTCATCAGGACCTTGAAGATGGTCGGGGTCGCGATCTCTACTCTTTGAAGCAGCTCGACGGCACTCGCGTTCCACTCCAGTTCGTCAAAGAGCCTCCAACACATCTTCTGACCGGAGACCATGTCCGCGTCAGTGGCCAACCATCGGGCAGCGGTCTGCTCCTCTATTCGGGGAGCACGAACGTTAGGAAAACGAAGGGCTCAGGGACAACATCGACGTCGTCATGCTCTGCTGATTCAGGGTCAACGTGTTCAACGATAACGTCGATTCCCGTGCCCAACACCTTCGGCGCCCAAAAGACCCTGGTCATTCTCGTCAACTTTCAAGATGATGCCATCCAACCCTTCACAGTCGCCAGCGTGCAGAATACGTTTTTTGGAACAGGCAACACGCTTAACAGTTTTATCTCCGAAAACTCCTACGGACAGACCTCGATCACTGGAGCCGTGGTTGGCTGGTACACAATTCCGGACAGCGTCACGACCTGTTCCAACACTCAAATCGCTACCGACGCCAATAATGCCGCGACCGCCGCAGGCGCGAACCTGTCTAACTACACTCGTTTAGTTTACGTTTATCCCAACGACACTTCCTGTGGCTTTGCGGGCGCATCAACGGTAGGCGGCAACCCCTCCGAGAGTTGGATCAACGGCACCCTGGATATCCACGTTATCAACCATGAGCTGGGCCATGCTTTTGGGCTGTGGCATTCCCATCTCCTCGACTGCGGCGCAAATGCCACAATTTGTTCTAACGGCACTCTCGTCGAATACGGAGATCTAGTAGACACCATGGGAGTGCCGCAGACGGCGTCCGCGGACTTTAACGCTTACCAGAAGGAGCGCTTGGGCTGGCTTAATTATGGGGCCTCACCATCCATCCAAACCGTGACCACCAGCGGGACATATACAATCGCCCCCTATGGGCTTGGCGGCTCGGGACCGAAGGCCCTTAAGGTCTTAAAGTCCACCGATCCGACGACGGGTGCCAAGACATGGTATTACCTCGAAGCGCGTCAGGCTGGTGGCTTCGACGCCTTCCTCACCAATCCGTTCTACTACACGCAGAACGAAACCGCCGGCGCACTCTTTCACATCGGCACCGACGGCAACGGGAACAGCGGCGACCTGCTCGACATGACGCCTGCGACACCCACGACAAGCGGCTGGTGGGATATGTCACTTGCGGTCGGCCAAAGTTATGGGGATTCCACAGCCGGCGTGACCATTACGACGACAGCAGTGAGCAGCACCGGCGCGACGGTAGTAATCACGAAAAATTGATTGACTTGCCTTGCGGATAGCCCCTCTGTCAGTCTCTCGCGGTCTCGGAGGCAGCACGCGACCTCCGGGACCGCGGTAAGTTTCCCTGCCCCGGTAGCCGACAACCACAGTTCCTAATGCCCGCCGGCGACCTTCAATCAATAAAGTTTATGCCGTCCGTCCGCGGAGTTGGTCCGCAGAGTGGGTGGCGGTTCTGCCGCGCCCCGGAATACTTATCCCATGCATTCAACCCACTTCAAAATTGTATCGTTCGCATTAGGCTGCCTTGTCTGGGCGGCGGCGGGCTTTGCCCAGAATGGCGGTGCGGCTAAATCCAAACAACCCGTCGCAACCGTGACGGTCAGTAATGCCGTCGCCACCAAATCCAGCCAGGTAGTTGCCACGGTCGGAGGGCGAAGCATCTACGACGAAGTCTTAACGCCCTCGATTCAGGGGCAACTGCAGCGGCTGCGCAGCCAAGAGTATGAGGTCAAGAAGAAGGCGCTCGACAGCCTGATCGAAGACAACCTGCTCGAAGCAGAAGCCAAGAAGAAAGGTATTCCGAAGGAAAAGCTGCTCGAGGAGGAAATAAATTCAAAGGTCCAGGACCCTAGCGGGGC
>QHZO01000366.1 GCA_003224695.1 Acidobacteriota bacterium
AGGCTGCGCGTGAGCAGGCAGCCCACTGACGCGCGCATCCTTAGATCCTAATTCTGTACAGGATGCAGTTCGAGCAGTAGCGGCGGCTAGGTCGTTATCGCCACAAAGCAATATTCAGCGTGGGCGAGATCCGTCATTCATGCCTCAGGGCCACCATCGGATCCACCTTAGTCGAACGGCGCGCCGGAATGAGTCCTGCCACCAGCGCGCACAAAGCGAGGAACAAAGCGGCCAATGCGAGAATTGCCGGGTCATAGCTTTTCACCCCGTAAAGCTCGGTAGCCAGCAGCCGGCCCCCGGCAAGCGCAAGCGGAATGCCCGCCGCGAGTCCAATGATAAGTTGAATCATCGCTCCGTTCAGCACCAACCGGAGGATGTTCGAGCGGGTTGCCCCGAGCGCCATGCGAATGCCAATCTCGCTTGTGCGCCGCGCCACGGAATAAGATGTGACGCCATAAAGTCCGACGCAGGCAAGAATCAAGGCGAGAAGGCCGAAGAGCTCGGTGAGCCAGGCGATTAGTTTATCCTGATTGAAATTGAGGTCCACTTGTTCGGTGAGGCTCAACATCTGGAGCACAGTGAGGTTAGGGTTGATATTCGCCAGCGTGCGGCGGACGGCTTCTTCCAGATTCTCTGGCCGGCCGGCGACGTGCAACTCGATATCGCCAAGGTACGCGGCAGCGACCGCCACGAACGTCAATTTGGGATCTTTCGACATTTGAAAAAAGGGCATGAAGTAGGTCGGATAGGCCGGCTCACGCGCGTTTTGATATTTTGCGTCCTCCACGATGCCGACAATCTCCATATCTCCAGCGTTTTTGGGATCGCCCATCCCGAAGTGCTGCCCAATCGGGTCTTGTTTGGGGAAGAATTTCTTGGCGAAGGCTTGATTGATCACGGCAACCTTCTCGGATGTGGGCGTATCCTCGTCGCCAATCAAGCGCCCGCGCACCAGTGGCGTGCCAATAGTCTCGAAATAATGCGGGCCCACGCAATCAAACGAGGCGTAATCCCGCTCATCGGGCGGGCGGCCTTCGATGTGGAAGCCGAAGCCCCAGGTGTCGCCGCGCATGGGACTGTAGGTCGAATAGCTGGCGCTGAGCACGCCGGGAATTTGCGAAAGCTGCTGCTCGAGCTGCTGGTAGAGTCCGTAGAGCTGTTCGGGCTTGTAACCGGCCAGAGCGGGATTTACTCTCACGATCAAGCGGCCTTGTTGTTCGAAACCGAATTTCTGGTTCTCGATGTTTCGCAAGCTCTTCGTAAGCAGACCCGCACCAATCAAGAGCACCACGGAAAGGGCGACCTGGAATATAACGAGCGATTTCCGCGCGAGCGAAGAGCGGTCGCGCGTGGAGCGGCCCGCGCCACGCAACGCGTCCGCGGGATCGGAACGCGAGGTGACCCAGGCCGGCGCCACGCCAAAAACCACTCCGGTGGCGAGTGATAGCAGGAAGGCGAAGCCGAGCACCGCAAGTGAAGGTGAAGCGCTGATGGGAACGTAATGCGCTCCGCGAAAAGCGATGAGAAGCAAGGTGCGCGTGCCGAGGAAGGCCACCACGAGGCCCGCCGCGCCGCCTATGACCGCCAGCAGCACGCTTTCGGTAAGGATTTGGCGGATCAACCGGGCGCGCGGAGCGCCGAGCGCCACGCGGACGGCGGTTTCGGCGCGCGTCGCCGCACCGCGCGCCAGCAGCAGATTGGCGATGTTGGCGCAGGCGATCAGCAGCACAAGCCCGGCGATGACCAGAATCAGACGAAGACCGGTTCCGGCCTGGTCCTCCATGCTGGCAACGCCCTCTCCGCCGGGACCGATGACGATATGCTGCTTGCTGATCAGCGAGCGATCGTAGGCTGTGAGGTCCGGCTGGCCGCTAAGCCATCGTTGTAACTCGGTGGTGACTTCGGATTGGACGGTTCCCAGGCGGAAGCCGGCTTTCGCGCGCCCGATAACGTGAAGCCAATGCAGCCGGGGATTTTTCAGGAACGAATTCTGCCCCTTCAGCGCGGGTTCTGTTGAAAGCGGCAGCCAGAAATCCGGCGGATCAGCGCGCAACGTATCTCCAAAGAAACCCGGCGGCGCGACGCCCACGACCGTATAGGGCACCGTGTTGAGCGTGAATGTTGAGCCAATCACGGAAGCGTCGAGGCCGAAGTGCTGCTGCCAGGCGCGGTAGCTCATCACGGCGACGGGCGGCGCGGCGGATTGGTCATCGTTGGGAGTGATGATGCGTCCGGCAAAGGCCCCGACGCCGAACATGGAGAAATAATTTCCGGAGACGAATTCTCCTTGAAAGGGCTCGGCGGGACCTGCGGCGCCGCTGCGGCGAACGCTCAGGCTCGACAACGCCGCCTGGAAGGCGGCCATATCGCTGAATTCAGGCGTGTGGTCCCGGAACTGCTTATAAAGATCGTAAGAGTAGAGATCCCAGTTATCCTGCATCCCGTCCTTTTCGCAACAATTGTCCGCGGTTCCGACGCGGTAGAGCTGATTGGGACTCGCCACCGGCAGGCTCTTGAGCATGACCGCGTACACGAGCGTGAAGATGGCCGTGTTCGCGCCAATGCCTAGCGCCAGCGACAGGACTGCTACGGTCGTGAAGCCAAGCGACTTGGCCAGGGTGCGGAAGGCGAATCGAATGTCCCTGACGAGATCCTCCAGAAGGCGCCCCACCCGTATGCCTCGGACCTCTTCCTTGACTTGCTCCACGCCGCCAAGTTCTATGAGCGCCTCTCGCCGCGCTGCCGACTGCGAAACTCCGCCTCTGATTTTCTCCTGCGCCAGGACTTCCACCGATGAACGGAGTTCATCATCAAGGGCCTGCTCGACCGCGCGCTTGCGCAAGAGGTTCCGGAATAAGCTTAGGATGCGCTTGAGCATAATGCCTCCCATTTAGACTTACGTGGATTGGACGGCCGTGGTCATGATCTTGACCACCTTATTCCAATCCCGTTCCTCGACTTTGAGCTGGGTGCGACCCGAGGAAGTCAGACGATAGTATTTGGCCCGGCGATTGTTTTCTGACATTCGCCACTCGGCTTCCACCCATCCTCTCTCTTCCATACGGTGTAGTGAGGGAAATAGCGAACCGAAACTCACTTGAAAGCCTCCCTTGGTGATCTGTGTAATACGTCGCGAAATGCCTACACCGTGCAAAGGTTCCAAGGACAGGGCTTTCAACACGAGCAGGTCGAGGGTTCCTCGTAGAAGATCGGTTCGTTTTTCGCCCATTGCGCCCTCTTATCGGAATACGATAGCAGCAGTCTAAATGTTCCATAGAATTTCGAAAACGTCAATCGGGGGATGAGGGGAGTGTCAAAGCTCTTTTAAAATGTCCCCTTTCT
>QHZO01000364.1 GCA_003224695.1 Acidobacteriota bacterium
GCTTCCGCCACGGCCTGGCGGAGGGCGCGGATCACCTCATCCCGGTCAATGAATCTGACTTCGGCAGAACTCCAGGATTTGTTTTGCATGGACGATAAGGTCATTGCTCGATTCATTTGTAAAATAATCTGCCGGAGCGCCGGTCGCAAACCCATTGGGGTATCGCGACGTCACGTATACCTTATCCAGCTCCCGCGCGGCGTCAAGCAGCGGCTTGGAGACCTTCACTCGATCGGGAAGCTGCTGGAGAATCTCGGCAATACCGTGGCCCCGCGACGCCCCGTGCAGGGACTGGACAAGAGCTATCACCGCCTTCTCCCCGCATTGTTGGGACTGGTAAGCCGCCCATTCGTGATGTCCGGCCGAAGCAGAAACCGTAGCTGCCGCCAAATCCCGCTCCGCTTGCTTCAGCCAGTCCGCCGCTCGATTCATCGCTTGGCCCTTCAATTAGTCTAGCACACGCCGCCCGGACAGCCCGACTCTGGCAGATTTAAGGAGGTGTCTCAGTTTGATTACTCTGAAGCGGCGAGCTGTGTCTCGCCGCCATTCCCATCGTCAACTCGGCGAGTCCGTCGGCTGACGGATCGCCGCTACAGCAAACTGAGACACGACCAACTTGAAGTGTGCCTGAAGAAGCCGGATACAGCCGGCCAAGAAAACCATCCCGTTTTCCGGGGAGAGTAGTACAATCCCCGAACGTTGGCGGCAGAGGCGGTTCCAGATCGTGGGGACATTTATGGCGACGACTCGATTCTTCAAGATGGCTCTTGGTTTCTTGGTGGCAGCGGCCACACTCTGGGGGGTATCGCTACGCGCGCACGATGCGCGGACATACATTCGCCCGCCTCAGCCTCGCGCGCAAGCGGCAGCCCCCCCGCCACACCCCGTCCCCGGCATCAGCGGCCAGGGGAAGATGCGCTTCCGCCTTCTTTACACTTCGTCGAGCCTGCCGAAGGAAGCCCTCAAAGTCTTGGTGAAGGCCCACGGCGGATTTGCGGTGGACCGCCGAGCGGGGCGCAACGAAACCTACTTCGCGTTGCCCGGGGCGGGGATTCTCCAAATCAGCGCCGACCTGAAGACCATTCGCCTTCTGCCGACCGCCGGGTCCATGAAGGACGTGAACCTCCACGACACCACGATCTGGTACGAGCCGAAAAGCCGAGACCCGTACCTGATTTTTCCCGCCAACGACGCCGGAAAAGTCTTTACGACCACGCTCGACGGGAAGCTTGTCAATACACTCGACAAGCCCACCGGCGATGAGGATTTCGAATACCCCGAGATTGACGACTATTTTCGCGGTGGCGGCAACTTCGCGCCCACCGACGTCGAATACCTCGACGGGCTTTACTATGTCACGACGGGCTACTCGAATCTCGACTTCGGCCTGACCGCCAGGATCATCAGCATCAGCCCTTTTGACACCGCCTGGAACGCTCTGGCCTTCGGCGGCAAAGGCGATGCGCCGGACCAATTCCGCACCGGGCATGGCATTACGGTCATACCGGGAACGAAGGAGTTCGATATTTCCGACCGCCCGCACTCGGAGATCAAGCACTTTTCGCGCTACGGGCATTATCTCGGAACGCTGAAGATGCCAGCCGGCGCGCTTCCCTGCGACATTGATTTCCTGGCGCCTTACGCCATCGTGGCCGCGCTCGACGGCCCGGACCCGAACAAAGGCGCGCCGATTTACATTCTTGAAGCCGGGAAAGTCATCTCGACCATCATGCCCAAAGAAGACCTGGGGCTTGAAAATTTCAAGCACAATCACAACGCCGTCCTGCGCAAAATCGGTGAGAAGTATTACATCATCGCGCAGGCATGGAACCCGGGAGACTTCGCCATCCTGGAGCAGGTCGCCCCGTGACCCGCCACCAGGGTAGCGCCGAGCTTCTCCGTGGCGTGCGCCTGGCGGCCGCCCATGCCCCGGTGTTGCGAGGCATTACATGTGAATGGGTATTTTCTTCCTTATCACTGTAGTTAACAAGCTGACCGAAATTCCGTAATACATTGAAACATAGTGCCTTAAAATAACACAGGCTCTGGCCGCTGATTTGCTCATATGGAATCCACCACCAAAGGAGGTGTGCTATGAAACCGAGATCTCTTCTCGTCTGCCTCTCAGTTGCAGGTTTCGGATTAGCCCTTGCAAGCTCAGGGCAGGCCAGAGATAAGTACTTCTATGAAAAGGGCAGTCTAACGGAAATGAACGGGGTCAATTGCGGCTGGGACCAGCGCGGGGCCATGACCGTTCCGGGCGTGCTCCTCGGCACGGACGACCAACATACCAAGACGAAGCAGATGGTCTGCCAGGAATACACATTGGAAAACGAGCGCATGACCTATCGCATCCGGCCCAAGGACGATAAGCACCCCACTCTGTTGCCCGTCGGGGAAAGCGCTGAATTCAGAATTCGCAAAGACAAGATGTACTTGCGCGTCCCTGAAGGCGACAGCAAAGAACGGCAATACGTGGTTGTCTCCATGATCCCGAAGCCGGAGGAAGAGCCCAAGACCGCGAAAGCCGGCGCTCTGGATAAGAAGTAAGTGGAGAAGCACCATGTCGCGCGAGGCTTGAGCTATCCGAGCCGGCGGCGGCCAACCCGCCGGCGTGGCGGGCGGAGGAGGGGGCGTCCCGATCCAAGGGCAAAGGGCGCCCTTTCTTTTCACGCGGAACCTGAACTGATGTGAAGGTTTTCCGCGACCGAGCGGACCAGCGCGACCGGCACGGAAACATGCACCGTGTTTTGGTTGTCGTCCACATCCACGATCAGCGACCCGCCGCGCTTGAAAATGCGGACGTGGTCATGGTGATCGTCCACTTCGACGAGCGGGCCGTCCGGGATGCGCTCGAGCTCGCGCGCCGCGATGCGCGCCGCCGGCAGCCACTCCTCGATTTCCCGGGCCTCGCCGTGCATTTCGTCCTTCATCTTTTCTTTCGGCACCAAGTGCAAGGCGGCCGGGACCAGCACTCCGGGAAGGATCAGGTGGATATTCTCCCCGCCCGCGCGCTTCTCATGGACGGAAACCTCCACCACGCCGTCCTGGTAGGTCACGACGCCGGCATAAACAACGCCTGCAAACATCACCGCCGTAAGGACCAACAGACACAATATCCAGACAGGGATTCCGGGTTTGTTTTCCATCGCCGCCTCGCTATTCTGACTTGTTCTTCGAGTCGAGCCAGATGTGTACGGTCTGTTTCTTTTCTTTCACCGTCACCAGGTCCGTGTCGCCGTAATTTCTCAGCGCCTTGAGCCCGGCCAGGATGTCCAGTTGATCTTCCCCGGCTGAAAGCAGCGCCTCGACCACCGGCAGAGGGACGGTGATGTCCACGTCTTCGCCGGAATTCTTGGTCTGCCGCACTTTGATAATCATGGTGCCCTTTTCCTTGGCGATGTGGACGTTTTCATCCTTGCTTTGCACGGAGACGAACTCGTTGTCGGGGGCATTGCGAATGGCGTTGTACAGTTCCTTCAAATCCACGCCCTTGAAGTCGTGTTCGTGGATCGTCACTTTTCCTTCCCGCAATTCGTGCGTATGAATGGCGGGAAGCACTTGCTCGGCGAGCTCCACGGGCACGTTGACGCGCACCATCTCGCCATCCGGCTCTGTGCTGACCACGCGTACGTGAATCCATCGCGTCGGCTCCTCGGCGCGGGCCACCTTGACAGCGATTCCGCACAGCGGGACAAGCAGCAGAGTTCCCATAAGAACTTTTCTCATTTTCCCCTCCTCAGTTCGAGCCTCTCTCGATGGAGATAACGTAATCGGGCGAATAAATGTTCCAACAATCTGTAGCGCCGGTCTATGACCGGCGACTCTCGCCTGTTGCGCCGCTCTGTGACCGGCGACTCTCGCCGCTCATAGAGCGGGGCTACAGGAGCCAGCTTCTAAGTTCGGCCGACGCTCATCAGAAGCCGGCCGGGAAGCGTGACGATGCCCCACACGAGCTTCAGCACGCCGTCCACGGCAACGCCAATAATCCGGAACGGAAGCAGCAGCAACCAAATTAAGGGATAAAGAATCAGCGCCAAAAAAGCCAGCGGCCAGCAAAGCACCAGCAGGATGCACCAAAGCAGAAACTTGGCCACGCTCCCCCTCCTATCGCATCTATCAGAGATTACGGAATCGCCAGGGAAAATGTTCCAGGACCTGATCGGCCTCGCCGTACGGATTGGCGCAAAGAACGGCGGGGCCTGCACCTCAATCCCCGGCGCCGGCAGAGAGTTGTGTGTGCATCGCGGCGAAGGTAGTGTCTCAGTTTGCTGTAGCGGCGCTCTATGAGCGCCGAAATGATTAAAAGGAAAGTCCGGCGGTCATAGACCGCCGCTACAGGATGTTCAAATTGAGACACTACCCTGGCGAAGGCTGGCTTGACGGGAGAGAGGGCATCCCGTAAACTAGGTATTGGCCTGGTGAGGGACAGGCAGCAAAGAATGAATAAGCGCTGGTTCTCAGCCGCGCTGCTCGCGGCGCTGCTCATTCCCGTTCCAACTCGGAGCCAGGATGCCCTCCAAACTTTTCCCCTCAGCCAAGTTCGACCCGGACTGAAAGGCGTTGGTCGGACGATTTTCGAAGGCAACAAAATTGAGGAATTCCAGGTTGAAGTTCTGGGCGTTCTGAAGAACGCGGTCGGGCCGAAGCACGACGTTATATTGGCGCGGCTGTCGGGAGGCCCGCTGGCGGAGACGGGAGTCATCCTCGGCATGAGCGGCAGCCCGGTGTACGTGGACGGCAAAATCCTCGGCGCGGTCGCCCTGGCCTTTCCGCTTTCCAAAGAGCCGATCGCGGGCATTACACCCATTCAGGAAATGCTCGACGTCGTGCCAGCGGCAAAATCCGCCCCGGCAGTCGAAACCCAAGCGGGCAGGCCCGCCCTGAGCCGAGGCGAAGGGAGCATTCGTATCAAGCGCGCCGAGAATGACCCTGTGGGGCGGGTGATTCCCGATGCCGATAGCGAGACGTTCGATTGGGAGAAAATGTTTCCAGCCGCGGCGCGTGGAAACGGCCTGGCGGCCCTGCGACTGCCGCTGCACATGAGCGGACTTACGGACGACCTGGTTCGAACCGCGACGCCGCTGTTCGAGCGGCTGGGTTTTGAGCCCATGGCCGGCGCCGCCCTCGCCTCCGGCAGCTTGGCGGACGAAGGGACCGATTCCGAGAAGGACTTGGTCCCCGGCTCGATGGTCAGCATTTATTTGATGCGGGGCGATTTCAACCTTAACGCCGATTGCACGGTGACGATGCGCACCGCCAACAACCTTTTCGCCTGCGGGCATCGCTTCCTGCTGGCCGGCCCGACGGCGTTTCCTTTCGGCGAATCGCACGTCATCACCACGGTGCCGAGCATTTATGCTTCCTTCAAGCTGGACTCTCCCGGCCCTCCGCTCGGCAGCATAGAACAAGACCGCTTCGGCGCCATTTACGGAGCGGTTGGCAAAAAGGCGCCCATGGTGCCCGTGCACATCCAGTTGGCCACCACCCTGAACAAGCTGGAAAGCTACGAATTCGAGATGGTCGAGGACCCGTTCTTGACTCCCGCCTTGATGAACATCGGCTTGGTTTCCGCGCTCGCCTCCAAGGAGAGGATGATAGGTCCTTCGACGTTCCAGATCCAGGGTGGGATTGAACTGGCGAACGGCGACAAAGTGGACGTGGACGACGTTGTCTCTGGCGACGCCAATGCGGGCGCCATGGCCGGCGGGGCCGCGGCCCTTCCGCTTTCACTGCTGCTCGGCAGCGGGTTTCCGAACTTATCCGTCAAAGACGTTCGTCTTTCCATCGTCGCGCTTAACGACCGGCGAATCGCGACGCTCGAACAGGCTTGGTCGAGCAAATCGGAAGTAAGGCCTGGCGACCATATCGAGATTACTTCCGTCTTGAGCACGCCGGGCGGCGAAAGCGTCACGGAGCGCATTCCGCTGGATATCCCGCTGAGCATTTCGGGCAGAACGCTTTCGGTGATGGTGGGGAGCGGCGCAACCATGAACGCTTTCCAGAACCGCTTTTCGCCGCTCATGACAACGCCGCGCGACCTTGGACAACTGGTAAAAGCGCTGAACCGCATGCGACGCAATAATCGGATTTATGCGCTCCTGATGGCGCCCGCGCGCTCGTTCGTGCTGCAGGGGGATGAATATCCCTCGCCTCCGCCCTCGCTCGTGCAGACGTTTCTGGCGGACCCCGCCGCCGCGGCGAACGTGATGTTCAACGGCATGTCGGTGGTCGGAGACGCGGAAACAAAGCCTTCCACCTACGCGATCGCGGGGCAGCGAATCATCACCCTGCGCGTTGCAGGCGCGGGCGAGTGAGCGGGGAAAGCTGTCAGCTCTCAGCCGTCAGTTGTCAGCAAAAGCCAAAACCGGTTACTGGCCGCTGAAAGCTGAAGGCCGAAAGCTCGGGTCCGCAGAAAGGCACGCGATGAACAGACTTTTCAAGCTGCGGATGATCCTTTTTGGTTTCGGCGTATTGGCGGTGCTTCCGCTCGCCGCTGTGGAGACGTCGTTTTGGCAGGTGGGGACGTTTGACGAAATCCTCGAAGGCCGGCTAAGCGGCGTTTCGATCACCAAAGACGGAGTTCTGCGGCTCGCTTCGGAAACACAATCTGTTTTCAGCCCGGACGTCTCCATGGCGCTTTCGATCACAGCGGATCGCGAGGGACGCCTTTATATCGGCACGGGGCATCAGGGCAAGGTATTCCGAACCGATTCGGCCCACCATGGGACGCTCTTCTTCACCGCCTCCGAACCCGATATCTTCGCGCTGGCCGTAGGGCCGGACGGCGCGCTCTACGTCGGCACGTCTCCGGAGGGCAAAATCTATCGCGTCACACCCGACGGAAAGTCATCCGCGTTCTTCGACCCCAAAGCGAAGTACATCTGGGCGCTGGCCTTTGACGCCAAGGGGAGCCTCTACGCCGGAACGGGCGATCGAGGCCTTATCTACCGGATAGACAATTCCGGCAAGGGTGAGGTCTTCTTTGATAGCCACCAAACGCACATCATGTGCCTGAAGTTCGATGCCCGCGGCAATTTGCTCGCGGGCAGCGACCCGGACGGCCTGGTCTACCGAATCACCCTGGCCGGGAAACCTTACGTCCTGTTCCAGGCGAATTTGCCGGAGATTCATGACCTGGCTGTGGACACTCACGGCAATATTTACGCGGCGGCGCTCGGCGGGCCGGTCGGCAAGGGAGGAGCGCCTTTCCTCGGCCCCAATATCGCACCGGGACCGGCGGTTTCCGGCGCGGCGGTGACCGTGGTCGCGGGCACTGAGGAGAACACGTTGGCGGCTCAGACTCGCTCGCCCGAGGCAGCAGGCAGCGGCTCCTCGCGCAACGCCCCAATGAGCGTGGGGTACATGCCGCCGGCGGCAAACCTCGGCAAGGGCTCGCTGATCGAAATCTCACCCGACTATTCGGCCGAGACGGTTTGGACCTCGAACAGCGAAGCTGTCTTCGGACTTGCCGTCAAGGGGGACCAGGTTTATTTTTCCACCGATTCGGACGGCCGGGTCTTCGATCTGAGGCCCGAGACCGACAGTCGCGAGTTAACTCTGCTTTCAGAGACCGGTGAGGCCATGGCGACGCGGCTGCTTTTCTCCGGACCCGACCTGTTCATCGCCACGAGCAACGTCGCCCGCCTGATTCGGCTGGGCGCGAGCACCGTGAAGGAGGGTACTTACGAGTCTGCGGTCAAAGACACCAAGTCCATCTCGCGCTGGGGGACGCTTTCTTGGCGCGGAGAGGCGCCCGAAGGGACGGCGATTGAATTCTTTACTCGTTCCGGAAATTCCGAGCGACCTGACCCGACCTGGAGCGATTGGAAGGGCCCCTATCGCAACTCGAAAGGGAATCCCATCGAGAACGACCCGGCGCGATACATTCAGTGGCAAGCCGTTCTGAGGACCACGAATAACGCCAGCCCTGCGCTCGATGAAGTCACAGTCTCCTACCTCAACCAGAACGTTCCGCCGGAGATTCGATCGTTTGCGGTTTCGAACAGCGCTGAGCCGGGGAATCCGGCTGGCCCCCTTCCCTCCGCTTTCGGCGCCCCAGGCATGCAATCGCCAGGGACGTCTGGGGGAATCTCCTTTGGGCCGCAGTCTCGGTCGAAGGTTTCCCCAACCGGGAATGCCACGATGTTTACGTGGCAGGCGGACGATCCAAACGGCGATCAGTTGGTCTACTCGATTTACGTCAAGGCCTCTGACGAGCAGGATTGGCATCTGCTGAAAGACCTGATTCGACAGACGAGTTACACCCTTGACCCACACCAATTGCCCGACGGGAAATATGTGGCGAAGCTCGTGGCCTCCGACGAGGAGTCGAATCCTCCAGAAACTGCGCGCAAGAGCGAGGCCGTGAGCGCCGCGTTCTGGGTGGATTCCACTCCGCCCGTGGTCACCGTTCCTCGCCAAACCCCTAGCCCGGTAAGCGTGGAAGTCCAGTTTCAAGCTGAGGATAGCATCTCACCTCTTCAGAGCGCGGAGACCTCGACGGACGGCAAAGAGTGGCATGACGTTATCTCCGACGACGGGGTTGTGGATTCACTCCTGGAACGATTTACGGTGCGAGTCCACGGGCTCAGCCCCGGGGAACACATCATCATGCTTCGGGCTTACGACGCGGTCGGCAACGTGGGGCTTGGAAAAGCCGTCGTCCATGTACCCGGCAACGGATCGCCCTAGCGCCACCGCGAGGCGCTTTGCGCGCCCCTCAGCAGACGGGTCGGCCCTGTGGCAAGTCATTTGCGCAAGCCCGATACAACTTCCGATGGAGGCATCGCATCCCACGGTAAGGAAACGGGGTGCGGGCTATAGTGGAGGCGTTTGAGTCCGCCTAAGGATGGCGCGCCTAAGGCCGCCTCCGAATCCCAACTGATTGCGCGAGCGCAACGAGGCGACGAGGCGGCATTTTCGGCGCTCTTCGAGGCCCACAAAAGGCGCGTTTACTCGCTCTGCTTGCGCATGACGGGGAACACCGCAGAAGCGGAGGATTTAAGTCAGGAAGCGTTTCTGCAGTTGTTCAGGAAGATTGCAACTTTTCGCGGCGAGTCGGCGTTTTCCACTTGGCTTCATCGCCTGGTCGTTAATGTCGTGCTGATGCACCTGCGGAAAAAAGAGCTTCCGCAGGTTTCACTCAACGAGTCCGAAGCCGGCCAGGAAGAACCGGTGAAGCGGGACTACGGCGACGACGACCGCCGCCTGATGGGCTCAGTGGATCGCGTCAACTTGCTCAGAGCCATCTCGGAACTTCCGCCCGGCTACCGTGCGATCTTCGTGCTGCACGACGTGGAGGGCTACGAACACAATGAAATCGCCCAGATCATGAACTGTTCCGTGGGCAACTCCAAATCGCAGCTTCACAAGGCTCGCATGAAGCTGCGCGAAGGATTGAGAAAGGGCCTGAGCCACAAAGGGAGTGCCGGTGCGACGTCGCATCCCGCCCGGGACGATAAAAGTTAAGGAAGCCATGACCAGCTCGACCGAGAACCGACCGGAAATCCCGCGACCCTCTTGCCGCGAGTTCGACATTGCCCTTCCGGCTTACCTGGAGGGCCAGACGAGCCCGGAAGTGGAACGTCACGCGCGGGAGTGCGAATTTTGCGCCGTGGTGCTCGCGGACCTCGAAGCCGTGCGCGACAATTGCCGGGCGCTCCCCCTGGAGGAGCCGCCTGCCCTGGTTTGGGCGAACGTTCGAGCTGCGCTCAAGGCTCAAGGGGTATTGCAAGAATCACGACCCGCTTGCCGCGAGTTTGACCTCGCCCTTCCGGCTTACCTGGAAGGCGAGCCGAGCCCGGAAGCGGAACGTCACGCGCGGGAGTGCGAATTTTGTGCTGTGGTGCTCGCGGACCTCGAAGCTGTGCGCGACAATTGCCGGGCGCTCCCCGCGGAAGATCCCCCCGCCCTGCTTTGGTCAAAAGTGCGTGCGGCCTTGGAGGCGGAAGGGATTTTGAAAGTGCCGGCGGCCGGCTTTTGGGGGACTCGCGTCCCCGCCTGGGCGCAATGGGCCGCTCCCGTGGGCGCGCTCGCCGCCTTGGCGATGGTCACCGGAATTTTAGTGAGGGCTCCGGAGGGCCTAAGGCATGTCGAGCCGACCGTGCCCGTTCGGACTTCCGCGAGTGCGAACTTCGGCGTCTCGCCCGACTTCGAGAAAACCCTCGGTCAGCTCGAGCAAAGTTTCGCGGTGCGGGAATCTTCGCTCGACCCCGGCCTGAAGGCAACCTACCGTAAAAGCCTGGATTCCATGGACGCCTCGATTAAGGAGTGTCGTACAACCATAGAAGCCAAACCGTCGAATGCGCTGGCCCAGGAATACCTTTTGGCAGCTTACACTGAAAAAGCCGAAGTCCTTCAATCGGCTCTTGAAATGGATGCGCGTTAGGGTGTGCGAGAGGATGACATGAGGGCTCCGGGCTCCCCCGCAAAAACTCTGCAGACACGTTTGTCGAGCCAGCTCTGGCTACGAATTCTTGTCTCATTTCTTTCTATCGGCTGCTTTGCTGCCACCGGGCCCGATCAACCGCCGAAGGTCTTTGAATTCCAAACCGGTCCGGGGCCGAGCGTCACGATCTCCAATCTCCGCGGCCAAGTCACCGTGCGGAGCTGGAGCAAACAAGGGGTGCGGGCGTCTTGTACGGTCGCCTCGCCCGCCGTCGAAGTGGACGCCGAGCCCATGCCGGCGAATGGACGGGCCGAGAGGATTCAGTTTTCGACCCATGTTGTAGACCCTTCTGCGGGGGCCGACGCGGCGACCGCCGACTACGTAGTGGATGTCCCCGCAGGGACAAACCTGGAAGTTCGCAACCGCCAAGGCCACATCCAAGTCGAAGGGCTGAGCGGGGAAACTTGGGTGGAAACTGTGGGGGGGAGCATTACGGTCGCGGACGCCTCCGGCCACCTGGACGTTCATTCTCTGGGAGGCGACGTCGAAATTGACCGGCCGGCCGGCCACGTGGAAGCCTCCACCATAACCGGAAATCTGGAATTTCTGGATCCCACCAGCACCAAGATCCGCGGGACAACAACCTCCGGCCACATCCTCTACCAAGGCGACTTCTCGCCGGGCGGCAATTATATGCTATCGGCCTATAGCGGCGATTTGGATATCGTCTGCCCCGCCTCCGCCTCGTTCGAGATTCACGCGCAGAGCGTGAAAGGCCGCTTGGATAACGGCGTGGATGTGATCCGGAGCCAGCATGACGCGACCCCGCGTGGCGGCATCGGCCTGCTCGGGACGCGCAACCAGGGCAAAGCCCGGCTCGATCTCCGCTCCTACAGCGGAACCATTCGCCTGCGCACTATGCGCTGAACATCCTTGCGCTTAGTGTCCCCTCCGATAGACCTCGCGAGAGTAGCGAGAGTTTCGAGCTTTTAGATCCAGCCCACCTGCTCGCCGAACAGACCCCCGCCGCTATGGCCCGCCGCGCTTCGCAGCCTAGCGAACGCGGCGAGGATGATCGAAGATAATCCCAGCCTGCTCCAGCTTCGAGCGCTGCAGGCTATCGGCGATTCCTCCGGTAACACGATCGTGCTGGGATTGCCGGACAGCACCGCGATCCTGCCAAGTCGGGGCGAAAAAGGCCGAGCGAGCCCTCCAAAGCGAGAGGAGGGCGAGGAAGAGGCCTGAAGGCGGCTGGTGCCACTGCCTCCTTGGTCCCGTGGGTGGCGCTACCCTTTCATTCTCTTGAGGACTTTGTTGTAGTCTTCATGGGAGCCAATTCAGACCCAATAAACGTCGTTGCCAAACCGCCTCGCAATGGCTCGATAGGAGCGGCCAACGGCCACCGTCCACACTTTTCCCTTGGCTTGTAACTCCAATGAAGGATGAAAAGGATCTCGCGAGAAGAGCCGGTATTTTTCATCCGCCAGCTCTTGGACCTTGTGCGGTAAATCAGTGTAAAGCT
>QHZO01000095.1 GCA_003224695.1 Acidobacteriota bacterium
ACCCTTGTGTTCTCCGCGCCGGTGACGACCGCCTTGACGCCAGGTACGATCACCGTCACTTTCCCATCGCCCGTGCCGTTCGACAAGGCAGCCACCTTCATCGCTGCCAACGGCCTCGTGCAGCCGCCGTCGGTTGCCAAAGATAAATTCCACACAGCGACCGGAAACAACGAGTTGCCGAATTCGGGAAGCACTGCGGCCACGACGCAGGCCGACGAGCTGTTGATTGGCGCGCTTGGTTACAATATGAGGACGCAGAGCCTTGTCGCAGGGACCGGCTTCACGAATTTGACCGTAAGCGTGACCGGTGGTGGATCAAACGCCAACGGCGTCTTAATGCAAGCGGAATACGAAGTGGTGCATGCCACGGGCGCTTATGCGGCCAGCGGGTCGGGCAATGCGAATAAGGCCGCGCCCTGGGCCGCCGCCATCGTCAGCTACAAGATTGTGACGCCCAAGATCGTCTCGATTGCTTCGTTGGACTTCTCGAGTACTCCGACGCCCTCGACCGCAAACTTCACGGTGACCTTTAGCGAGCCTGTCATCGGAGTGGACGGCAGCAGCACGCTTGCGGACTCGGACTTTGTGTTGGTCGCCTCGGGCGTGTCTGGAGCGTCTATCACCAGCGCGACGCCCGACATCACTAACACGATCTATACGGTGGCCGTGGATACCGGCACCGGCAACGGGACCCTGCAGCTCAACTACCACGACGACGCTGATCTCGCCGTGGACATGAACAACATTCCGCTCTATGGAAGCGGCACCGGACCCGTAACCTGCGCTGTGGCTCCGGCCTTCTCTCCAGACGCCTGTGGACCGGTTTACAACGTCAGCAAGTCCGTGGCGACGACCACGGGCGTTTCTTCTTCGAGCAATTCGCCGAAGTACGGGGACTCAGTTACTTTCACGGCGACGGTTACTCCGGCCTCGGGCTCGACACCACCGACCGGCACAGTCCAGTTCGCGGTTGATGGGACGAGCCTCGGTTCAGCCGTCACCCTCGCCGCCAGCGGCAGCAACGGCACTGCGACGAGCATCGGCGATTCCACCTTGAGTGTGGGCAGCCACAACATCACAGCCACCTACACGCCCACGGGCACCTTTACCGGTAGCAACAATAGCGCCACGCCGTTCTCCCTGTCCGTGGCCCAAGCGACGCAGACGATCACCTTCAATGCCTTAGGCAATAAGACCTATGGCGATGCGGACTTCAATGTCAGTGCTACGGCAACTTCCGGCTTGCCCGTAACGTTTACGGCGAGCGGGAATTGCACGGTCGTGGGCACACTCGTCCACATCACGGGTGCCGGCAGTTGCACGATCACTGCCCACCAGGCGGGCGACTCCAACTACAACACTGCCACCGACGTGCCGCAGTTATTTACGGTCAGCCAGAAGTCGGTGACCCCGAGCATTACGGCGAACGACAAGACCTACGACGCGACGAACACCGCGACGCTGGCCACTCCGGCCGGTTGCACGGTGGCGACCAAGGTGGACTCCGATGATGTGGCGTGCATTTCATCGTCAGTAACCTTTGCCTCCGCGAATGCGAGCCTGACCCCCCAAACGGTGACGGCCAGCAGCATCACCCTGACCGGAACGATGGCGGCCAACTACACGCTCTCCACAAACACCGCGACGACCACGGCCAAGATCAATGCTCGGCCCCTTACGGTGACCGCAGCGGAGAACACGAAGACCTACGATGGGACCACCAGCGCGGCCGCGACCCCGACGATCACGAGCGGCACGCTCGAAGGCTCCGACACCGCGAACTTCACGGAGACCTACGACAACAAGAACGTCGGGACTGGAAAGACTCTGACACCGAGCGGCACGGTGAGCGACGGCAACAGCGGAAGCAACTACGCCTACACCTTTGCCACGGCCGCCGGCACGATCAACCAAGCCCCGCTGACCATCACGGCCGCGACCAACACCAAGACCTACGACAGCACGACCAGCGCCGCAGGCACGCCGACGGTAACTGGGCTGGTGGGCGGCGATACCGCCACAGGACTGGTTGAGGCTTACGCCGACAAGAATGTGGGCACGGGCAAGACGCTCTCCGTGTCGGCTTACACGGTGAATGACGGCAACAACGGCAACAACTACACGGTGACGACGCCGACCAACGCGACCGGCGTCATCAATGCGGCCCCCCTGACGTTGACGGCGGTGACTAACACCAAGACCTACGACACCACTGCCAGCGCCGCAGCCACGCCGACCGTGGGCGGCATCCAAGGCGCCGACACGGCCACGGGACTGGCCGAGACCTACAGCGACCCGAACGCGGGCACGGGCAAGACCCTTTCGGTTTCGGCTTATACAGTAAACGACGGGAACGGCGGCAACAACTACAGCGTCTCCAAACAGGACAATTCGACCGGGGTCATCAACCAGGCGGACGCCAGGGCGTGAGCAACGTGGACTTGAGCGCCGGCTTGAACCTAACCGGCACGACCCACACCGAAGCCGGCACCTACGCCAGCGACTCGTGGACCTTCGCCGACTCGACAGGCAATTACAACAACAGCAACGGCGCGGTGACCGACAGCATCGCCAAGGCTTCCTCGACCACGACGGTCACCTGCCCGGCGAGCGCGGTAACCTACACCGGGTCAGCGCTCACGCCTTGCACGGCCACCGTGACGGGCGCCGGCGGGCTCAGCCTTACGCCCACACCGAGCTACGAAAATAACCTGAACGTCGGGACCGGTACCGCGAGCACCAACTTTACCGGCGACGCCAACCATACCACGAGCAGCGACTCGAAGAACTTTACGATCAGCCCTGCGGCGACCACGACGGCCATCCCTTCCGCGGCCACGGTGACCAATCCGGCGAATGGCAGCGTGACCGTGGCGGTGAGTTCGTCGGCTGGGACGGTGACAGGCAACGTGTCACTGAGCGTGGATGGCGGCGTGCCGCTCTCCGCGGCCTTGATCGGCGGAACGGCGACCTTTACGCTGACCAGCCCCAGCCCGGGCGACCATACCCTGAGCGCGAGCTATGCGGCGCAGGGCAATTTTGCCGCGAGCGGGCCGACCGCCGGGCAACTCAGCGTTCTCCTGGCGCCGAGCATCACCAGCGCCAACAGCACGACGTTCACCGCAGGCGCGGCGGGCACATTCACCGTGACCACGACGGCCGTCCCGACGGCGAGCCTGAGTGAATCGGGCAGCTTGCCGGCAGGCGTCACGTTTATAGACAATCACGATGGCACCGCAACCCTGGCCGGAACCACGGATTTGGCCGGCGCCTTCCCCATCACCATGACGGCTCAAAATGGAGTCGCCCCCGACACGACTCAGGCCTTTGCTCTGACCGTGAACCCCGCCCCGTTCAGCCAGCTCCAGTTGTTGGTGCCGGGCGAGTCGGCGGCGCCGGGAACTTTGACCGGCAAGACGGGAACACCGAATATCGAGTACGTCAACGGAGCGTTCCAGGGCACCGTCAACGCCGTGGACCAGTTCTTCAACGTGGTCCCAAGCGTCAGCGACACCGTGCACATCGAATCCAGTGACAGCGGCGCACACCTGCCCGCCGATACGGCGCTCGCCGCCGGCACCGGTGCGTTCAGCGTGACGCTCAAGACGGTCAGTAACCCCGCCTCGACCACCCTCACGGCTTCCGACGCGACGGACGGGACCAAATCCTCCAGCACCAGTCCGGCCCTGGAAGTCATCGTCGCCTACAGCGCGAGCATCAGCCCGGCAGATTGGGCGACCGGCCAGCAAGCGTCTTACACGCTGACCGTTAATAATGCCGCCGCGCCGAATACGAATAACCTTGCAAGCGTCGAAGTGGCGGTCCCCTCGGCGGACCAGCCCACGATCGGCAACGTCACGGTAAGCGCATCGAACGCGGGGCCCACGCCAGTCGGCTGGATATATGATGCGAGCCTGCTGCCAGGGACACTGCGTTTCGCCGCAAATACCGCCAACGATGCCGTGATCCCCGGCGGGACCATCACCATCAGTTTCCAAGCCACGAGCAGCGCGACGGTGACCAACAATCCTGTACCAGAGGTTTGGAACACGACTGCGTTCTCGGATGCGGCATCTACCAGTGCCCTGCCGTTGGCCCCTCCTGAGCCCACGGTGAGCCTCGGCGCTGCGCCCAAGATCACCAGCAACGCCAGCACCTCCGCGTTCACCTACGGCACGGCGAGCACGACGTTCACTGTGATCGCCACAGGTGTCCCCACGCCCACAATCAGCGAGAGCGGTTTGTTCCCGGCTTGGGCCCACTTTACCGACAACGGCGACGGCACTGCGACGATCTCCGGAACGCCGGCCGCCGCCGGAAGTTCCACGTTCACCCTCACCGCCCACAACGGCTATGGTAACGACGATCCGCAAAGCTTTACCTTGACCGTCAACACGGCCACGCTGACGGCGTCGGTCATCGGAACGCCGACCAAGCCTTATGACGGCACGACCGCCGCCACGCTGACCTCATCGAACTTCTCGCTCACAGGCCTGGTAGGCACTGACAGTTTCACCGTGACCCAGACCTCGGGCACATACAACAGCAAGGACGTGGCCACCGCCACGACGTTGACCGCCATCCTCTCGGCAGGCAACTTCACCCCAGTTGGAGGGATGCTCGCGAGCAATTACACACTGCCCACCACCGCCAGCGGCCCCGGGCAGATCAGCAAGGCGCATCTGACGGTGACCGCCGACCCGCAGGGCCGCTCCTATGGCGACGCGAACCCAACCTTCACGGCCACCCTGAGCGGGTTCGAGAATGGCGAGACGTTGGGTACGAGTGGGGTGACGGGGCTTGCGGCCTGCAGCAGCACGGCGGACACCCCCAGCAACGCAGGAAGCTACTCGATTACCTGCGCAGTGGGAACGCTGACAGCCTCTAACTACGACTTCACGCCATTTGCAGATGGCACCCTGACCATCGACCAGCGCCCGGCAACCGTGACCGCGGACGCCAAGAGCAAGGATTACGGTGATGCCAACCCGGCGCTTACGGCGACGGTCACAGGCACCGTGAACACCGACACGCTCAGCTACACCCTGGCCACCACGGCCCTCCAGTTCTCGAACGTCGGCCCCTATCCGATCACCGTGACCGTGGGCTCGAACTCGAACTACAGCATCACTCCGAGCAACGGCACCCTGACCATCAACAAGGCCGACGTAACGGTGGTGTTCAGCAACGCGGGCCCGTTCACTTACACCGGCAGCCCACAAGCTCCGACCAACGCCGTCAACGGCGTCGGCAGCGAGGTGCTGACCTCATCCGCCACGGTGAGCTACACAGGAACGCAATTTGACAGCACGGTTTACTCGGGCTCGACCGCTCCAACGAACGGTGGCAATTACACCCAGACGGTCGCCTTTGCTGGCAACACGAACTACAACACGCTCAGCCCGACGGCCACCCAGGCGTTCATCATCAGCAAGGCGGACGCGACGGTTGTGGTCACGCCCTACAACCTCACCTATAACGCCGTCGCGCACACGGCGGCGGGCACGGCCACGGGCGTGGGCGCGGACGGGGCCTTGAGCGGCCTCGACCTGACCCACACGACGCACACCGCCTCCGGCACCTACAGCACCGACTACTGGACCTTCACGGATGCCACCGGCAACTACAACCACGTCGGCAACACTATCATTACGGACACCATCAGCAAGGCGGACGCGGCCATCGAGGTCACGCCCTACAGCCTCACCTATGATGCAGCCGCGCACACAGCCACCGGCACTGCCAAGGGCGTGCTCAACGAGAGCCTGAGCGGTCTCGACCTGAGCGGGACCACGCATACCGACGCCGGGACCTTCGCCACCGACGCTTGGACCTTTACTGACATCACCGGCAACTACAACAACTCCAACGGAACGGTCAGCGACAGCATCGCCAAAGCTAACCAGACGATTACCTTGGCGGGCGTACCGGCCAGCGCTGCGTATAACAGCACCTTCACGCCCACGGCGTCCTCCACTTCCGGCCTGACGGTCAGCCTGTCCATCGGCGCCGGCAGCGCCTGCACGCTCGCGAGCGGCACGGTCACCATGACCAGCGGCACCGGCGCCTGCACGGTGCTGGCCGACGAGGCGGGGAACGGCAACTACAACGCGGCCCCGGAGAAGTCCGCGGCGGCGACGGCCACCAAGCTCGACGCCACCGTCACAGTCACGCCCTACAGTGTGAGCTACGACGGCAGCGCGCATACCGCCACGGGCACGGCCAAGGGCGTGCTCAACGAGAACCTGAGCGGTCTCGACCTGAGCGCGACGACGCATACGGACGCCGGGACCACCACCGACACGTGGACTTTTACCGACTCGACCGGCAACTACAACAACAGCAGCAACACGGTTAGCGACACCATCTCCAAGGCGAGCTCGACCGTGGCGGTCACCTGCACGGCGGGCGCGCCTTTCACCTTTACCGGCTCGGCCGAGACGCCTTGCACGGCTTCGTACTCCGGCGCCGGCGGGTTGACCGGCTCATTGACGCCCACTTATACCAATAACACCAGTGCCGGCACGGCGACGGCCAGCGCGAGCTATGCCGGCGACGCCAACCACACCAGCAGCAGCAACTCGGCCGACTTCACGATCGGTCAGGCGAGCTCGATCACGACGGTCACTTGCAGTGCGGGCCCGTTCAACTACAACGGCTCGGCCCAGACG
>QHZO01000092.1 GCA_003224695.1 Acidobacteriota bacterium
ATCTATCAATCCGTCAATCTGAAAATCCGGAAAATCCCAAGATTGCATCAGCGCGATCTGGCTGTGTGCCGGGAGACCACAAAGATTGAGGTGAGCGCGTTGGCTTCATTGAGCAGAGATTCCAATCGTGGTCGCTGCACGATGCCCGTCTCGGTCAGCAGCTCCAACCAAAAGACCGTCTCATCTGCTTCTTCGACCACCACGCCCAGCTTGGCGATGAACTCCGGCCGACTGCGGGCACGGCAAACAGCCCGGTAGTTGGCTGCAACTCCAGTCCCTGAACGCTACACCTGCCGGCCCAGCACCCGCGCTTCTTCCGACTTGGGTAAGGACCGAAAAAGGTTCACGATGCGAATCGCGAACTGTTTCGTTCTCTGCTTCAGCTCCTCATCCTGCTTCATGCCACCGCTCTCAGCCTGTAGTTCCCGCAAATCCTTGCAATCCCCAAATCCGGCAATCCTTCAATCCGTCAATTAAAGAATCACCAATGGAACAAGGCGCGGAGTCCGAACAGCAAAAGGCGCGGCTGGTGAAGGCAGAGGCGCCAGAGCACTCGGCCGGGCTCGTCCCGCGTGTGGGCTTCGAGATCCTTACGGGCGTGGGCATTGAGAAGATCCACGAGGTGCGAGTATTGGGCCTGAGTGAAATTGTGGATGACTCTGCGAATCAGCAAATGCAGATCTAACTCGCGCCGCAAGTCACGCAGCCGGCGGCCTGGCCGGCCATTCAAAATATTTTCTGCGACGCCCATGGCCCCTCGGAAGCCGGTCACAATACCACCCACGGTAGTGGCCTTGACGTGCCCTGCCGCGTCGCCCACCAGGTACACCTGACCGCTGCCGAACTGGCGACAGACTGGAATCCACTTGGCATAGACGGGAATCCTCGCCGCCTGATATTCCAACGGATCGAGGCGCTGTCTTTCGAGAAAGCGTTCGAGAGCCTGGCGCGTCGCCGGACCCTGTTCGCCGATCAGGCCAACCACGCCCCGCTGGGGTGAATCGGGTATCAACCAGTAGAAGTACGGCGTCTCCTCCGGGATAAACCACACGCGAGTGGTGTCGGACGGCATGCCATGGGGCAAGCTAACGATGGCCTGCACCAGGGGGACGGTGGTTTGCGTCGGCCAGCCGGCGAGGCGTGCCACTCGGCTCAGGGCTCCGTCCGCGCCCACGACGGTTCTCACGCGGACCTCTTCGGCCCCCGCATCCTGGCTTCGCTCCACATGGAGCGCCAGAGCCTGGCCTCTGGGCTCCATCGAAACAAAGCGGCGGCCGAGAAGTAACTCCGCACCGCTCGCTTCGGCCGCTCGGGCTAATTCGCGAATCAGCTTGGAGCGTTCAATCACCAAGTCGGGCTGACGAAGAGAGATTCTGGCGGCGCGTCCGTCCGTGAACAGCTCAAATTGACGGATCTCGTTAACCAGCGCGCCTTTGCCGAGCCGGCCTAATGTCTCGTTCATCCAGCCGGTGACAATTAGCGTGCGCGGACTGGGATCGAAATCCTCCGCCGCTTCAAGAACGCAGACCCGCGCACCCGCGCGAGCAAGAAGGTGCGCGGCAAACAATCCCGCAGCCGAACCTCCAACCACCCCGACTTCATGGCTCAAGCTCACCTCGGAGCGTTGTCGCACTCCTCATGGCAACCTAAGAAGTTGGGGGAAAGCGAAAGGCATAGAAAGGAAATTGCGAACGCTTTCACCACTTGTTCCTTTGCCCGTTTCCCCTGCCCTATTGCCGAACACACGGGAGTGCTCACGGTCGGGGGCGAGTGCGGGCTTCCGCCTCTGGCGCTCGTACGGCAGGTTTTCGAATAGGGCGACGCAAGCGAGACCTGTTAACGCCAACGCGGCCCCGAACATCGCTGGCCGTGGTAAGGAAAGGCGGCTGACCACAACCGCCAATCCGCCGAGGAAGAGACCCGCACCGTAAATGACCAGGACGGCTCCACGCTCGCCGAGACGAAGATTCGCCAGACGGTGAGCCGTATGGTCTTTGCCGGGCGAGGCAAATGGAAGCAGTCCGCGGCGTAACCTGGAAACGGTGACCAAAGTTGTGTCGAAGATCGGAACACCTAAAACGAGCGGTGGGACCATCCAGGCGATGCTCTGTGGAGTCCCGGCCAGACGAAGCTTGAGGCCCAGCGTGGCCACCATGAAACCTAAGAACATCGCTCCACCGTCACCCATGAAAATTTTCGCCGGCTTGAAATTCCACCGCAAAAAGCCCAGAGAACCGCCGAAAACAGCAGCACCCAGGGAGGCCACCAGGACTTGGCCATTCAAAAGGGCAAGGAGCGCGAAGTAGAAGGAAGCAATTGCGGCAACGCCGCTCGCCAAGCCGTCCATGTGGTCCAAAATGCTAAAGGCGGCCGTGACGCCCACGACCCACAGCAATGTAAGCGCAACATCCAGGATGGCTCCCGCCCGTCGGCTGACGGGCAGAAGGTCGGAAGCGATGTGGAACCGAACGCCGAGCGCAACGAGGGTCGCGGCGGAAAGCGGCATGGCGACGAAAAGCTTGATCTGATGATGAAGCAGGCCGCGATCATCGAGCGTGCCGGTTGCCAAAAGCAATGTGGCCCCTGCCAGGATGCCGAAAATCTGGCCTCGGGGCTGGCCGTCCAGAGAAAACATGACCGCAACGACTGTGCCCCAATAGATTGCGACGCCACCCAGCAGCGGCATGGGTCGCTGATGCAGCTTGCGAGCGTTCGGCTGATCAACCATTCCGACGTGGAGGGCCAGCCGCCGCACCGGAGGGGTCAGACCAAAGGAAATGGTCAGAGCGATAGCAAAGGTGAGCATTCCGGTTAGCACTGTCACCTCTCGGTCAGCATCAGCTCCAGCGAAGCTGAGACGCGCTTCCGGTCCCTGGATGAGACGTACCAATCAATGGTCCGATGAAGTCCCTCCGCGAACATCACTTTCGGCTCCCAGCCCAGGCGCTTTTTGGCCAAGGAGTTGTCGGCGACCCGGTTGTAAGGGCCCGTAGGCATTTCCGGGTGCAATTCAATCTTGGCGCCGTAACCCATATAACGCAGGATTTCGTTCGCGGCATCGAGGACGCGGATGCGCTCCATGGTACCGAGATTGACGGCGGCGCCGTCCTCGATGTTCTCCGCAGCTAGAATTGTCCCGCTGACGATGTCATCAATATAGGTCCAATTGCGGATCTGCTCGCCGGTTCCCCACACCACGAAAGGGTCCTGCTTAATGTAAGCGCGCGCGATCATGGCGATCACGGCATGATTCTCGACCCCGCGCGGACCGTACACCGTGAAGTACCGGCAGGAAGCGGACCTCAGTCCCCACTCCTGGTAGTAGGCGCCGAGCGTCATTTCCCCCATGAGCTTGGCCCAACCGTACATGTTGTCCGCGTCGTAGGGTGGGCCGACCTTATCTTCCGTGAGGTATAGAATGTGCTTGGGATCCGTCTGCAAGTGATTGGGATAAACGCAGCCGGAGGACGCGTAAACGATTTTATCCACTCCCCGGCTGCGGCAAGCTCTGAAGACCATTCCATCCAGCAGCAAGTTCCCCGCGCACGCGGCCTGGTGGAGATCCACGTAACCTCGCCCGCCGTGGTCCGCAGCGAGATGGAAAACCACGCTGATGCCTTCCACCGCCCGCTCCGCGACACCAAGCTCTCTGAGGTCCGCCTGAATGAACTCCACCCCACGCTCGTCCACCAGGCGGCGAATATTCTCCATCTTGCCGCTCGTGAGGTCGTCCACAATGCGGACCTTGGCTCCGCGCTCTGTCAGGGCATCCACAAGGCTCGAGCCAATGAACGAGGCTCCGCCGGTGACCAGAACCCGGAGATTATTCCAGCGCATAGACACTCTCCATGGTTTCAAGAAATCGGCGAAGTTCCTTCGCGCGCGAAAATTCCGGAGCCAAGGCTGTGGCGCGGCGGCTCATCTCCGCCACCCGCTCGGGGTCTCGCGCCAGCTCCCGCACTAATCCCGCCATGGATGCCGGGTCGTCCGGACTTGCCACGACCCCGCAGCCGCCCCGCCGGATCAGACGGGCCACGTCACTCTCTTCAGGGACCAACGCCAGCACGGGGCGTCCTGCCGCGAGGATCGTGTATAGCTTGCTCGGGACCACAACTCCCTGGAGTCCGCGCCGAATCGTGACCAAGTGGAGGTCACCGGCGGCGAGCACGTAGGGGATCTGATCGGCGGGCCGGAAGGGCAGGATTCGGATGGCCTTGCATCCGTTGGCAGACGCTTCAATTTCCGTCCGCATCGCGCCATCGCCCACGAAGACGAACCCCACACCGTCTCCGTTCAGCGTCCGGGCTGCTTTGACGACCGTTTCCCATGCGCCCGAGAAGCCAAGATTGCCCGCATGAAGCACCACAAACGGGTAGCCGTTGCGGACCTCCTGGGCTACGGGATGATCTGGATTGCCTTTGGCGACGATGCGTTCGCGAGTATCCTCACCCAGGACGATCACCCGCGCGGCCCGCGTGAGTGCCCAGCGGTGCAGCCTCTCCCACATTTCGACCCACCTCGCGGGCCGCACGATCTTGGTCGCGATCGCCATCTCCGGGTAAAGGTCTCGGATGTTGTAAACAAATGGCCGCCGCTTCAGCCAGGCCACGAAAGCTCCCACAATTCCCTCGAAAGGAGGGTCCGTCATTGCCAGGACCACGTCGGTGGGGATCATGAGGGCGCGAGGAATTGACAAAAAGACGTAAGAGAGATAGTTCAATAAACGATGCACCATCCGATACCGTGGAAAGGTTGTCGACCCCACCCGCTCTACGGTCACTCCGCGCCTTTCGCGTCGCAAGAAATAGAAAGGATGCTGCTCCGAAGGGTCGTAGGAAGGGCGTCCGCAAAGCACCGTCACCTCGTGACGCTCCCTCAACGCGTCCACTACGGCTGCCGCTATCTTCGCCGTGGCGGACGTGTCCGGGGGAAAATACTCGTTCAGGAGCAGGATCTTCATGAGCGTTCGGGAATCGGGAATCGGGAATCGGGAATCAGGTCCGACTCCCTACTCCCTACCTCCCGATTCTCGATTCCCCTGCCAGCAGGCTTTTCGATCAGGTAATCCCCTATCACCAGCACGTCCATTTTGGTTCGACGGAAACAGTCAATGGCCTCTTCGGGTTTCAAAACAATCGGCTCGTTCTCATTGAACGAAGTATTGAGCAGGACCGGCACACCCGTAAGCTTTTCGAACTCCTTGATCAGTGCCCAGTATCGCGGGTTGGTCCGGCGGCTCACTGTCTGGAGCCGCCCGGTCCCGTCCACATGAGTTGGGGCAGGTATGGCTGCCCGCTTCTCGGGCCGCACCGCATAAGCCAGATTCATGAAAGGGGAGGGATGGGAACGCTCGAAGTATTGCGCGGTTGCCTCTTCCAGAATGGAAGGGGCAAAAGGCCGAAAGGGCTCTCGGTGCTTGATTCGGCTGTTGAGCACGCCCTTCATTTCTGCTCGCCTGGGATCGACGAGGATGCTTCGATTGCCTAAGGCGCGCGGGCCCCACTCCGCCCGGCCTTGGAACCATCCGACAATCTTGCCTCCGGCGATGAAGGCTGCCGTCCGCCGCACCAACTCTTCGTCTGAGAACTTTAGAATCGAAAACGAGCCGCAGATCCCGCTGCTTTCCAGGGCCAGCCGGATTGTTTCCGGCGTGAATTGCGGTCCCCAGTACGCGTGATCCATCACGAACGACCTGGGACGCCCCAGAATCTGGTGGTGAACATAATAGGCAGCCCCCACGGACAGTCCAGCGTCACCGGCAGCAGGCTGAACGTAAACTTCCGAGAAGGGCGTTTGATCGAAGATCTTCCCATTGGCGACGCAGTTAAACGCCACGCCACCGGCAAGGCACACGGCTTTCTGGGGTGATTTTTGCCAGAGCGAGTTCAGCAGGCGGAAGTAGGCCTCCTCCAGGGCGCTTTGCAGAGATGCGGCGACATCTTGGTGTTGCTTTCCAACCGGCTCAGCCGAGGTCCGGGCGTTGCCAAGCCGCTTTTCGAGGAAAGGTGAAAAGAGCCGGCCCAACACAGGAGTCTTGTCGCTGTCCCGCCAAGTCATCTCCGGTCCTGATCGGTGGTGGCAAAAGTATTCAAGTCCCAAGGAAAACCCTTTGCCATTGGCGGGCCGGACGATGCGACGAAACTCGCTTTGATACGCGGGTTCGCCGTAGGCCGCCAACCCCATCACCTTGTACTCGTCGCCAAATCTCCAGAACCCAAGGAACTGGCTGATGGCCGTGTAATAGAGACCGAGCGAGTGCGGAAACGCCACTGCGCCGTGGACTATGAGGCGATTCCCTTCTCCCGTAGCCCACATCGTGCTCGCGAAGTCTCCCAGACCGTCGGTGGAAAGCACCGCCGCTCGGTCGAAGGGTGAGACAAAAAAGGCGCTGGCCAGATGCGCGACGTGGTGCTCGACACGATGGTAGTGGGCCCGAATCGTTCCGGGAGCGACGTCACAAGCCCGGGCCAGCTCTTCGGGAATGCCGGAAAAACGCGTTAGTGCACGGAAGCGATCGAGAGCGAAACGGGGCATGCGCGCGGCATAAAACAGCTTCGTCCCTATACGCGCCCAGGGATCACGCGGAATGGCCACATGGTCAATCTCGCCAATGGTCAAGCCCGCTTCAGCCAGGCAGTGGCGGATGGCATGGCTAGGGAAGCCCGCGGCATATTTCACGCGGTTGAAGCGCTCTTCCTCTACCGCGGCAGCCAACTGTCCGTCGCACACTACTGCAGCCGACGCATTAGCGTGATAGGGATTAATACCGAGGATGTTCATAATTGACGATTTTCGATTGCCGATTTTAGAGTGGCGGAGGGAATCTGTCCTTTGTTAGTAGTCTGTTGTCCTTCGCAGCCCACCGAGTTCCAGGACACGGCACGCGGGAGCCCCTCTCCAGCCGCTTGTATGGAGGCCCCTACAGGCCATTGCCTAATAGGTTTCTGAAAAACCCCGCACAGGCAATAGTGCCTGCGCCACCGCTGTCGAAACTCGTTGATATGGCACAGGCTTTCCTGCCTGTCCATTCAACCAAAGGGTAGCGGGGTGTTTATGGTCTCGAAACAGAAGGCACTCCGCAATGCTGATGTGGGCTTTGTCCAGGATGTCCAACAGGACATGTGATCCTAGCCGGTCGCCTCGCCTGGGAATGCAAATGGGTTCGTGGTTAACGTCCCTCGCCATTCCGAAATTGTAAAGGTCAACGCTGAAAAGCTTGAACCCTTTGATTTCAAGGAATCGCTTGAGAATCTCGGTTTCAGGCGTCGTTACGGGTGTGATGGATCGCAAGTGTCGACCCCCTCGAGGCAATCAAATGAAGTGCAACCTCAACCTCGAATGCTTCCGGAAAAGTCTTGCGCATTGTAGCAAATTCCTCCGGCAAAATCAGAGGCTGTGCGATGCCCGAGGTCAACACCTGCGAGAATCCCCGGCTATTCAGCGTCCTGTCCAGTATCCCACGCTGGAAACAATCGGACAGAAACAGGGCCACTGCACTTTCAAGAGCGGCTCTGGCCTCTTGCTCCGTGGTTCCCTGTGAATAAACTTGCAGGGCGGGACAGAAGCTCTCAAAGACTCCGGCTTCTTCATCCTTCCTCAGAGCCCCCACGACCCGAGCCGTGATTGTTAGTTGCATAGCCCCCTCCTGCTGGAATAAAACCATCGTCTGAACGCACCTGCAGATGGCTCAACAAGCCGCCCGGGCTTTTTCAGGAAGTACGCTACTATGACGGGTGCGAGGAGCCTTTCGCTTCCTTGGTACCGAATGCGATGAGGCACTCTCACCACGCCTCGATTATCGGCAGTTCCTAAGCGCAGCAAGAGGCTGGTTTGTCCGCAATGAGTCCACTACCCAGGGGTGCTTCGCTTCGCACAACCTTTTCGGTTTTCTGGTCAGCCCGCGAGGTGCCCGCAGGTCCATTTGCTCAAAACAAAAAGACTCCACACGCGCGACCAACTGGTGCGTCCTTCGAGGAAACTTTTCCACACCTGTCTGATGCGGCTCAAGTCGAGGTACTCCGCCAGCAACGGCGCAAAGGCGTCGAACTCCGAAGCCACCTCTGCCTTGAGCGGACCTCGGAGCCAATACTCCCAGGGCAAGGTGAATGTCCGCTTCCGTTGAGAGACCACTTCCCGCGGCAGCAGGTCCCCCATCGCCTCCACCAGTAGAGACTTGGGTAAACCGTTGTCGGCCTTCACGGATCCGGGCAGTCTGGCCACAAACTCAACCAAGGGGTGGTCCAGGAACGGCACCCGAACCTCGAGCGAGTGCGCCATACTCATGGCGTCGGTGTCACGCAGCAGGGTATTGGCCATGTAAGACCGTGATTCAAGGCAAGACACAGCCGTGAAATCATCGAGTCCCTGGGATTCCTTGGCAGTTTGCGCCAGCCAATCCTGCCAAGGTTCCGGACCGTCATCGCCTTTCGAGCTTATGAGTCCCCACACTTGCTTGGGGGTGAAAAGAAGTCGGGTATAAAAGTAAGGGTGGGGGAGAAAGTTGGGGTCACGCCAGAGCGCCGCCATCTTGCGGTGGGCATCTTTTCGATCCAGATATGTGGAAACCTTCTCCGCAGCCGAGGCCATGAGCGAGCGGAAGCCTCCGGGCACGCTTCGCGCCAGGACCGCCACCCACCGCGCTTCCGGCGTCCAGCGAAATGTGCTATACCCTCCAAACATCTCGTCGCCGCCAAGGCCGGAGAGCGCCACCTTAAGGCCCGCCTGCCGGGCAGCCCAGGAGACAAAGTAACTGTTGATCCCGTCTATGCTGGGTTGGTCGAATGCGCCCACAGATCGCTTGGCGTTGCGCCGGGCCAGTTCGGCCTCGTTGAATTCGTGTTCCCGAAAGACCATGGTTACGGTGTGGACGCTCGCTCGCATCTTCGCAGCCAGCGCCACCAGCGCCGTCGAATCGATGCCGCTACTCAGAAACACTCCCACGGGTACGTCCGCGATCAAATGAGAGTCCACAGTTTCTTCGAGGAGCGACCGCAGGAGGGCCGCCGCCGAGTTCCGGTCCGGTGTCTTGGTGTCGAGACCCGGCTTCGCGGACTCGGCGAAGTCCCAATACGGCTCGGGCTGAATCCTCGCATGGCGGCTGGTCGCCGAAATACAAATGCGATGGCCGGGGGGGAGAGAATATACGCCTTCAACCAAGGTCATGGGCTCAACCACGGAGCCGAAGAGCAGGTAGCTGCGGAGCGCCGGCTGCGAAAGCCGCGGTTCGATCTGGCCGGAAGCCAGCAGGGACCGGACTTCGGAGGCGAAAAGCAAGTTCCCATCAACCAAAGCATAGTAGAGCGGCTTGATGCCCAGCCGATCGCGGGCCAGCAGCACCCGAGGATTGCCTCGCCGGGTGGACTTCGACGTCTCCGCCAGGGCAAAGGCAAACATCCCCTCCAAGTACTCCACGCAATCCTCTCCCCATTCCTCATAAGCGTGGACAATCACTTCGGTGTCGCTGGCCGTCCGGAAGGCGTGGCCGCGGCCCTCGAGCGTATGCCGAAGCTCCTGAAAGTTGTAGATCTCTCCGTTGAACACAACGGCGACGGTCCCATCCTCATTGAACAGCGGCTGGTGTCCGCCGCCGAGGTCGATGATGCTGAGTCGGCGCATACCCAGGGCGACCGAGTCATCGGCAAATAAACCCTCGTCGTCCGGCCCCCGATGATGCATCTGGCCCATCATGCGCCGAACCACAGTCTGCGACGACTCAGGCTCCGTTTCTCCCACGAGACCGCAGATTCCGCACATGCGTTACGCCAACCTCGCCAAAAAGACACCCCAGAATCCACAGATTACGCAGATTTCACCGATTCAGGATCGCCCATCTCTCCCAGCAATCTGTGGCTCTCTCTCGCTGCTTCGATGCCCAGCTTGTTTCGGCCATAACGGTCTACCATCAACCGAACCAGGACGCCGAACAAGAGCATCGGTATGGAGATAAGTATCGGCCAGAGCGAAGGGTTCTCCGGGAAATAGCCCCAATCGGCCGCCTCCTCCCACCCCGGAGACAGACCGTTGAGCGACCGCCGCAGGTAATGGCCCAGAAACGGCAGGCGCTCCAGATGAACGTGAGCCGTGCGCTCAAAAGTGTACCCGGGGCTGTAACCTGGCATTCTTCTGATCGCATCCTGGAATACTTCAGGATGGTGCAGCTCCTCTTTGGTCAGAGGGCGTCCCAACTGATCCTTAAACATGCGTCCTTGTTGCGGATCCGCGACGACCCATTGCTCACCCCATTCGACCTCCGCCACGACGTGCATTGTGCCGCCGGACCGGTCGAGTAATAACAGGCGCCGCGCCTTGAGCCCGGCAACGTCTGCCAGGTTAATAAACGCGTTAGTTGCTGAGCCGCAGATTTTCAGCAGATGTCCGTTCTGGACGATGTTCACCGGATCGCGCAGCCTGGTGCTCCCCTCGAGGAGGGCGTCGCTGCGTTCCGGCTCGTGGCGAAACCAGTTCAACAAAGCCTCCGTCTTCTCCTGCGGCGAGCCTTCCAAAGGAACGATGGCATCGGCAAACCCCTTCAAGTATCTGTGAGTGGCATATGTCCAGGTCAGGCCGTAAACCAGCAAAAGAAACGCGATTATGGCCAAAGCTCTACCACCAAGTCCGAATAAGATAACGAACCGATGCTGGCTCGCCGGCAGATGCTTTCCGCGACCTCCGGTGATCATGGACACTCCGTTAATGGTGTGCTTCCCACGACCACGATAGAGCGCCGTGAGATGTACGGTCGCAAATGCGGCGATAAGAAATGTAAGCAGCGCAATCGCACCCAGCGGCTCAGCGGCGCTAAATAAGAAAATTGTTGGGGAGAAGAAGCATGCCAACGCGAAAGCCGCAACCGTCGCGACGATAGTTGCCGACCATAAATCGCCTCGTATGGCTTGGATGACCACGCACAGGAAAAAAAGAAAGCCCGCGGCCGCCATGCCTAAGCCGGCATAAAACCCTATCGCGGTGATCAGAACGAGGGCCAGAATTCCCCAGATATTCCTGGCCATCGCCAACTTGAGCAAACCTAGTGCCGCACTCATTTAGTCATCGGTCTCCACAACCGTATGGCATTCTGCGGACCGTGATCCCGTGCGATCGGCCAGGTTGGTGGCATGGCCATCCCTTCGCATTTCTCAGGACGAGCTATGGCCATGAGCCACATGGGCGAGAAACCCGTGCCACGCCTCGTGGAATAGGTGTAGTGCCAACGCCGCGCTTGGGGTCGCCACCTCATTCGTATCGGGGCGCGCCGATCCCACATGCGGGGCCGCCGCTTCCGCGACTTGCACTGTTCTCGCGGGTTTCTGCAATAAGAATGAGTGAACGTTCAAGCCGGGGTTCGGGTTGTAATTCACTATCTCCACCCCGCATTGTTTGCTCCACTGTTCCAGCTCGTTGCACGATAAGAACCTTACACATGGCGTAACGAAGTAATCGTAAAAGAGATTGTTCGCCCCGTGCCACGATCTCTTTCCTCGCGACTTTGCAAGATGCACCAAGTAATAGATCGGCAGTAGAGTGGTGTGGATGAGGGCCCGGCCCAGTTTGTATGGTATCAACCAGCGGATAACCGACCCGGGAAATTGGTACAACCTCTGGTAACGCCCACCGGGCTTGTAGACTGCCGCATAGAATAGCCCTCCTGATTTCAGAACGCGGCAACTCTCCGCGAATGCCCCGAAGGGGTCGCCGCTGTGGTGAATGACGCCGTCGGCGATCACCCGGTCGGCGCTCCCATCCGCAAAAGGCAACCCCTGGCCATCGGCGACAACTCCTCCCGTCCCCGTGCGCTCCATCATCAGTCGAACCGAGGCGCCGCTCACGTCGAGGCCCACGCAACGCAGTCGTCTGGCCGCCAGGCAAGCGGTCACGCGGCCCGATCCACACCCAATATCCAATACCAGGGCATCGGACGGCACATCTTCTATGAAAGACCTGAGCGGTGGCGCGAGGGTAGCGTCCAGCTCAGGCAGGCTGTACCCTTCGGTCCAGTCAAACGGATGGTTGTCGTAGAAGGTTGGTTCTTGCCTCTTCATAAGATTTTTGCATCCCCCTGACGAGCTTGCCCCACGATATTTCGTCAGCCACTTGCGGACACCCAGCTTTGAGCCGCTGATACAAACTCGCGTTTCCCAGTAAATTCCTCAAGGTTCGGGCGACGGCCGCTGAATCATAAGAAGTCACGAGTCCCGCTCGCTGATTGAGGAGCGGAGCGATCCCACACTGGTCGGAAACAATGGCGGGAGTACCGCACGCCACGGCTTCCGCCGCAGCATTGCCAAAGTTTTCGTACCGAGATGGCAGTGTAAACACCGACGCGTCAGCCAAAGCTGCTTTCTTGTCTTCGCCGTAAAGAGGCCCCGTGAAGAGCACTCGGTGCTCGACTCCTAAGGCCCGAGCCTTCTCATGCAGGAAGGTCAGATACCCGGCTTCCCCTTCCGGCCCGGCAATGACAAGCTTAGCTTTCTCGTCGTCTATTTGCGGCAGCGTTTCGATGAGAAGGTCGGCGCCCTTGCGCGGGATCAGCCGGCCCAGGAAGATAACGATGCGCTCGTCATCGCGAAGCCCTGATTTCTTGCGAAAAGCCCCCGGCGGCGGAAGTTGCCGGAACTCCTCCAAATCAATCCCGTTATATCTCAGCAGCACACGGTCAGGCGCGAATCCGTCTGCGAGCAATTCCGCCCTTTCCTGCTCTGAGGTGGCAATCATTCGACTAGCCTCACGGAGATAACCGTTTGTCAACCTCCTCCACACCTTCTTGGGCAAAAATCCCCTGTCGATCGGGCGAGTCATTCCCAGCGGCTCGACAAAGTAGGGCACCTCGAATTCCCGGCAATATCTCGCCGCCACCGGGCCCAGAATGTCATAAAGGCCGTACACGTGGACGATGTCGAACTCCCGGAGCCGGCGGCGGCAAAACCCTATCACTCCGGCATTCACTGTCAGATTGCGGTAGCGGTATTGGGTAGCGAGATAGGTGGTCTCCACGCCATCCAGTTTGCTCCGCCAACCCTCGCCGTTGCGGAATGCGGCAGCCGCCGCGATTTCCGCAGGTCCGAACCCCAGGTCGGCAGTCAGGATCGTGACCTGGTGCCCCATCTCAGCCAACTGTCGAGCGATGGAGCGGACCTTGATTGCCGGCCCGCCTCGGTCTTGAAAAGGGTGGTAGGCTTGGGTGACTTTAAGGATGCGCATAGAAAAAGTTGGTGGTCACGCGTCACACGTAGCGCAGACCTGCTTTTCAAGGTCTGCGGCTTGTCGCCGAATTGCCAGGAAGAACCGCGGACCTCAACAACAGGTCTGCGCTACCAGGGCCTTATGGATGCGCATGGAAGGGCGGGATTCAGGAGCCAGGAGCAAAAAGCACTAGCCACACGGCGCTGGACTCAGGAGCATCTCTCTCAGCCGTTCGCGAAAGGAGCCGTAGGAGTAATTCCTCCGCACCCACTCGCTGCCGGCATTCCCCATCTCACGGCCTCGGTCCGGATTGGTGAGCAGGCTTAGGAGTGCCTCCCCCACGGACGCTGGGTTCTCCGGGTCTACCAGGAGGCCAGTCTCGCCGTCTCGAACCAGTTCCACCGGCGCACCGTAGTTAGGCCCCACCACCGGCTTTCCAAACGCCATGGCCTCCAGAAAAACGATCCCGAAACCTTCACCCTTCGGGTCGTGGTCGTCAACCACCGTCCGGGCCGGCAGAACGAAGACCTCCGACCGCTGGTAAAAGGCCGCCAACTCGGAATCGCTGACCTCGCCCGTAAAGACAACGTGTTCTCGAAGCTCCGACTCTCCGGCCAACTTTTCGAGCCGGGGCCGGTCGTCACCGTCTCCGACGACCACGTAAGTGAGGTCCGGAATTTTGGCCACTACCGAGGGCAGGGCACGAAGGACCACCTCATGACCCTTATAACGTTCCGACGCTGCCATTCGCCCCACAGTCAGGACCACCCGTTTATTTCCTGTAACGGCGCTCTGGGAGGGCGGAAAATCCGGCGACCCCTGCCAGGGTAAACTCCAACTGCTGAGCCAGTCCCGCTGACCGGGATCACCATATTTTGCGACCCTCATTAATAAGCTCTCGTCCAGCGTGCAAGGCAGGCTCGCCAGGCGTTCCCCATTGATTTGGTGCCGCCTCGCGACTTGCTCCCGGCTGAAGGTGCTGATCACTATCACTCGATCGGCTTGGCGCAAAGCCGCGCGCTTGGTGCCGGGGAGAGCACTCCACGCCTCGATGCCGTAGACCACGATCCAATACGGTCGCCGAGCGAGACTCGCCACTGACCACGCGATTGGGCCCAAGTTGAGATGGGTCGCAATCGTCAAGTCCGGGCGCCAGCGCGCCGCCTCCCTCACCGCCTGCCAACCCAACCGCAGCTTCGATCGCGCCGACAGCCGGCCGTTGCGCCGGCCCTGGTCCGGAAAGTCCGGCCTCGCGAGGCAGCGGACGCATTGCTCACCCAACTCGTCCTTGAGTGCCCGGATGAGGGTTGCGGT
>QHZO01000094.1:0-14271 GCA_003224695.1 Acidobacteriota bacterium
AATTCCGTGCGCGAGTCGAGGCGATCGAGCGCCGCCTGCGAGAAGACGAGCCACAGCACCGCGCCATGATGCACATCATAAGCGACCTCAACGAGGCCAACCATCGCCTGGCGAACCATCGGAAGGCCATGCTCCACATCCTGGCCGATTATGAGCATGACCGTAAATGCCTGGTTCACCAGTCCGGGTGGCTCGACAATTCGCGCCGCGCCCTGCTGAACATCCTCAAGGACTCGCACCAAGACCGGCTGCACCTGGAGGCCAGCCGCAAAGCCATGATTCATATCATGGGAGATCTACGGGATACGATGGCTGAGGTCGAACGACGCGAACGGGAATTGCGCGAAAAACAGCAGCAACTCGTGCAGGCGGGAAAGCTTGCGACCCTCGGCGAGCTGACTGCGGGGATCGCCCACGAGCTCAACAACCCGCTGAACAACATCGGCCTGTTCGTCAGCAACGCCGAAGACCTGATCCGGCTGCGGAATGCTATGCAGGAGGTCCGCAAGGCCACGGAGATCATCTCGCATCTGCGGATGTTTGGACGGGCGGCTCCCGCCAGCCGCGAGCTCGTCTCTGTGAGGCAGGTGATCCTGCGGGCGCTTTCGCTCATAAATGAACAGCTTCGTCTGCGTGAGATCGAGGTCGTCGTGGCGCTAGGGCCGGAAGACCCGGTGGTCATGGGAAATTCGATTCAGCTCGAGCAGGTCGTCATCAACCTCTTGACGAACGCGCGCGACGCGATGGCTGACTCGCCTAGAAAGGTGATCCGAATTTCAGGTTCAGTCAGCTCGGAGGCGGTGGAAGTCGTTTTTTCCGACACCGGGCACGGAATTGCCCCGGAGTTCGTGTCTCGGATTTTCGACCCGTTCTTTACTACCAAGGAGGTCGGCGAAGGCACAGGTCTGGGCCTGTCCATTACCTACGGTATTATCAACGATCACGGCGGCTCGATCAAGGTGACGAGCCGCGTCGGCGAAGGCACCACGTTCGTCATCCGCCTTCCTCGCGCTGCGACACTTGGGACGGAGGAGGCTTCCGCAGCATGATGGGTGCGACCGTTCTCATCGTTGACGACGACTCTGCGCTGCTCGAGGCGCTCCCAGAAACCCTGCGGCTCCGCATGCGCGGGGTCACCGTGGAGACGGCGAATTCCGCCGCCGCCGCACTCGACCGCATCGCCACGCAAGATTACGACGCCATCGTCACCGACATTAAAATGCCGGGCAAGGACGGCTTGGTGCTCTTGACCGAGATCCGGGAGCGGCGGCCCGACACGCCTGTCCTGATGATCACCGGACACGACGAGCATGCCCTGGCGATTCAGGCGCTCCGCCGTGGCGCTTTCGATTTCATCCAGAAGCCAATTGACCGGGATTACTTCGTGAGGTCGCTCGAGGAGGCGATTCTGGCGCGCGGGCTAAGCCGCCGGGCCAAGGACCGGCAGTTGGCCCTGGAGCGCTGTGCCAGTGAGCTGGAGCGGATTGTAGAGGATCGCGTCTCCAGTTCCTTTTAGTTGCAAATCATGCCGCAGGAGTTTTGGGTGGGTAGTATGAGCCAGCCTTCCGTGCTCATCCTGGATGACGACTCCGCGCTCCTCAAGGCGCTCTCGGAGGCTCTCCGGCTCCAAATGAACGGGGTAACAGTGGACACAGCCCACTCGGCCGCGGCCGCGCTGGATCGGGTCGCTGCCTGCGATTACGATGCAATCGTCGCCGATATCAAGATGGCGGGCACAGACGGTCTCACGATGTTGGCCGAAATCCGGAAGCTCCGGCCTGAGACGCCGGTCCTCATCATTACCGGGCACGTCGAACACGAGCTAGTGGTGCACGCCCTCCGGGGCGGCGCCTTCGATTTCATCACGAAGCCGATTGACTGCGATTACTTTGTCGGGTCGCTGCGCCGGGCCATTCACCAGCGCCAGCTAAGCCGTGAGGACAAGGAACGGCAGCTTGCGATCGAAAATCACATCAACGAGCTCGAGGCCGTCGTCGAACAGCGCGCCCGCGACCGCCGCGCGACAAACCCCGCCGGCGCAGGCCCCATGCGGTGGATGCTGAACCCCAGCGGGAAGATGGAACGTGTAGCGCAGCAGATCCATCGCGTGGCGGACTCCCCGCTCACGGTCCTGGTCGAGGGCGGTGGATTGCGGCGCGATCCCCGACACCCTAGTCGAGTCGGAGCTCTTCGGCTTTGAAAAGGGCGCGTTCACCGGGGCGCTTCAGCGAAAGGCGGGGCACTTCCGGCTTGCCCAGGGCGGAACTGTGCTCCTCGATGAAATTGTCAACCTGCCGTTCCCGGTGCAGGCAAAGCTCTTGCGCGTGTTGCAGGAACGACAGGTCCAGCCGCTGGGCAGCACCCAACCGGTGCTTGCGGATGTCCGAATCATCGCCGCCTCGAATATTCCCCTGGAGGAAGCGGTGCGGGCGGGCCGGTTCCGGTCGGATCTTTATTACCGTCTGAACGAGTTCCGAGTCACCCTGCCGCCGCTCCGAGACCGAGACGACATCCTTGACCTGGCGAATGAGTTTCTCCAAGAAGCCGCCGTGGAACTCGAACGCCCCTGTCATAAAATCTCCGAAGCGGCGGAGGACGTTCTTCTGCGCCATCACTGGCCGGGGAACGTGCGGGAGCTTCGGAATGTGATTCGTCGGGCGATCCTCCTCGCCTCGGAGGTCATTGAGCCGGAGCACCTATCGGTCATCCCCGTTGACGCGCCGCCGATGACCGCCCTTTGGCCCGCGTCCGTGCCGGTCGCAGACCCTGAGCAGCCCCGAGGGGTGGGCTGCTCCTTGAAGGAAATTGGCGTCGCAGCCGCCGCGCAGGCCGAGGAACAGGCGATCCAAACGGCCCTTCGCACTACCGGCGGAAACAAGAGCGAGGCGGCGCGACTCCTCCGTACCGACTACAAGACTCTCTACCTCAAGATAAAGCAATACGGCATCGATGCCCGGCGGTTCAGAGAAGTCCGCGCCGCATGATTTGCCGGTAGGCCTCCGGTTTTGGCCGCGGGCCCTTATGGCAGCCGGACCATGGTCTTGATGCCACAACCATGGCGTTCCTCCGGATTTCTCTGTAATCGAATCTCTCGCAGGCCTCAGTAATCCCGCCTCGAGCCGACCCGCAGAAACGGCGGTATCACTCTCTAACCTCGTGAATTAGCTGGTCTAACCTGGTTCTAATTGTGTTTGCGCCTGCCAACACCACGCCGCGACTCACACAGGACTCCGCGATGGCACGTTTCTTGCTGGCCTATAAAGGGGGGAAGCTCACACGAAGCGAACGTTCTTGCTGCATTTGATCTGGTCGAGTGGGCTCACCTATTGAGTCTTGAGTTTGGCAGCGAGGGAAGGCACGAACTCAGTCCGGCAAGCCGGAAAGCCTCGGCTGCCCAACTCCAGGAAAGGTGGGCTTCATCGCGCAAGGGTGAGGCCCGACGGCTACGATCCGGTCCCTAAGCGGGAGCAGGAATGGGACTGAAAGGGCGGTAGCTTATCCAAAATTGCCCCGCCTCGATTTGGGAAACAGTAGGTCAACCCTTTGAGCTGTGCGGACATCACGATGCAAACGGGGAACGGACAATTTCCGTGGTTTGCCCTTCGCGTTAAGAGTCGTCATGAACATAACGTTTCAGCGGCGCTGAGTGGCAAAGGTTACGAGTGGTTTCTCCCCCTCTACAAATCGCGGCGGGCTTGGTCGGACCGAATCAAGGAAATTCAACTTCCTCTTTTCCCCGGTTATGTGTTTTGCCGGTTCGACCCGCAATATCGGCTACCTATCCTTACGACACCCGGCGTTGCTGGGATTGTCGGGACGAGCCGACGTCCGATTCCCATTGACGAATCCGAAATTACCGCCCTTCAAGCGGCGGTTCATTCCGGCCTGCCCAACTATCCCTGGCCATTCCTTCAAATTGGCCGGAGAGTAAGACTGGAATGTGGACCTCTTCGCGGGCTCGAGGGAATCTTGGTGGACTTCAAGGGTGCGCACCGTCTCGTGCTGTCGGTGGCTCTCCTCAAGCGCTCGGTCGCCGTCGAAGTGGACAGTGCCTGGGTCATCTCTATTCCCTCTGAGGATTGGGCTCGCCCGACCGTCGTAATCCCTCAGCATCAGCAATACAGATTTATTGGCGGAGACACACGCTAACCAGTCGATTCAGCGTCGCAGCTATCTGAACCGTAAGCCGCCTGCCGACTAGCCTCCGGCACAAGGTTGGAGGCATTCCGCGCGCCATGCGCGAATTGGATAAAGCTCGGGCCTACGCCGAAAGTCTGATCAAGAATGCGCCGGACCCCGTCTTCGTCTCCGACCTGGATGGGAAAATCCTCCAGGCTAACGAGGCCGTCTTCGCCCTCCTAGGCTTGCGTCCGGCCGACCGGATTGAGCAATCGTTGTCGCGCACCATTTCGCCGGAGGAGAGGCGCGCCTTCCTGGCGGCGGTGCGGGAAGCCGTGGAGCGGAGCGCCGTCCGCTACGCCCGGCTCAACCCGCGGAGAGCCCAGGGCGAGGTCGCGCCGTATACCCTCAAAACCTCGGCCCTGCGGGATAAGGACGGCAAGGTAATTGGCGTCATGGGCATCTTACACGACATGCCCGAGTACGAGCAGGCCGTCCGCGACTTGAAGAAATCCAAAAGTGAGCTGCAGGAGAAGATTTTGGATCTGGCGAAATTTGAGGAAATGGTCGTGGGCCGCGAGCTGAAGATGATGGCCCTCGAAAAAGAATTGGAGAGGCTCCGCAAAGAGGTCGAAAGACCGAATATCGGAGAGGCTGACCGGGAGCGGGGAACTTCGGAGCAAGGCTCATCAGCGGGCTCTTCCGGCGCGGGGGAGAGCCCTGGCGACGCAGAGCCAGTTTCGCACGCAAGTAGAGACACTTGAGCGTCGGCTGTCTCGCGCGCCAGCGATCAAGGGGGCGCATGCCGTGGCTTCTTTGCCCCGTGGATCCTAATTGAAGGGAATGTGGGCTCCCGTATGTTTAACTCCATGACAAAGAGACTCAGCACCTCGATGATAAGCCGCTTGAGAAACCGGCTCGATCTTCCGGGACTCGCCAAATCTCCTTTGCGACGCAGCATATCTGTGAATCGGCAACGTTACGAGGTCCTGGCTGAGGATGTGTTCCGCAGGATCTTGTGTTGGGAACGAAAGCGAGCCGAGCGTTCAGGGAAAGGCTTTCTGTTAATGCTGGGAGAAATGGAAAGCCTTCGAAGAGCAGAGGAAGGGCAAAGAACACTTCGCAGAATCGCGGCGGCGCTTTACAAATGCACAAGGGACACCGACATCGTGGGATGGTATCGCGAAGGCGGGGTCCTGGGGGCGATTTTCACCGAGGTTAATAAAGCGAACGGCTGTGCGCCGGAAAGCTTGATACGAGCCAAGGTGACGGCGGAGCTCCGTGACGACCTGGGTGCAGAGCGTTTTGGTCAGATTCATCTTTCATTCTATACGTTTCCGGACGATTGGGACCAAGCGGACTCTCGAGGGCCAGCTGACAAAGTACTTTATCCGGACCTCGTTGAGCGGTCAGAGGAGCAAAGAGCTGCCTATGTCGTGAAAAGGTTGGTGGACATTGCAGGAAGCCTGCTCGCCTTGGTCCTTGGCTCGCCGTTGTGGGTCGCCATTTCGCTGGCCATCAAGTTGACATCAAAGGGACCCATCCTCTTCAAGCAAGAAAGGGTCGGTTGGTACGGTCGGCGCTTCACCTTTTTGAAATTCCGATCTATGAAGTGTGCGAACGACCCGGGCATTCACCGGGAATATGTCAGGCGGCTCATCGCGGGAGCAGCCGACTCAACGCCGGGAAACGGGAATCAGAAAGCGGTCTACAAGATTCCAGACGACCCGCGCGTCACACGCGTGGGAAAGTTTCTGCGCACAACCAGCCTGGACGAGCTGCCGCAATTCATCAATGTTCTCAGGGGCGAGATGTCCCTGGTTGGTCCCCGTCCGCCGATTCCCTATGAGGTGGAAGTCTATCAACCCTGGCACCGGAGCCGCGTGTTGGAGGCCAGGCCGGGGATCACAGGCCTCTGGCAGGTGAGGGGCCGAAGCCGGCTCAATTTCAACGACATGGTGCGTTTGGACCTCCGATACGCCAGAACATGGTCGCTAGGGTCGGATCTCCGGATTGCTTTGCAAACTCCGCGGGCGGTGTTGTCCTGCCAAGGAGCCTACTAACTGGTTGCTGAAAAGGCCAAATTGTTATGCTGAGCCCGTTCGCCCTCCCGCTGCGAACGGCCCTGATCCCGCAGAGCGGGAGAAGGGGCTCAGGGTAAGCTCCTCGATGCATCCGCGTATTTGCCTGAAAATTAATGCTCGGACCCTTCGCCTGCCTGCGCAGGCAGGCTGCGCCCAGGATGGCAGCGTCAAAGACCATTTTTCACTGACCAGGTAAGCCGTCCGTCATCGCGAGACGAATTCTCCAAGAGAGGACTACATGGCATCCCCGGCGGTTTTGGCTTGTTACGAGCAGCCATCGAAAGCCGCGGCCAAATTACATTTCGGTGTCATCGGCTATGGCTATTGGGGTCCGAACGTCGTCAGGAATCTCCATAGTCTCAAAGACTGCGATCTTGTAGCCATCTGCGATAAGGACCCCGGGAGTCTCCAAGGCGCAAGACAAGCCTATCCCGGCGTGGAGCTGACAACTGACTGCTCGGAGTTGCTGACGTCGCCGCAAGTGGATGCCATCGCCGTCGTCACCCCGGCCTGGGCCCACTTCGAGCTGGCGAAAGCGGCCCTGCAAAATGGTAAGCACGTCTTTGTCGAGAAGCCCTTCACTTCGACGGCGCAACAGGCGGAGGAGCTCATCGAGCTCGCATCGAGGAAGCGGCTCCAGATCATGGTGGATCACACGTTTCTTTTCACCGGCGCCGTGAGGAAAATTCGGCAGCTTATGGATGACGGCACGCTGGGAGATCTCTACTACTATGACTCGATGCGCGTGAATCTCGGTCTCTTCCAACACGACATCAACGTCGCCTGGGACCTGGCGCCGCACGATCTGTCCATCATGGACTACCTGATCGCCAAGAAAGCCGAGGCGGTTGTGGCCACGGGTGAGAAGCATTTGAACGGTCACGTGGACGTTGCTTTTATCACCGTCTATTTTCCCGGGAACGTCATAGCCCACCTCAATGTCAATTGGCTCTCTCCGGTCAAGGTGCGCACAACCCTGATCGGCGGAGAGAAAAGGATGCTGGTTTGGAACGACCTCGAGGCCGATGAAAAGATCAAGGTCTATGACCGGGGCGTTCAGGTGAAAAACGGCCGCGACATATATGACTTATTGGTGAGCTATCGTTCCGGAGATATGTGGGCGCCCAAAATCGAACAGACCGAAGCCTTGAAAGTCGAGCTGGAATACTTCATTGATTGCATATGGAAGAACCGAACTCCGATCAATGACGGGTGCGCGGGTTTGCGCGTGGTTAGCATGCTTGAAGCCGTTGACGAATCGTTGCAGAACAAAGGAATGACCGTCAGGCTATGAACCTGTATCAGTGCATCGCTCCGGATGTCCAATTGGGCAAAGATGTGAAGCTCGCGAAGTTCATCAATCTCTACGGGTGCGCCATTGGGGACGGCACGAAGATTGGCGCCTTCGTGGAAATTCAAAAAAACGCCAAGGTGGGCAAGAATTGCAAGATCTCGAGCCACAGCTTTGTTTGCGAGGGCGTGACGATTGAAGATCATGTTTTCATCGGGCACAGCGTTGCCTTCATTAATGATCGTTATCCCCGCGCCATCGCCTCGGACGGCCGGCTCCAAGCGGAAGAAGACTGGACAGTGGAGCCGACCCTGGTCAAAAAAGGCGCCTCCATTGGCTCCGGCGCGACGATTCTCTCAAATCTTGTCATCGGGGAAAACGCCTTGGTGGGCGCGGGCAGTGTGGTGACTCACGACGTGCCGGACAATGCGATCGTGGCGGGAAACCCAGCCCGGCTGCTCCGCCTGATCCGGGAGGAGCGGGGGCTAGCGGCATGATCGGAGACGGCAGAATTCCATTCTTGGACCTCGTGACACCCCACCTCGAGCTGGAGGAAGAACTGGTCTCGGTCTTTCGAGACGTGCTGAAGACGGCAGGCTTCGTTGGCGGACCGATGGTGGAAGAATTCGAAGCGGAGTTTGCGCAATTCTGCGGAGCCGAATATTGCGTCGGCGTGGGGAGCGGCACGGACGCCTTGCGGCTGGCCTTGATCGCGGCCGGCGTGCGGCCGGGAGATATTGTTATAACCGTCCCGAACACTTTTATTGCGACCGCCGAGGCTATCTCCCAGGCAGGCGCGCGGCCGGACTTTGTGGATATTGACGAGCACACTTACAACTTGGACCCGCGGGGGCTCCGGGAATACCTGGAGACGCAATGCCGCTTCGACAGCACGACCGGGGGATTGTTGAATCTGAAGACGGAGCGGCCGGTCAGAGGGATCGTTCCCGTTCACCTGTACGGCCAGATGGCGGACATGGACCCCATCTTGGATCTCGCCGCGCGCTACAACTTGTTGGTGATCGAAGACGCTTGTCAGGCCCAAGGGGCCGCCTACGATTCTCAAAGAGCGGGGCGCTGGATGAAGGCGGGCTCGATGGGACTGGCGGCGGCTTTCAGTTTCTATCCGGGGAAAAATCTGGGAGCCTGCGGCGAGGCCGGCGCGGTGACCACCAATGATCAGGGGCTAAGAGACCGAGTCCGCATGCTGCGCGACCATGGGCAACGGCGGAAGTATTACCACGAAATCGAGGGATATAACGGCAGGCTCGACGCCCTCCAAGCCGGGATCCTCCGGGCCAAGCTGCCTCGTTTGCCGAAGTGGAACCAGAAACGGCGGGCCATTGCCCGTCGGTACAACGAGTTGTTCCGGTCGCAGACTGATACGATAGTCCTGCCGTGTATCTCACCAGGCAGCAAGAGCGTTTATCACCTTTATGTAATTCGCGTTAAGAACCGAGATCAACTCCGGGAGTCCCTCGAGCAGGCTAACATCGCCACCCAGATCCACTACCCGACACCCCTCCACCTACAACGAGCCTACTCAAACTTGGGATACCAAGCGGGGGATTTCCCAGTGGCAGAAAAGGTGGCGGCGGAAGTCTTGTCTCTGCCGATTTATCCGCAACTCAAGGCTCGGCAGCAGAAACGTATTGCTGGAGAAGTGGTTGCATCTCTTGAGACACGTCGAGCCAGTGACCGAACTGCGCGGGAGGTTCCATGCGCCGCATGGGAAGAGCACGCTGCCTGAGACCGTTTTTATTCCTTCAACTTCCAACGCTGGAATCCGAATATGAAGTTTGAAGAATCGGTGCCGGCTTTAGCCCGGAGCCGTGTGCCGGCCAAGACGGAAAGCCATCGAGCGGGAGCGGTTCGGGGAAAGGTCTGGATCGATTTGGATAACTCGCCCCACGTTCCCTTTTTCATCCCCATCATCGAGGAGCTGGAAAAGCTCAACTGTTGCGTAGTGCTCACCGCGCGTGACTGTTTTCAGGTGCGCGAGCTGGCCAACTTCTTTCACCTCGATTACAAACTCATCGGTCGCCACTTCGGAAAGAACAAACTCTGGAAGCTGGTGGGATTGGGTTTTCGCGCCATGCAGTTGTTCCCAACCGTCCTGAGCGAAAGACCGGACTTGGCGGTGGCGGTTTGTTCCCGTTCTCAGTTGGCGGTGTCTTGGTTATTGGGGATTCCGTCTCTGTTCATGGGTGACTATGAGTTTTCGAGGGGCTGGGCTTTCATCCGGCCTACCTGGCTGCTGTGTCCGGAAGTGATTCCCAACGCGGATATCCGATTAGATCCGAAGCGAATTCTGAAATACCCGGGCATCAAGGAAGACGTCTATGTTCCGCGGTTCATTCCGGACAACACCGTCCGGCCCCTTTTGGGATTGCAGGAGCACGACATCGTGGCCACGCTTCGTCCGCCCGCAAATGAAGCGCACTATCATAGTGAGCAGAGCGACGAACTCTTCACCGCGACCATCAAGTATCTGAGCCAGGCTGGCGACGTAAAACTTGTCGTTGTCCCGCGAAACGAGAAGCAAGCCACCGAGTTAAGAGAGCGCTGGCCCGTTCTGTTCTTGAGAGGCACCATGCGCATTCCCGAGCGGGCCGTAAATGGCCTCAATCTGATCTGGAATTCCGACTTCGTAGTCAGCGGTGGCGGCACAATGAACCGGGAGGCGGCGGCCTTGGGCGTTCCCGTCTATAGCGTGTTCCGCGGGCGGATCGGGGCCGTAGATCAATATCTTGCCTGCCAGGGCCGGCTGGTACTGCTCGAGAGCGTCGAAGACGTGCGGACGAAGATCGCCATCGCGCGCCGAAATCGTCGCGAGAGGCCGGCAAAACGCCCGGATACGATTTTGCAGTGTGTTGTCAGCCAAATCGTTCGCCTTCTGCAGCCGAAGCATCCTCTGCCGCACACCAGGGAGCAAATTGATCCGGGCCAGGTGGCCGCAGCCGCGGAAGGGTCGGCCTCGGAATCGCGCCTGTCCAGCACTTAAAATGAATACTCTCATCGTCGTTGGCGCGCGGCCAAATTTCATGAAGGCCGCGCCGATTATCGCCGCCATGAAGCAGCGCAACGAAAAGCTTTCACGGCTGTCTGCCGATGAGGATCCATCGGGGGCAGAACGGATCCAGTTCATGCTAGTCCATACGGGACAACATTACGACGATGCCATGTCCAGCGCGTTCTTCCGCGATCTTGGCCTTCCGGAACCGGACATTTACCTGGGCGTCGGCTCGGGATCACACGCCTTCCAAACGGCGGAAGTGATGAAGAAATTTGAGCCGCTGCTCCTGGTTGAGAGGCCGGAGGCCGTGATTTTGGTCGGGGATGTGAATTCGACGCTTGCGTGCGCGTTGGTCGCCGCCAAAATCTCCTGCGACTCGGCCGGCGCCGGGCCGTTGATCGTGCACGTGGAAGCGGGTTTGCGCTCTTTCGATCGGACGATGCCCGAAGAGATCAACCGACTTCTCACCGATCAGATTTCCGATTTGCTCTTTGTGACCGAAAAGAGCGCGGTCGAGAATCTGCGGAACGAGGGAATTCCGCCCGACAAGATCCATTTTGTCGGCAACACCATGATTGATTCGCTCCTGGCATTCAAAGACAAAGCCGAAGCTTCGACCATCCTGGACGAAATGAAGCTGCGAGCACAGGGCCCAAGCCAAAGCAATGGCAACCGCCCAGCGATGCGTCCCTATGCGCTCCTGACGCTGCATCGGCCGTCGAATGTTGATGACCCGGGGACCTTTCAGGACATCTTGGATGGGCTGGCAGAACTTGCCGCGCGTCAGCCCATCGTCTTCCCCGTACATCCCAGAACACGAAGACGCCTTGAGGAATTCGGCGTGCAGCCGCAAGCTGGGGCCCATGATAACGAACGCCAATTCCAGAGCACGGCGGCTGGGACGGCTTGCGGCGGATTCCTCTTTACCGAGCCGATGGGCTATTTGGACTTTCTCTGTGTGATGAAGCACGCCGAACTTGTGGTGACCGATTCCGGCGGAGTTCAGGAGGAAACCACCTGCCTCGGGATTCCGTGTGTGACGGTCAGAAATAACACGGAAAGGCCCATCACCGTAGAAAAAGGAACCAATCTCATCGCCGGTACGGACAAGCAGAGCATTCAGGAGGCCGTTCGTCGTCAGACTGCGAGGAAGCCCGGTCCCCATCCGCTTCCGGAAAAGTGGGATGGGCAGGCCGCTTTCCGTATCGTGGCCATTCTGCTTGACGTTCTTCATCAAAACAATACGGCCAGACAAGCCGTTCTCGCATGAATCCGCCTCCGCGTTAGTCGCTTGAACCAGGTGAGCGCCATAACCTTGACAACCTACAAGATCAATCCGCTCGAAGATACACGCTGGGCAGAGTTCGTTGAGCGGCACCCGCGCGCCTCCGTCTTTCATACGACCGGGTGGCTTCGCGGGCTCCACCGGACATACGGTTATGAACCAGTCGTCTTCACAACTTCTCCGCCGGGAGCCACGTTGACGAACGGGATCGCCTTTTGTCGCATCCGAAGTTGGCTGATCGGATGCCGCCTGGTTTCACTGCCCTTCTCCGACCACTGCGACCCGCTGGTCGAAAGTCCAGCGGACTGCAAAGAGATTTTCAGTTCATTGCACCGATCTCTCAACGAGGAGAGACTCAAATACATCGAGGTTCGCCCGCTCCGGTCAGGTCTGATCGAGGAATTCTCCATGGAGCGGAGCAACCTGTTCAACATTCACACGCTCGACCTCAGGCCGCCTCTGGAGAGACTCTTTCGAGCATTTCAAAAGGATTCGATTCAAAGAAAGATTCGACGGGCGGAACGTGAAGGGCTCGGTTATGAAGAAGGAAATTCGGAGGGGCTCTTGAGCAAATTCTTCCGCCTATTTTTGCTGACACGCCGGCGGCACAACCTGCCTCCTCAACCCGTTGAGTGGTTTCGGAACCTGATTGCCTCCCTTCGCAATCAACTCACGATCCGTGTGGCGGTCCATGGCGGGGTGCCCATAGCCAGTATTTTGACTCTGAGCCACCGCAACACCCTTGTGTATAAATATGGCTGCTCTGACGCCCGCTATCACCATCTAGGTGGCATGCCGTTCTTGTTCTGGAAGGCCATCCAGGAATCGAAGGAACAAGGCTTGTACACGTTGGATTTTGGCCGTTCGGATGCCGCTAATGAAGGACTCAATCGGTTCAAAGACCAGTTTGGCGCGGCCCGGTCAACGCTGACTTACGGCAGAATTTGTGTTTCTCACGCGCGCAGGGTGGATGAAGGCTTTTTGATGCAGGTGGCGAAGCCCATCTTTGCCCATATGCCCAATGTTGTGTTAACCGCCGCGGGCCGGCTGCTCTACAGGCACATCGCCTAGGCTCGAGTCATTGATGAAGTATCTTTGGCGAAGAAAGGCGTTTCGGAGCGGGGACTAACGAATCCCGCGAAGTCTCGTGAAGTCGGCCTTCCTCGATTATTACCATTGTCCGGAGAGTCTTGTGACTTTCACACTTGCCGGAAACCCGTCCTCGGGTAGCGGCTATTTCCGGTTTGGCCGGGACGTGATTTGTTACGGACACTGCACTGGCGATCCCCCAGCGGAACACGTTACGGATGAGCTTTATGATGCAATCCGGGATGTCGAGCGGAGCGAAGACACACTCCGGCTGACATTCAATCCCTCAGAAATCATCCAGAACTTGCGCTACGAGCGCTATGCTTCGAGCGGCGATCAAAAGGACGCGGGGCTTTTGGGCCGACGTCTCCCGCACCACGCGTACTACGCCCTTAGACCCCTCTTACCTATATGGATGCGTAGGTATGCGCAAAGAATACGACTGAAGAACTGGAAAGGGATCCCTTTCCCGAAGTGGCCGGTTGATGCCACCGTCGAGCTTATCCTCGAGCGATTGATGGCTCTCTTGCTTGGAGCTGAACGAGCCGACAGAATCCCCTTCATCTGGTTTTGGCCGAACGGAGCCCCCAGTTGCGCCATCATGACCCACGACGTAGAAAGCGAGGCCGGCAGGGACGCTTGCTACAGCCTGATGGACCTCGACGATGCCTATGGGTCGCGGCCTTTTCTTGAGGAAATTCGTTCGCGCGGGTTTGAAATCAATATCCACGATTTGAATCACGACAGACACCTGTTCGACGACCAAAAACAATTTCTGCTTCGCGCCGGGCGAATCAACGCTTACGGCAAAGACTGGAAAGCCCAAGGTTTTCGTTCCGGGGTGCTCTACCGCAACCTCGATAGCTTCGGGGCCCTGGATTTTTCTTACGACATGTCGGTTCCCTCGGTCGGCCATCTGGAGGCACAAAGGGGCGGCTGTTGCTCGGTGATGCCCTTCTTCCTCGGAAGGATCCTGGAGCTGCCTGTGACGACCACCCAGGACTATTCCCTCTTTCATATTCTCAATCAGTATTCGACCGCTCTCTGGAAACACCAGACTGCGCGGATCATGGAGAGGCACGGCCTCGCCAGCTTTATCGCTCATCCCGACTACGTTGCGGAGGCGCGAGCGCGTGATACTTACCAATCGCTGCTAGGCCATCTCGCTAATTTACGGGACGAAAGAAGAGTCTGGATCGCTCTTCCAGGGGAGGTCAATCAGTGGTGGCGCGCGCGGAGCCAGATGAAGCTCACAGCGCGCGCGAACACGTGGGCGATTGAAGGTCCGCAAAGCGATCGGGCGCGGGTTGCCTACGCCGCCCTGGAGGGTGACCATTTGGTGTACGAGGTCGAACCTCAGTCCGACAATCTTGGCGCCATGAAGGAG
>QHZO01000094.1:14303-18652 GCA_003224695.1 Acidobacteriota bacterium
GACTGGCGCCCGAATCTGTGCGGATGGACCTTTCTCGCCCGGAGCCAAGGCTACCGCCCAAGGTACCAAGCCCCAGGGTCCAGCGGGTAGTCGGCGCGCCGGATGAGGCGCTGGCCTCGACTCTGTGGCGTATTATCCGCCCCCACAAGTGGATAACGGCCGGTTTCACGCTCGCCGTGGTGGCAATTGTCACCGTTGCGTCGCTTGTCATGAAACCACAATACGACGCCGTGGGGCGCATGGTTGTGGTCTTCCATCGCGACAACGACAGCGGCGTGCTGGGGTTCAAAGGGGTGGACACATCCCTGCTGGAAGATCCCGAAGACCGCGCGGCCATCGACACTCAGATCAGCATTTTGCAGACCGACGCGCTGGCTCTGAAAGTCATCCAGGACCTCCGCCTCGACCAGAACCCGATGTTCATCGGCGGCGCGAAGGCCGTCAACGAAGACCGACTCGTGAAGCTGTTTCACAAGAGCTTGGACATCTCGAAGGTCAAGGGTACGCGGCTCATTCAGATCAGGTTCCGAAGCCCAGACCCGCAACTGGCCGCCGATGTTGTAAATGGCCTGGCTAAAGATTATGTGGATCATTATTATCAGAGCCAATTCCAGGTGAGCGAGCAAATCTCGGCCTTCCTGACGAATCAATTGAAGGAATTGCAAGCCAGGGTTGAAGACTCGCAGCAGAAGCTGATGGAATACCAAAAGCAAAATGGGATCTTAGGCCTGGACAATCAGCAGAACATTGTCACCACCAAACTGGCCGACCTGAATAAGGAACTTACCGCGTCGGAAGCCGACCGAGTTCAGAAGGAAGTCAGCTACCGCTTGGCGCGTTCGGGACAGCCGGAGCTGCTGGCAAAACTCGAGCCCGGCAGCCTGCTGACGACACTGCGGGCGCAACAGGATGACCTGGAGAGGCAGAATGCGCAGGCTTCGGTTCAGCTCGGTCCTACCAATCCGAAAATGGCGGAGCTGTCGAGCCAACTCTCGCAGGTGCGCAGTTCGATAGACGCGGAAGTGAAAAGAATCGGCGACCGCCTAACCTACGAGTACCACAGTGCCGCGGAACGCGAACGGATGCTTCGCGCGGCGCTCGAAAAGCAAAAACAAGTGGCGGACGACCTGGACGCCCATGCGGTCCAATCGGAAATATTGAAGCATGAGTTCGAAACGAACCGGAAACTCTACGAAGATCTTTTGCAAAAGCAGAAGGAACTGGGCATCACTGCCAGCCTGAAATCGAGTAATATCTGGATCGTGGATCCCGCCCGGGCGCCGAAACTCCCTTCCGAACCGAATCTCGTGCGGAATGTCGCACTCTCTCTCGCCTTCGGCCTTTTCGGCGGCATGTGCCTGGCGTTCGGCCTGGAAAAGATCAACGAAAAGACCATCCGCACCGTAGAGCAGGTCCAATTGTTGTCGCCACTGCCTGTGCTGGGCGCTTTGCCGCTGCTAGAAGCCAACAGTAAGAACGGGGCGCCGGCCAACCTTCCTGCCCTCAGCATTTACAGAAATCGCGCCTTGGTGAGCCTCCTCGAGCCAATGTCGCTAGCCGCAGAATCGTATAGGAGTGTTCTGACCTCGCTCCTGCTCTCGCAGCCAACGCCCCCCGTGGTGATTCAAGTCACGAGCGCGCTTGCGGCGGAGGGTAAGACCACGGTCAGTGCGAACTTGGCGATTCTGCTCGCCCGCCTGCGCCGGCGGGTCCTCCTCATTGATGCCGATTTGCGCCGCCCGCGGATACATCTGGCCATGCAGTTGAATGCGACCGCCGGGTTAGGGGCGCTCCTGAAAAAATCCGTCGCGTTCGAAGAGGCCGTCTGCAGCTTCCCCAACCTTCCCGACCTATTCATCCTCCCGGCCGGACCCGTTACGCAGCCGGAGGATACTGAATTGCTGCTGTCCACCTTCAAGGAATTAGTCGAGAGCTGGCGTCAAAGATTCGACCATATCATCATTGACAGTCCACCCTTATTGCCGGTGGCCGATGCCCTCCGCCTGTCGGTTGTGGCGGATTCGGTAATCCTCGTTATCCGCGCAGGTGAGGTTGGGAAGGATACCTTCCAGCGCGCACAGGATGCACTCTTCAAGGTCAATGCGCCCCTCACGGGCTTCGTGCTGAATGGAGCGCAGCTAGACTCCGCAGATTTTAGGTACTACCACAGCTACTACAGTCCGGATCAGTCGAAGCGCCTCGGCAATGCCGCCTAAGCGCTGGTTCTCGAAAATACAGTGACGTAACGTTTGCACTTGTCCGTCCCCCCTCTCCTTCCCCTCTCGCCCTGAGGTGGAGAAGGTGGTGCCAAGCGCCGGGTGCGGAGGTTCAAAAATACGCCACCGAAATTAGGAACAGTAGGGCTAGGGTTTCCTGATTCTCCTTCTTTCCGTATCGAAACGACTACTCTAATTTAATTAAAAGGAGAACATCCGATGAGTTCGACTGTGCAGACTGTAGTTTCCGCCCGTGTGGGTGAGGTTGACTCGCTCGAATCAAGGCTGTCAAACCGGACGGCCAACGTGGGGGTTATCGGACTCGGCTATGTTGGGCTGCCGCTCGCCCTGCTCCTTGCCGAGGCGGGTTTTCCGGTGACGGGCTTCGATATAGACCCCCAAAAAGTCGAAAAGCTCTCCCGAGGGGAGTCGTACATTTACCGCGTGCCGTCCAGTGAAGTGCAACTGGCGCGGGCGAAGGAGTTCTCCGCGACGGTGGATTACTCTCAAGTCGCCGATATGGACGCGATCATCATCTGCGTCCCGACTCCGCTCAACGAGCAGCGCGAGCCCGACTTGAGTCATATAACCAATACGGCGGCCGCAATCGCGCCTCACCTTCAGGCCGGCCAGCTCGTCGTGCTCGAAAGCACAACGTATCCCGGCACCACTGAGGAGGTGTTCGTGCCAATTCTGGAGAAAAATTCCAGCGGATTGCGCGCCCAGCATGACGATGAAGGAATAGAGGGCAAGTGCTTTTATGTTGCCTTCTCGCCGGAACGCGAAGACCCGGGAAATAACTCCTTCGCGCGCAGCGACATCCCCAAAGTGGTTGGCGGACTGAGCCAACGGGCGAGCGAACTGGCCGGAACGTTATATCGAGCCATTTTCCGGCACATTGTGCCGGTCTCCACGCCCGCCGCGGCGGAAATGACGAAGCTGCTTGAAAACATCTATCGCTGCGTGAACATCGCCTTGGTGAATGAGCTCAAGCTCTTGTGCCTGCGCATGGGAATTGACATCTGGGAAGTTATTGACGCTGCCTCGACGAAACCCTTTGGCTTTCAGCCCTTCCAACCCGGGCCTGGTCTGGGCGGGCACTGCATCCCGGTGGATCCGTTCTACCTCTCTTGGAAAGCGAAACAGTGGGACTTCCACACTCGCTTCATCGAGCTGGCGGGGGAGATCAACGTTTCCATGCCCTACCATGTTGTGAACGCGATTGCGGCGGCGCTCAATCGCGTCCAGAAGCCCCTGGCCGGTTCCCGGATATTGATTCTGGGCGTCTCGTACAAGAAGGATGTGGACGACGTGCGGGAGTCCCCCGCGCTCACCATCATCGAGCTGCTGAAGCAGCAAGGCGCCCGGGTGAGCTACCATGATCCTTATTTCCCGCAGCTCCTAAAAGGACGTCACTACAACCTGCAGATGGAACGCGTTCCGTTGGACAATCTCGGCGCCCACGATTGCGTCGTCATCGTCACGGACCATTCCGATTACGATTACCCGACGATCGTGCGCCAAGCGCGGCTCGTGGTGGACACTCGGAATGCCACGCTTCGAGGTTGCCCCTCCCCGTCCCCTGGCGGGTTGCGACGCTAAGCCCACAGGAGCAGCCACACCGAAAATGATCGGGGATTGCTTATGATATCCAAACCCTTCTCGCTCGTCGTGGTGGGACTTTCTGTCCTGCTGGCGATTGACAGCCTCGCCCAAAATCCTGCCGGTTCGCCCGAAAGCCATCCAGCCGTCGCCACGCTGCCTCAGACCACGCTTACGAAGGCTGGCGCCGCCGCCCCGGTCAATGGGTTGGTGATCGGCGGCGGCGACCTGCTGGATGTCAGCTTGTACGGCGTACCGGATTTTAAAACCCAAGTGCGCGTAGACTTGGCGGGACAGATTTCCTTGCCCCTGCTCGGTATGGTGACCGTATCCGGACTCACCGTCGAACAAACCGAGAGGCTCATCGAACGCGAGTTCGTCCAAAAGCGCCTCTTCAACCAGCCGCAAGTCACGGTCTTCGTCGAAGAGTACGCGACGCAGGGGATCTCCGTGCTGGGCGAGGTTCAGAAGCCCGGTATTTATCAGTTGCAAATCTCGGCCTGCTTTCGGCGTTGTGCCGCCGGCCGCGGA
>QHZO01000093.1 GCA_003224695.1 Acidobacteriota bacterium
AAGAACGCTCCGGACCCCGTGTTCGTCTCCGACCTGGACGGGAAAATCCTCCAGGCGAACGACGCCGTCTTCGTCCTGCTGGGTTTCCGCCCGCCCGAGCTGATTGAGCAGTCGCTGTCGCACATCATCTCGCCCGACGAGACGCGTGCCTTTCTGGCGGCGCTGCGGGAGGTCGTGGAGCGAGGGGTCACCCTCAACGCCCGGCTCAACCCGCGGACTGCCACTGGCGAGGTCATCCCCACCGCCCTCAACGCCTCGGCGCTGCGGGACGAGGAGGGCCGGGTGGTCGGCGCCATTGGCA
>QHZO01000365.1 GCA_003224695.1 Acidobacteriota bacterium
CACGCTATTGATGAAAGTTTGAAGCGTGTGCGACCCCTCCATTCCGAGGTAGCCGCGCCCGTTTGAATCCGAGTTGATGTACACCGCAGCTTTTGTTTCGAGCTCGTCGGCATGTTCCTCGGCCCACTCGGTCGAGCCGAGCAAGCCCTCCTCTTCGCCGTCCCACGCGCAATAGATGACGGTCCGCTTCGGCTTCCATCCTTGCTTCAGGAGTTCTGCCAGCCCGCGCGCCTCTTCAATCAAAGCCGCTTGGCCCGAAATCGGGTCTTCGGCGCCATTGACCCAGGCGTCGTGGTGGTTGCCGCGGATAATCCATTCGTCCGGGAAAACGCTCCCGGGAATCCTGGCGACCACGTCGTAAATCGGCTTGATATCCCAATTAAAAACGGCCTTCACGTGAACTTTCGCCGGACCCGGGCCAACACGATACGTAATGCCAAGTCCGCCGCGCCAGCTCTCGGGCGCCACGGGCCCGCCGAGCGCCGCAAGCAGCGGCTTTGCATCGCCATAAGAGATGGGCAAGGTCGGAATCTTCGAGAATACTTTCACGTCCTTGAGGTCGAGGCGCTTCGCCTCTTTGGTCGCGCCCACTCCGGGCGTGAGAGGGTCGCCGGTATAGAGCGGCATGTCCATGACGCTCCCGCGCTGGACGCCTTCCGGTGGGCGCCAAGCGCCCTGCGGAAACGTCTCGCCCTGAAAGTAGCCGTCATCACGAGGATCGGAAAAAATCAGGCAGCCGACGGCGCCGTGCTCCGCCGCGACCTTTGGCTTGATGCCTCGCCAGCTCCCGCCGTAACGCGCGATTACGATCGCTCCTTTCACCGAAACCCCCAGCCGCTCGAGTTGCTCGTAGTCATCGGGAACGCCGTAGTTGACGTAAACAAGCGGTGCGGTCACTTCACCGTCCACCGAATAGGCGTTGTAGGTGGGCAGTTGCTCGCTATGCTGACTGGAGGTGGGGTCCGTGGTGACGGTAGGCTCCTGAAGCGTCGCCGTGAAGTGGCTCGGCGCGACGAGCTCGACGGCGCGCTCCTTGGGAGTCGGGAACAGAACATCGAATTCCTCGATGTGCGCGTCGAGCCCCCACTCTTTGAATTTGGATAGAATCCATTCCGCGTTGTCCTTGTCGTAGGGCGAGCCCACGTGGTGAGGCCGCGCCGACAGGCGTTGCATGGTGGCACGCAGGTTCGCGGGGTCGGGCAGGGCGCGGAATTTCTCTTCCCACTGACGCTCCGTCTGAGAACCCCCGTCAAAATACCCAATAATAGGTGTGACCGGGCCCGCCGACTCGGCCGCCATGACGTTCGCCACAAGCAGTCCTGCTATCCAAGTGAAACGGCGCATAAAACCCTCCCGTGTACTTGATTTCCCTCTTCGAATCTCGGCTTGAGCGCGGATTATATTGGATTCGAAAGCCTGCGGACAATAAGTCGCGCGATATAAATTCCCGAATCCGGGTTCTATTGGACATCAACTGTTGTCTCTTTTCTTAAAAGACGGAGGATGCCGCCATTAGACCCCTTCGCGGTGCCGTTTTAACGCCACACGGCAACGCGCATCAGGTCGAAGTGATGGTCGTAGGTCCAAACCTCAGCCCCCAACCGTTGGGCCAACACGGCAACAATGGCATCGAACAGGCTCATCGGCTGGTCCGCGAAGCCGGACAACTTCTGGACGCCCGCGTGGTAGTCATCGGAACTTGGATTGAGGAGGGACACGCCACTCAAGACGTCCTTGATCCAGTTAGAGGCGGCTTCTTTCCCCAGCCGATAAAGAACCAGCGTGTAGGCCTCGCAGAGTGTCGGATAGGCGAGGATCACGTCTCGTCTTTCGCGACCCAGCCGTCTCAACTGCCGACGAGCCATTTGGTGGTAAGCGTCATCGGGGTCGGCTGCAGCATACAACGGGCCAGTATCGGCAAGGACCGCTCGCCTCATCGCTTTGCAAGATAGCGGTCGTGCGCCTTGCTTACATCAGACCGGCCGCTCCCGCGCCGTGCCGGGCTGATTCGAAGCGCCCCTCGGGATGGCAGGAACCCGCGGGCGGTAAGGAATTGACGCAACGCTGCCTGAACGACCGCGGTGAGTGGGGGTGGGGCGTCCTGAGCTCGGACGAAGCCCTCCATGGCTTCGGCCAAGTCATCAGGAATCGTAACGGTGGCGCGTTTCATGCCCGACATTATAGCACCAATTGGTGAAGTTGGCGAACTTAATGCAAACCCGGGTTGCCCCGTCAGCTTTCAGTCCTCAGGATACATCTTAGAAGCGGCGAAGTTCAGTGCGATACCGCGTGAATCGTCAATCCGAAGGGAGCCAATTCCTCGCGGATGACCTTCTCTTCTCCCACCGCCACAATCGTCTGGCGCGAGGCGGAAAAATATTTTCGCCCCACCTGGGCCACATCCTCGGCCGTCACTTTCTGGATCCGCTCGCCTTCCAGCTCCAATTCTTCCGGCGGAAGTCCCGCTGCCCACACCGCGGCAAGCTGTCGTGCCACGGACTCCTGCGACTGAAACACGAACCCCTGAATTCCGACCAGGTAACGCCCGGCGTGGGTCATCTCGTCATCGCTCGGCGAGGTGGTGGCCATGCGGTTCAATTCGTAGTCAATTTCGTTGAGCGAAGCGGCGGTCACAGGATTGCGTACATCGGCGCGCGTCACCAGCGTCCCCGCCTTGCGGTAAGTTTGAACGGAGGAGCCGGGCGAGTATGTGTAACCCTTGTCCTCACGGATATTCAGGATCAGCCGCGAGCCAAACATGCCGCCATAAATGGCATTCGCCACTTCGACCGGCGCGTAGTCCGGCGAGCTGCGCAGGGGACCCAAAGCCCCGAGCCTGAGCGTGGTTTGAACGGAACCCGGACGGCTCACGAGATAAATGCCATGAGGGTTTTCGGCCGCTGGTTTGGGCGCAAGCGTTTCGGCGGCGAAGCTTGGCGCTTTCCAGTTCCCCAGCAGTTTCTTGATGGTCGCAGTGAAGGCGTCGGCATCGAAATCTCCCACCGCCACGAGCAGGGCATGGTCCGGGCGAAACCGCCGGGCAAATTCGCGGCGCAGCTCTTCCGGCGTCGTCGCCGCAATGGATGCCTGGGTCGGCGAGATGACGCTGTAAGGGTTGCTACCAAAGATCGCTTTCGCCAGGGCGCGGTTGGCGAGAAAGGAAGGCGAGGATTCGTTAGCTCGCAGCGTATCGGCGGCGTTCCGCTTGGCCAAAGCCACCTCACTTGCCGGGAAGGAGGCGTTCTGAACGATGTCCGCGAGGACTGTGAGCGCGGCGTCGGTTTTCGAAGCTAGGACGTCGGTCGCCATCACCAGGTCATCCGCCGCGGGAGTCCCGGACAAATCACCGCCTGCGGCCTGAAGCTCCTCAGCGATTTGCTTGGCCGTGCGCGTGCGCGTTCCCTGGTCAATCGTATCCATAATGAGGGTTGAGAGCCCCGGCCGCGCCGCGGGGTCCGAGGCCAGCCCGCCACGCACGGCGATGACCAGAGCGACCTTCGGAAATCCCGGACGGGGTACCAGCCATAAGGTCAACCCGTTCGCGAGTTTCTTCACTTGTGCCTGAGGCGCGTGGAAAGGCACCAGGGGGCCGTAAGGCGGAAGGTCTTTGGGGAGTGGCGCGGTCTTTTCGGCGGCGAGAGAAAAGGCCGCCAGCGTCAAGGTCAAACAAAGAATTGTTGGGACGCGGAACTTCATTTCTCACTCCCTCCTTCACCGCCCGGGGGGGACTTAACCGGGACGCGGTCAATGATCGTGCGGTTCGAAGGCACCAGGTACTTCGCTCGGAACTCGCGCACTTCAGCCGGCGTTACGCGGTTCAGCTCGTTGGGGATTTCATTGACGTGGGATGGGTCGCCATCAAAAAGCGTGGCGTGGGAAAGGATGGAGGCGCGTTCGACGGGGATTTCCAATTGTCCGTACCAGTCGGAGCGCATCTTCGTCCGTATCCTTTCCAGGTCTTGCTCGGAGGGCCCCTGGCTGGCGAGCTCTCCGATCACCGCGTCATAGGCGCTCAACAGATCTTTTTCCGAAACATTCGGCGGGTAGATTATGAACGACGTCATCAGCGTCGGGCCGTTATATTCGAAGGGATTCCCAAGCGGCCAGTTGTCGCCGCCTTCGACGTTGATCGCAACTTTCTTATCCTTCACCAGGGCCTGATAGAGCGCAGAGGCCTGGCCGTTGTGAAGGAGCTCTCCGACTAATGCGCCCACCACTGCGTCGTGCGAGGTGCGCGGCGGCATCCGGTAGCCGACTGCCAGCGCCGGGACCTTCGCCAGTTTATCGTCCTCGGTAAAACGGTGCTCCGCGTCCTGTGGAGGCTCGGAAACATCCGGCCGCGGCGGGACAGAGCCTTCAGGGACGTCGCCGAAGTATTTCTCGGCTTTCCCAAATACCTCGTCGGCTTTCACATCTCCGACCACAGCTAGAACCGCATTGTTCGGGACGTAGTAGTGATGGAAGAAAGTCTCCACATCTTGGATGTTGGCGGAGTCGAGGTCTTTGAAGTCGCCGTAGAAATTATGCGCGTTCGGATATTTAGTGAAGGCCTTCTGCGGCAAATCGAGCCAGTAAAAGCTGCCATAAGGCTGATTGAGGACGTTGACGCGCACTTCTTCTTCCACCACTTTCCGCTGGTTGTCGAGGTTCGCGGGAGAAAAATCCAGCGCCTTCATCCGGTCGGCCTCGAGCCACAGCACCGGGTCAAGCGCGGAGATGGGAGCCGTTTCGATATATTCGGTGAAATCGTAGCGCGTGTCGCCGTTGTTCCAGCCGCCGCCGCCTTCGATCACGCGGTCGAAGACGCCTTTGGGAGCCTCGGGCGTGCCCTCGAACATCATGTGCTCGAAAAGATGCGCGAAGCCGGTTCGGCCTTCCGGCTCCAGCCGGAAGCCGCTTCCGTATGCAATGCAAAGTCCAAACGTTGGCGCCGAGTGCTCTTCGGAGACCACTACGACCAGCCCGTTCTTCAGCTTCCTCTTTTCGGCCTGGACCTTCCAGTCCTGTCCCGGCGCACGAGCCACGAACAAGCCCGCGGCCACGAGAACCAGAACGGCTCGAGCCAATCGCTTCATGGGCCCACCTCCTTCTCAGCCTCACAATTCGACGAAATCAATTTCTGGCCACCGGCCTCATGGATACGCCCTCGCTCACCTAGTCTTGCGGATGCGAGAGTATAGTGGATGATGAGGGGAAAGGACAACGGCTCAAATCGGACCGGCTAACACAGTGCACTAGCATAAATTCGCGCCTCTGCCTGGCGACAATTTCGACTTCGCACACTTTGAATCTAAGCTCTCCATTACCGATTCTCGTCGTCGTGGACGACCTGCTCTTCGCCTCGAAGATCAGCGAAACCGCGCGCCGCTTGGGCATCGCCGTCGGGTCGGCGACAATCGAAGACCTTGGCGCCCGCCTCGAAGCGACTCAGCCCAAAGCCGTCATCATTGACTTGAATCATCGCTCCGGTCGGGCCGTTGAGGCCGTTCTCACGCTAAAGGCGAATCCAGCCTGGCGCGGCACCATCTGCGGCTTCGTGTCACACGTTCAAAGCGAGCTCATCGAAGCGGCTCGGCAGGGCGGATGCGACTTGGTACTCGCGCGCTCGGCCTTCGCGCGGGACCTTCCGCAACTCCTCAAACAGCTTGCCGGCCGTATCGCCAAATCATGAGCTCCGTCGTAAGACTTCCCTTGGCGAATTTCGAGCGCGCCTTTCTCCCGCACATTCAGCTATAATTCATCCGACCGTGCCCCGGGCAACAGGGGAACACGGCTTCTTCCGGAGAGCGATGAGACACACCTCGTCATCGGTGTTGGTGGATTGCTGGGCCCCATCACGAACCGCGGCCTACGACTCCGCCTGGATCATCGGCTTCAGCCTGTTTACAGCTCTGGCGGCGCAGCTTGAAATTCGCCTGCCCTACACGCCCGTACCGATCACGCTGCAGACGCTCGCCGTGATCCTGGCCGGCGCGATGCTCGGCAGCCGCCGTGGATTTCTGAGCCAGGCGCTGTACCTTGCCGAAGGCGCCGCGGGGCTGCCGGTGTTTGCGGGCGGCGCATCCACAATCGTTCATCTCATGGGCCCGACAGGTGGTTACCTGTGGAGCTATCCGCTAGCGGCAGCTTTCATCGGCTGGATGGTTGAGCGCGGCGCGAGCCGCCGGACATTGACTCTCGCCGCCTCGCTCGTCGCCAGCGACCTGCTGATTCTCGCCTGCGGTATCGTCTGGGTTCATCAGTTCCTGGGCACGACTTTTCGCCAGGCCCTCATCCTGGCTTTCTATCCGTTCATCGTCGGCGACGTCATCAAAGTGGCTGTGGTGGGGCTATCTCTGCCAAGATTATTGAACCGCGCAAGCAACGGTATCTCGCCGGGGCTTTAGGAGTTCACGGGCCGGCTCCGGCCGAGACCGGACCGAAACGATCCCGGAAAATAGCCTGGAACGAAACAACTCTACGCTCCTTGAAGCTGCGAAATAGTCTCTGGAAGCAAAACAGTTTCACGCCAAGGCGCGAAGCTGCCAAGAACGCCAAGAAAGGTAAGGGGCCATTCCATGCAGCATTGTGCGTCTTCGCACTTATGCAGGAGACTTCTATTTTCTTCATCGGTTCCTCGAGCGAGGTAGCGCAGCGCCTCCTCTTTACAACCCCGCACGGGATTGCTCTATACTGAAGCATGAGAAACGGGGGAAACATACTTTGCAAAATCTGGGGTGAATCTTGAGAATATCGGCCATTCTGGCTCTGCTGCTCGTTGCAATGTCCGCATTTAGTTTGCCTGACGCTTGCGCGCAAACTACGACGCCCGCCGCGGAGGGGCTTAAGAGCTCCGACGCCAAAATTCGAGCCAAGACCGCGCGGGAATTGGGCCAGAGTGGAGACAACTCCGTCATCCCCTCGCTCGTGAGCGCCTTGAAGGACCCTGAACCGAAAGTCCGCCGCGAGGTGGTGGTTGCCCTGGCCACGCTTCGGCAACCCGCTGCTCTGGACGCGTTGACCACGGTGATGAAGGACACTGATGCCGAAACGCGCGGCCTGGCCGTTGAAGGCATAGTTGGCTACTACACGGGGGAGACACCCTCGACGGGCTTTGCCGCATTCATGAAGAAAAACTGGGAACGCGCCATGAGCCATTTCATCCCTGACACAACGCAAGTGGACCGCGGCATCGCTCTCGACCCTAAGGCTGTAGAGGCCTTACGTGAAGGTCTCGCCGACATGAGCTCGGGACGCGTGGCGCGAGAATCCGCGCGAGGCCTTGGCGTGCTCCACGCTCGCGCGGCGGTTCCAGACCTGGTGAAAGCCGCGCACCTGACCGACGTGGACCTCTCTCGCGAGGCGCTCAGCGCTCTCGGGAAAATCGGGGACACGTCTGCCGGCCCCCAACTCCTGGATTTGCTCAATTCCTCTGACAAAGATGTTCGTCTCGATGCCGCCGTCACCGTGGGCATCCTGCGCACCCATGAGGCGCTGGCCAAACTTCAATCCATGTTTGACTCGGCTTCGGACAGCAGAACCCGAGAGAAATCTCTCGAGGGCCTCGCTTACCTCGGCGAACCCGTTTCCGTTCCCACTTTCCTGAAAGCACTCTGGAGCTGCGATAAGAGCTTGCGCATTTCTTCGGCGGAGGGGCTTGCCCGCGCCGGCGACCCAAAGGCTATTCCGGACTTGCTCAAGGCAGCGGGGAGCGAGAGTGATGCAGAAGCCCGCCTGGCGATGGGCTTCGCTCTGACCGCGCTCGGCCGAAACGACTATCTCGCCGAGATGGTGGACGAGCTCGGCTCTCGAATGAACGGCGACGTCGCCAAGAGCTATTTTGTGGAATTGGCGCGCAAACCCGGATTTCTGGCCCAGCTTTATCCTTACCTCGACCACCGCAGTTCCACCGTCCGGATGAAGTTGTGCGACGTGCTGATGGCGTCAGGGGATGCGACCAGCATTCCGCTGCTCGAGCGGCTCTCCCGCGATTCGAACGGCGACGTGGCAAGCGAGGCCCTGCGGGCTCTGCGCGCCATCCGGGCGCGCTCGGCGACATAGCCCGACCGCAGGGCCGACCTGTGGGTTATGGAAAAGTGATCGGAAGCAGGAGGACTCCGAGAGGTGCAAGTCGGAGCGTCGGCGTTCTGCTACGGGAAGTCCACATCGAGGGCGTAGATTTCCTGGATGCTGGCGTCGCGGACAAACAGCGGAGATTCGTCCGGGGCAAGCCCGGTCCAATTCCCGAACGCCCCGTTAGCCGCCTGAAACCCTTTCAGGACGAAGATGCGCTCCAATTTGCCATCGGGGACCTGCACACGGAAGTAGCCTTCCTGGTCGTCGAGCATCCCGTCAAAATACAAATAGCGCCCGTCATGGGACCAAGTGGGGTAAGCGGCAAACATTTTGGCCAGCGTAGTCCATTTCTGAGTTGTGAGATCAAAGAGCATGATATTTAAAGAGTCCAGCGTAATGGCTGCGATGTACCGTCCCTTGGGAGACCAGCGGGGAGAAAATAGGCCGTCAGACCCCGGCAGTTTCGTGGCCTTTCGCGTGTTCATATCGAGCGTGTAGATTGCTGACCCCTGATTGCTAGGCGCGTTCTCTCCAAAGACCAGTGATTTGCCATCCGGCGACCAATTCGGGTCCGCCAGATTCGTTGGACTGCGATAGATCAATTCCGGTGACCCTCCCGTGGCAGGGACAACATAAATCTGCCAGGGCTCGCCGGGCGGATGGCCGAAGAAGGCAAGCTGCTTGCCATCCGGGGACCATCGAGGCAGGTAAGCCTCCATGGGCGGGAAAGCCAGTTCGAGCTTTTGGGTTCCGTCCACCTTGCTTCGTCACATGGTGCCATCGGCGCCGTCATTGTAGGCGACCCACTCTCCATCGCGAGAGAAGTCAAGCCCCATCGCCGAGATCCCCGACAGGTAAGGCTCGAAATGTCCCGATTTCGCATCGTAGCGCACCAATTCCGCGCGGGGCTGCCAGCCTTGGACGAACAGCTTCCTGCCATCCCGGCTCGGGACGGGATTGCCGATATTCATTGGCCCGGTTGTCAGTTGCACGGGCTCGCGACCGCCTGACCGGAAAAGGCCGCCGCCTTCGCGTAGTGCCCAGACGTTGGCTGTCCCCTCGTGTGTCGCCTGAAAAACGAAAAACCTTCCGTCGGGCGTCCAGGCGCCACAGCATTCGTTGGGTGGGTTCTTCCAACCCGGAAGCAGGGGATGAAGATTGCCTCCGTCCGAGGAAGCCTGCCAGATAGAGCGGTTATTGGTCTGGGGATCGTTGACGGTGAAGCGCAGGATGGCTCCGTCGGGAGACCAGCGGAAGTCTTCAGACGTTCCGCCCGTTGTCAAAAGCCGCTGCGCTTCGCTTCCGTCGCTCTTTGCCACGAAGATGTCGTTCCCCTTGGAGTAGGCAATCCTCGCTCCGTCGGGAGACCACGCGGCGCTGTGAGCTTCAAGGTTGCCCAACTGGCGAGGCGAGCCGCCCAGCACCGGAACAGTCCAGAGAGGTCCGCCGTAGGTTGTCCCTTG